>NZ_LOYC01000050.1:0-135254 GCF_001524725.1 Burkholderia sp. MSMB1072
TCGCGCGCCAGGTGCTCGGCGAGAACTGGATGGCCGATTATGTCGCACGGGCGAACCATGGCGGGATCGAGCGCGTGCTGGTCTAATGCGGGCATGACGACCGCCCGACCGGGCCGGAAATGAGCGGGCGCCGGCGCAGCCATGCCGGCGCCGGTCCACATGGGAGCGACGATGGAATGCGTGTTTTGCCGTGAAGACGGCGGCGAGGTGCTCTGGCAGGACGAGGCGCTGCGCGTCGTGCTCGCGACGGGCGAGCACGACTACCCGGGCTTCTGCCGGGTGATCTGGGGCGCGCACGTGGCCGAGTTTTCCGATCTCGGCGAGCCCGAGCGGGCACACTTGATGCGCGTGGTCTATGCGGTCGAGCGGGCCGTTCGCCGCGTGATGCAGCCGAACAAGGTGAATCTCGCGAGCCTCGGCAACATGGTGCCGCACGTGCACTGGCACGTGATTCCGCGCTTTTCCAACGATGCTCATTTCCCGCAGCCCGTGTGGGCGCCGCGCCAGCGCAGCGTCTCCGAGGCGCTCCTGCGCTCGCGCGCGGCGCAGGCCTCGCTGCTGCACAATGCGGTGCGCGAGGAAATTCAACGCATGACCGATTCGAGGCAGCCATGAGCGGTTTGACTTCCACGACGCCGATTCCGTCCGGCGTTGTCGTGCACGCGGTATCGCGCGTGCTCGAATTGCAGTACCCGAACGGCGAGAGTTACCGGATTCCGTTCGAGCTGATGCGCGTGTATTCGCCGTCAGCCGAGGTGCGTGGCCACGGGCCCGGCCAGGAGACGTTGCAGACCGGCAAGCGCGAAGTGACGATCACCGCGCTCGAAGGCGTAGGCAACTACGCGCTGCAGCCGACGTTCTCCGACGGGCATTCGACCGGCATCTACTCGTGGGACCTGCTGTACGAACTGGCGACGCGGCAGGACGCGCTGTGGCGCGACTATTTCGACAAACTGAAGGCGGCGGGCGTCGAGCGCGACGCGCCGATGCAGGCGGCCAGCGCGCCGCACGGCCACTGCCACTGAAATCGACGGCGCCCGCTCGGCGCCGTCTTGGCATTTACTGAGGATCAACGCGATGAGCAAAACCCACTTCGGCTTCGAAAGCGTCGAGGAAAACGAAAAAGCGAAGAAAGTGGCGGGCGTGTTTCATTCGGTCGCGAGCAACTACGATCTGATGAACGACCTGATGTCGGCGGGCATGCACCGCGCGTGGAAGGCGTTCACGATCGCGCAGGCGAACGTGCGCCCCGGCTTCAAGGTGCTCGACATCGCGGCTGGCACCGGCGACCTGACCAAGTCGTTCGCGAAGGCGGCCGGGCCGACGGGCGAGGTCTGGCATACCGACATCAACGAATCGATGCTGCGCGTCGGCCGCGACCGGCTGCTCGACAAGGGTATCGTGACGCCGTCGCTGCTCTGCGACGCCGAGAAAATTCCCTTTCCGGACAACTACTTCGACGTGGTCACCGTCGCGTTCGGGCTGCGCAACATGACGCACAAGGATGCCGCGCTGGCCGAGATGCGCCGCGTGGCGAAGCCCGGCGGCCGCGTGATGGTGCTGGAATTCTCGAAAGTCTGGGATCCGCTGAAAAAAGCGTACGATCTGTATTCTTTCAAAGTATTACCGTGGCTTGGCGACAAGTTTGCGAAAGATGCTGAAAGTTATCGGTATCTTGCTGAATCTATCCGGATGCACCCCGATCAGGACACGCTGAAGACGATGATGGAACAAGCGGGCCTCGATGCCGTCAAATATTACAATTTGTCAGGTGGCGTGGTAGCTTTACACCTAGGGACCAAGTACTAAGGGGTTCTTTCCATACATTCGCCTTACATCTGGAGAAGCTGATGTCCGAATCGCGTTCGTTGTTCAACCGTAGCAAGCCGTCGAAGCCGTGGGCTCGACGGGTCGGCACGCTGCTGATGGTCGGCCTGCTCACGGCCGGCACGTTCGCATCGCTCGACGCCGAAGCCCGGCGCATGGGCGGCGGGCGCAGCATCGGCCGCCAGAATTCCGCCGTCACGCAGCGCCAGGCCACGCCGCCCGCGCAGCAGCCGATGCAGCAGGCCGCGCCGTCGCAGGCGCAGCGCGCGAACCCGGCTGCGCCCGCGCCGGCCGCGCAGCCCAACCGCTCGCGCTGGCTCGGGCCGATCGCCGGTCTCGCGGCCGGCCTCGGCATCGCGGCACTGCTGTCGCACTTCGGCCTCGGCGGCGCATTCGCGAGCATGATGGCGAACGTCATCGTGATCGCGTTGCTCGCGATGGTCGGCATCTGGCTGATCCGCAAGTTCATGAACCGCCGTCGCCCGCAGGAGCCGGCGTATTCGGTCGGCGGTGCCGCATCGTCGTCCGGCGGCTACTCGCAAAGCCCGTCGTTCCAGCAGGGCAACACCGGCAGCAACTACGCGGGTAGCGGCAGCAGCTACGCGAACGAAGCGCAGGGCGTGTTCGGCGGCGGTGCGGCGGCCGCCGGCGCGGCCGCGGCGGCAACGGCACCGCTGCAGGTGCCGGCCGGCTTCGACACCGAAGCGTTCCTGCGCAGCGCGAAAGTCTATTTCGTGCGCCTGCAGGCGGCATGGGACCAGGGCAACCTGGCCGACATCCGCGAGTTCACGACGCCCGAAATGTTCGCCGAGATCAAGATCGACCTCGATTCGCGCGGCAACGACGCGAACCAGACCGATGTCGTGCAGCTCGACGCGGAATTGGTCGCGATCGAGGATCGCGGCATCGAGCAGTCGGCGAGCGTGCGCTTCCACGGCCTGATCCGCGAATCGGCGAATACGTCGGCTGCGCCGTTCGACGAGGTGTGGAACCTGTCGAAGTCGGGCGGTCAGGGCTGGCTGCTCGCGGGTATCCAGCAGATCAACACGCACTGAGCGTGGCCGGCGGCCCGCCCCGCCGGGCGCTTGGGTGACGGCCGCCGCACTGCGACCGCTTGCCGCCCGGGTGTACGGTCAGGCACGGTCTGCCGCCGATCCGACGTTACAATAGAAACCCGCGTGGGCGCCCGGCCTGCGCGGGTTTTTTCTTTCCCAGCCCGATGACCTTTGCCGCCAAGCCTTTTGCTGCTGCCGTCAATCACTTGCTCGCGCGCGAATCATGGGCGCGCGATCGCCTGATTCCCTATGCGGGCAAGACTGCCCGGATCGACGTGTCTCCCGTCACGCTCACGCTGCTGGTGCAGCCCGACGGCTATCTTTCGGCCGTCGACGCGCACGATGCGCAACGGGTCGACGTGTCGATCGCGCTGGCCGGCGACACGGTCGCCGCATTTCTGCAGGGCGGCCAGGCGGCCGTGATGAAGCACGTGAAGATCGAAGGTGACGCGGAGTTCGCGACGCAGATCGCGAAGCTGGCCGAGCATCTGCGCTGGGAACCGGAAGAGGATCTCGCGAAGCTGGTCGGCGACGCGGCGGCGCACCGGATCGCGACGGTCGTGCGCGACGCTGGCGCGCGCGCACGCCGCACCGGCCGCAACGTGCTCGATTCCGTCGCCGAATACTGGCTCGACGAGAACCCGCAAGTCGTCCGGCGCGCGTCGCTCGGCGGCTTCGACGCCGAACTGGCGCGCGCACGCGATGCGCTCGCGCGGGTCGAAAAGCGGGTCGAGCGACTCGAACAAAAAATCGGCGCGCGCACGGGTTCCGGCCCGCGCGGCGCGCACTGAGGGCCGCAGGGCATGCGCATTTTCCGTTTCATCAAGATTGTCTACACCGTCATCCGCTTTGGTCTCGACGAAGTGATGCTGTCCCGGATCGACGACCGGCGCGTGAAGCTGCTGTTGCGGATCACGACGATCGGCCGCCGCTACTCCGATCCGCCCGCGGTGCGGCTGCGCCACGCGCTCGAAAGCCTCGGTCCGATCTTCGTGAAGTTCGGCCAGGTGCTGTCCACGCGCCGCGACCTGCTGTCGGTCGATTTCGCGAACGAGCTCGCGAAGCTGCAGGACCAGGTGCCGCCGTTCGATTCGGCGGTCGCGATCGCGATCATCGAGAAGTCGCTCGGTGCGCCGGTCGACGAGCTGTTCGACGAATTCGAGCGCGAGCCGATCGCGAGCGCATCGATCGCGCAGGTGCATTTTGCGAAGCTGAAGCAGGGCACACATGCTGGCAAGGCCGTCGCCGTCAAGGTGCTGCGCCCGAACATGCTGCCGGTGATCGATTCCGACCTCGCGCTGATGCGCGACATCGCGACGTGGACCGAGCGCATGTGGGCCGACGGCCGGCGCCTGAAGCCGCGCGAGGTCGTCGCCGAATTCGACAAGTACCTGCACGACGAGCTCGACCTGATGCGCGAGGCCGCCAACGGCAGCCAGTTGCGTCGCAACTTCGCGGGCCTCGACCTGCTGCTCGTGCCCGAGATGTTCTGGGATTTCTCGACGTCGCAGGTGCTCGTGATGGAGCGCATGACGGGCGTGCCGATCAGCCAGGTCGAGACGTTGCGCTCGGCTGGCGTCGACATCAAGAAGCTCGCGCGCGAGGGCGTCGAGATCTTCTTCACGCAGGTGTTCCGCGACGGCTTTTTCCATGCGGACATGCACCCCGGCAACATCCAGGTGAGCCTCGATCCGGAGACGTTCGGCCGCTATATCGCGCTCGATTTCGGGATCGTTGGCGCGCTGTCCGATTTCGACAAGAATTACCTCGCGCAGAACTTCCTCGCGTTCTTCAAGCGCGACTACCACCGCGTCGCGACGCTCCACCTCGAATCGGGCTGGGTGCCGCCCGAGACGCGCGTCGAGGAGCTCGAAAGCGCGATCCGCGCGGTGTGCGAGCCGTATTTCGACCGCGCGCTGAAGGACATCTCGCTCGGCCAGGTGCTGATGCGCCTGTTCTCGACGTCGCGCCGCTTCAACGTCGAGATCCAGCCGCAGCTCGTTCTGCTGCAGAAGACGATGCTGAACGTCGAAGGGCTCGGCCGCTCGCTCGACCCCGAGCTCGACCTGTGGAAGACCGCGAAGCCGTATCTCGAGCGCTGGATGACCGAGCAGATCGGCCTGCGCGGCTGGTACGAGCGGTTCAAGGTCGAGGCGCCGCAGTGGAGCAAGACGCTGCCGCAACTGCCGCGCCTGATCCACCATGCGATGGCCGCCCGCCACGACGCGCCGCGCGCCGCGAGCGAGGAGTTGATGCGCCAGATCCTCGTCGAGCAGAAACGGACGAACCGGCTGCTGCAGGCGTTACTGGTCTTCGGCCTGGCCGTCGGCGTCGGCGCGCTCGTCGCGCGCGTGCTGCTCGCGCTCGCGTACGGCGCTTGATCGAAAGGAGCACGGCGATGTCCGATCCGAAGCAACCGGCCGCACCGTCGGCCGCCGAATTCGCGACGAGCGACCCGGGCAGCGCGTCGTTCTGGAACGAGCGCTTCGAACGCGGCGTGACGCCGTGGGAATTCGGCGGCGTGCCGGACGGGTTCCGCGTGTTCGCGCATCGGCTCGAGCCGTGCGCGGTGCTGATTCCCGGCTGCGGCAGCGCGCAGGAGGCCGGATGGCTCGCGCAAGCCGGCTGGCCGGTGCGTGCGATCGATTTCGCCGCGCAGGCGGTCGCTGCTGCGAAGGCGCAGCTCGGCGCGCATGCGGGCGTCGTCGAACAGGCCGATTTCTTTCAGTACCGTCCGCCGTTCGACGTGCAGTGGGTGTATGAGCGTGCGTTCCTGTGCGCGTTGCCGCCGAGCCTGCGCGCCGGCTATGCGGCGCGGATGGCCGAGCTGCTGCCCGCGGACGGATTGCTGGCCGGTTATTTCTTCCTGGTGGCGAAACCGAAGGGGCCGCCATTCGGGATCGAGAGAGCGGAACTCGACGCGTTGCTCGCGCCGCACTTCGAGCTGGTCGAGGATTTGCCGGTGACCGATTCGCTGGCCGTGTTCGACGGGCACGAGCGCTGGCTCACGTGGCGTCGCCGCTGATGCGCGGGCGCCGCGACCATTGCCGGAGCGCGCCGGGGTTTCGGCTATAATTCAAGGTTTTGCAAGCCGTTTCCAGTTTCTGCGGGAAAATATCATGCCGATCTACGCCTATCGATGCGAAGCGTGCGGTTTCGCGAAGGACGTGCTCCAGAAGATGAGCGACGCGCCGCTGTCGCAATGCCCTGAATGCGGGAAGGATACTTTTCGCAAACAGGTGACCGCCGCCGGTTTCCAGTTGAAGGGCTCGGGGTGGTATGTCACCGATTTCCGCGGCGGCTCGGGCGGCGCCAGCGCACCGGCGACGGCGTCGGGCGACGCGGCGCCGGCAGCGCCCGCGGCGCAAGCCGCACCTGCCGCGGCCGCGCCTGCTGCGGCGAGCGGTTCGGGCAGCACCACGACGACGAGCGCCGCGCCGGCTCCGGCCGCGACGCCCGCCGCCGGCAGTTGACCGTCGCGGCCCGGCCGGGTCGCGACCAACCCGCGCTTCCGGCGCGGTTCATTGACGGCAGATGATGAAAAAGACGACCCTGAAAACGGTGTTCCTGACCGGCCTGCTGGTTCTCGTCCCGCTCGCGATCACGCTGTGGGTGCTCGGCCTCATCATCGGCACGATGGACCAGACGCTGCTCCTGCTGCCCGAATCGTGGCAGCCCGAGCGGATGCTCGGCTTCCATCTGCCGGGGATCGGCGCGGTGCTGACGCTCGCGTTCATCTTCGTGGTCGGGCTGGCCACGCAGAACTTCATCGGCCAGAAGCTCGTCACGTGGTGGAACGCGGTCGTGCGTCACATCCCGGTCGTCGGGCCGATCTACACGAGCGTCAAGCAGGTATCGGACACGCTGCTGTCGAGCAGCGGCAATGCGTTCCGCAAGGCGCTCCTGATCGAATACCCGCGCCGCGGCTCGTATACGATCGCGTTTCTGACCGGCACGCCCGGCGGCGACGTGGTCAACCATCTGACGGAAGAGTACGTGAGCGTGTACGTGCCCACGACGCCGAACCCGACGTCGGGCTTCTTCCTGATGCTGCCGAAGAGCGAAGTCATCGAACTCGACATGTCGGTCGATGCCGCGCTCAAGTACATCGTCTCGATGGGCGTCGTGGCGCCTTCGGCGCCGGTTCCGGCGCCCGCCCGCCGTCCCGTCGAGCCGCCGCTGTAAGTAAAGAATCATCGCCCGGGCCGCGCGTTGCGGCGCCCGTTGATCAAACCGAACGAAAGCAAACATCATGTCGATGCGTACTGAATACTGCGGTCTCGTGACCGAACACCTGCTGGGCCAAACCGTGTCGCTGTGCGGCTGGGTGCAGCGCCGCCGCGATCACGGCGGTGTGATCTTCATCGACCTGCGCGATCGTGAAGGCCTCGTGCAGGTGGTGTGCGATCCGGATCGCGCCGAGATGTTCGCGACCGCCGAAGGCGTGCGCAACGAGTTCTGCGTGCAGATCAAGGGTCTCGTGCGCAACCGTCCGGAGGGCACGGTCAACGCCGGCCTGAAGAGCGGCAAGATCGAAGTGCTGTGCCACGAACTGAACGTGCTGAACGCGTCGGTCACGCCGCCGTTCCAGCTCGACGACGACAACCTGTCGGAAACGACGCGTCTCACGCATCGCGTGCTCGACCTGCGCCGCTCGCAGATGCAGCACAACCTGCGCCTGCGCTACCGCGTCGCGATCGAGGCGCGCAAGTACCTCGACGAGCAGGGCTTCATCGACATCGAAACGCCGATGCTGACGAAGAGCACGCCGGAAGGCGCGCGCGACTATCTCGTGCCGTCGCGCGTGAACGCGGGCCAGTTCTTCGCGTTGCCGCAGTCGCCGCAGCTGTTCAAGCAGTTGCTGATGGTCGCGAACTTCGACCGTTACTACCAGATCACCAAGTGCTTCCGCGACGAGGACCTGCGCGCCGACCGTCAGCCGGAATTCACGCAGATCGACTGCGAGACGTCGTTCCTCGGCGAGCAGGAAATTCGCGATCTGTTCGAAGACATGATCCGTCATATCTTCAAGACGACGATCGACGTCGAGCTCGACGCGAAATTCCCGGTGATGCCGTACTCGGAAGCGATGGCGCGCTTCGGTTCGGACAAGCCGGACCTGCGCGTGCAGCTCGAATTCACCGAGCTGACCGACGCGATGAAGGACGTCGATTTCAAGGTGTTCAGCACGCCGGCCAACGCGAAGGACGGCCGGGTCGCGGCGCTGCGCGTGCCGAAGGGCGGCGAGCTGTCGCGCGGCGACATCGACGGCTACACGGAATTCGTGCGCATCTACGGCGCGAAGGGCCTCGCATGGATCAAGGTCAACGAGAAGGCGAAGGGCCGCGACGGCCTGCAGAGCCCGATCGTCAAGAACCTGCACGACGCATCGATCGCGGCGATCCTCGAGCGCACCAGCGCCGAAGACGGCGACATCATCTTCTTCGCGGCCGACCGCGCGAAGGTCGTCAACGACAGCCTCGGCGCACTGCGCCTGAAGATCGGCCATTCGGAATTCGGCAAGGCGAACGGTCTCGTCCAGGCCGGCTGGAAGCCGCTGTGGGTCGTGGACTTCCCGATGTTCGAGTACGACGACGAAGATGCGCGCTACGTCGCTGCGCACCATCCGTTCACGAGCCCGAAGGACGAGCACCTCGAGTACCTCGAGACCGATCCGGGCCGCTGCCTCGCGAAGGCGTACGACATGGTGCTGAACGGCTGGGAAATCGGCGGCGGCTCGGTGCGTATCCACCGCGAGGAAGTGCAGAGCAAGGTGTTCCGCGCGCTGAAGATCGGCGCCGAGGAAGCGCAGGCGAAGTTCGGCTTCCTGCTGGACGCGCTGCAGTACGGCGCGCCGCCGCACGGCGGTATCGCATTCGGTCTCGACCGCATCGTCACGATGATGGCCGGCGCCGATTCGATCCGCGACGTGATCGCATTCCCGAAGACGCAGCGTGCGCAGGATCTGCTCACGCAGGCGCCGAGCCCGGTCGACGAGCGTCAACTGCGCGAGCTGCACATCCGTCTGCGTCAGCCGGAGCAGCCGAAGGCGTAACGTGCTCTTCGCAGGTCGTGTGAGCGGTCACGCCCACGCGGCACCGATGAAAAAGGCGCAGCGATGCGCCTTTTTCGTTTTTTGCGGTACAGTCGCAGCACTTGCCGCACGTTCGGAGCACGGGTCCATGCACGGCCCTGTGCCGCATGAAACAAAGATGACGAAGCCGCCGAAAATCCCCGAATCCGTTCTCGTCGTGATCTACACGCCCGAGCTCGATGTGCTCGTGATCAAGCGTGCCGACCAGCCCGATTTCTGGCAATCGGTGACCGGCTCGAAGGACGCGCTCGACGAGCCGCTCGCCGTCACCGCCGCGCGCGAAGTGGCGGAGGAGACCGGCATCGCGATCGGCACGCCGGACGTGCCGGCCACCGCGCTCGTCGACTGGCATCACCGGATCGAATACACGATCTATCCGCAATACCTGCACCGCTACGCGCCGGGCGTCACGCGCAACGTCGAGCACTGGTTCGGCCTGTGCGTACCGCATCGCATCGACGTGACGCTGTCGCCGCGCGAGCATGTCGATCATGCGTGGCTGCCGTTCCGCGAAGCGGCCGCACGTTGCTTCTCGCCGTCGAACGCCGAAGCGATCCTGCAATTGCCCGTGCGCGTGGCGCTCGCGCGTGCGCCGCACGGCTCGTCCGCATGAATGCGGAAACCCGCAAGCGCTTCGCGCAATTGCGGCAGATGTTCCTGCAGGAGCGCGGCTCCGCGTCGCGGCTCGCGTTTACGGCCGGCAATACGGTGCGGCTGTGCGAAACCGGCGGCGAATTCTTCCGGGCGCTCATCGAACGGATCGACGCCGCCCGCGAGCAGGTGATGCTCGAAACCTACATCTTCTGCGACGACGAGGCCGGTCGCCCGGTGTCGGACGCGCTGATCCGCGCGGCGCAGCGCGGCGTGCGCGTGCGCGTGATCACCGACGGCATCGGCACCGCGCGCCTGCCGCTGTTCGACACGTGGGCCGAGTCCGGCGTTGAGCACTGCATCTACAACCGCTTCCTGTTCGGCCGCTTCGGCTTCTCGCGCACGCACCGCAAGCTCGCGGTGATCGATCATGCGGTCGCGTTCTGCGGCGGCATCAACATCGTCGACGACTACACGCAAGGCAGCGCGACGCTGCCGTTTCCGCGCTGGGATTTCGCGGTCGAGATGGCCGGCCCCGCGGTGTCGGACGTGCGCGCCGCATTCGAGCTGCAGTGGCACCGGATCCAGTTCGGCCACAAGCCCTATGCGCAGTACGCGGCGGGGCTGCACGGCGGCGAAGCGTTCCCGGACATGTTCCGGCGCTGGATGCGCAGCCACCGGTGGATCAAGGCCGGCGCGCTCCGGGTCGTGACCGAGCCGAGCGTCGCGTTCGTCGCGCGCGACAACGTCGTGAATCGCCGCGCGATCGAGAAGGCCTATCTCGCGGCGATCGGCCAGGCCCGCCAGCGGATCCTGCTCGCGAATCCGTATTTCATGCCGGGCCGCAAGCTGCGCCGCGCGCTGACGGGCGCGGCGCGACGCGGCGTCGACGTGCGGGTGCTGATCGGCCGCAAGGAGTTCGCGGCGCTCGATACGGCCGTGCCGTTCCTCTATCACACGCTGCTGCGCGCGGGCGTGCGCGTCGCCGAATACGACAAGACGATCCTGCACGGCAAGGTCGCCGTGATCGACGACAACTGGGCGACGGTCGGCTCGTCGAATCTGGACGCGCTGAGCCTGATGCTGAACAATGAAGCGAATGTCGTGCTGGTGCGCTACGATGCAGTGACGAACCAGTTGCGCGACGCGATCGCCGCTGCGTTCGCCGAAGGCCGCGAGATCGACGCCGCGCGCTACGCCGCGCGCCCGCGCGTCGAGCGATTGCTGAACTGGCTCGCGTACACCGCGTATCGTGTCGTGATGAAGGCACTGACGGTCGGCGGTTACGACTGACGCAGACTAAGCATTCGCTTCAAAAATCTGTCCGCACGTTCGTGCGGAAAAGCCGCTCCGGTCCCGCCGGAATCGCGCAAAATAGCGGCTCGGTTAGACACCGGTTTCTAATAATTTCCTTGTTTCGAGAGCGGCCGCACTCAATAATAGTACGGCCGTTCGATTTTATTCGAACCCCCGAACGGTTACAGAAAAAGCTATGCGAAAAGGCGAACAGACGCGTGCCGCGATACTCGAAGCTGCTTTGGATCTCGCCAGCCGTGACGGGCTGGAGGGGCTGACGATCGGCCTGCTGGCCGAGCGCATGCAGATGAGCAAGAGCGGCGTGTTCGCGCACTTCGGTTCGCGCGAAGACCTGCAGGTCGAGGTCGTCCGCGAGTATCACCATCGTTTCGAGAACGAGGTGTTCTTTCCGAGCCTGCGCGAGTCGCGCGGTCTGCCGCGTCTTCGGGCGATGCTGGCGCGCTGGATCGAGAAGCGCATCCAGGAGGTGACGACCGGGTGCATCTACATCAGCGGCGCGGTGGAGTACGACGACCGGCCGGACAGCCCCGTGCGCGAGCAGTTGATCGCGAGCGTGACCGCCTGGCGTGCCGCGTTGCTGCGCGCCATTTCGCAGGCGATGGAAGAAGGGCATCTGCGCACGGACACGGATCCGGAACTGATGCTCTTCGAGTTGTACAGCTTCACGCTCGGCCTGCATCACGACGCACGCTTCCTGCATTCGCCGGACGCGGTGCGCCTCACGTGGGCCGCGCTGGAAAAGACGATCGTTTCGTATCAGAGCGAGAGCCGTTAGCGGCGCGTGATCCGCCCGCCAGGAGCTCGAGCCGTTTTGCCCACCTTTGGAGAGAGTCATGGGACAGTACGCCGCGCCGCTGCGCGACATGCAATTCGTGTTGCACGAGCTTCTGAACGTCGAAGCCGAAGTCAAGCAAATGCCCAGGCATGCGGACCTCGACGCCGACACGATCAACCAGGTCCTCGAGGAAGCGGGCAAGTTCTGCTCCGAGGTACTGTTCCCGCTGAACCAGGTCGGCGACCGCGAAGGCTGCACGTATGAAGGCGACGGCGTCGTGAAGACCCCGACCGGCTTCAAGGAAGCGTATCGGCAGTACGTCGAGGCCGGCTGGCCGGCGCTCGGCTGCGATCCGGACTACGGCGGCCAGGGCCTGCCCGCGTTCGTGAACAACGCGCTCTATGAAATGCTGAACTCGGCGAACCAGGCATGGACGATGTATCCGGGCCTGTCGCACGGCGCGTACGAATGCCTGCACGCGCACGGCGCGCCGGAACTCCAGCAGCAATACCTGCCGAAGCTCGTGTCGGGCGAATGGACGGGCACGATGTGCCTGACCGAGCCGCACTGCGGCACCGACCTCGGCATCCTGCGCACCAAGGCCGAACCGAACGGCGACGGCTCGTACTCGATCAGCGGCACGAAGATCTTCATCTCGAGCGGCGAGCACGACATGTCGAAGAACATCGTTCACCTCGTGCTCGCGCGCCTGCCGGACGCGCCGCAAGGTACCAAGGGGATCTCGCTGTTCATCGTGCCGAAGTTCATTCCGGATGCTTCGGGCGAGCCGGGCGAGCGCAACGGCATCAAGTGCGGCTCGATCGAGCACAAGATGGGCATCCACGGCAACTCGACGTGCGTGATGAATCTCGACGGCGCGAAGGGCTGGATGGTCGGCGAGCCGAACAAGGGCTTGAACGCGATGTTCGTGATGATGAATGCCGCGCGTCTCGGCGTCGGCATGCAGGGCCTCGGCCTCACGGAAGTCGCGTACCAGAACTCGCTGGCGTATGCGAAGGAACGCCTGCAGATGCGCTCGCTGACGGGCCCGAAGGCACCGGACAAACCGGCCGACCCGATCATCGTGCATCCGGACGTGCGCCGCATGCTGCTCACGCAGAAGGCCTACGCGGAAGGCGCGCGCGCGTTCACGTACTGGTCCGCGCTGCAGATCGACAAGGAGCTGTCGCACGCCGACGAAGCGGTGCGCAAGGAAGCGGCCGACCTCGTCGCGTTGCTCACGCCGATCATCAAGGCGTTCCTGACCGACAACGCGTTCGAGTCGACCAACCACGCGATGCAGATCTACGGCGGCCACGGCTTCATCTCCGAGTGGGGCATGGAGCAGTACGTGCGCGACGCGCGGATCAACATGATCTACGAAGGCACGAACTCGATCCAGTCGCTCGACCTGCTGGGCCGCAAGGTGCTCGGCGACATGGGCGCGAAGCTGAAGAAGTTCGGCAAGCTCGTGACGGAATTCGCGGAAGCCGAAGGCGTGAAGCCGGAGATGGCCGAGTTCATCAACCCGCTCGCCGACATCGGTGAAAAGGTCCAGAAGCTGACGATGGAAATCGGCATGAAGGCGATGCAGAACCCCGACGAAGTCGGTGCTGCGGCCGTGCCGTACCTGCGTACCGTCGGCCACCTGGTGTTCTCGTACTTCTGGGCGCGCATGGCGCGCATCGCGCTCGACAACGAAGCATCCGGCGACCCGTTCTACAAGTCGAAGCTCGCGACCGCACGCTTCTACTTCGCGCGCCTGCTGCCCGAGACGGCCGCGACGATCCGCGCCGCGCGCGCTGGTTCGAAGACGCTGATGGAAGTCGACGAATCGCTGTTCTGACGCGAGTCCGGGCGGTGCGCGCCGCACGCCGCCCGAACGCAACGGTTCCTGGTACTCACTTCGCCGTGCAGCCCTCACATTCCGCGCTGCACGACACTATCCGGAGACATCCCGTGAGCAATTTCCTGATTCGCAAGGTCGCCGTGCTGGGCGCCGGCGTGATGGGCGCGCAGATCGCCGCGCACCTCGTCAACGCGCGCGTGCCGGTGCTGCTGTTCGACCTGCCGGCCAAGGAAGGCCCGAAAAACGCGATCGCGCTGAAGGCGATCGAGAACCTGAAGAAGCTGTCGCCCGCACCGTTCGGCGTGAAGGACGACGCGAAGTACCTCGAAGCGGCCAACTACGAAGACGACATCGCGAAGCTGGCCGAATGCGACGTCGTGATCGAAGCGATCGCCGAGCGGATGGACTGGAAGCACGACCTGTACAAGAAGGTCGCGCCGCACATCGCGTCGCACGCGATCTTCGCGACCAACACGTCGGGCCTGTCGATCACGAAGTTGTCCGAAGGTTTCTCGGACGAACTGAAGTCGCGCTTCTGCGGCGTGCACTTCTTCAATCCGCCGCGCTACATGCACCTCGTCGAGCTGATCCCGACTGCGCACACGCGTCCGGAAATCCTCGACCAGCTCGAAACCTTCCTGACGAGCGTCGTCGGCAAGGGCGTCGTACGCGCGAAGGACACGCCGAACTTCATTGCGAACCGCGTCGGCATCTTCTCGATCCTAGCGGTGATCACCGAAGCCGCGAAATTCGGCCTGCGCTTCGACGAAGTCGACGACCTGACCGGCAGCCGCCTTGGCCGCGCGAAGTCGGCGACGTTCCGCACCGCGGACGTGGTCGGCCTCGACACGATGGCGCACGTGATCAAGACGATGCAGGACAACCTCGCCGACGATCCGTTCTTCCCGGTCTACCAGACGCCCGCCGTGCTCGCCGAACTGGTGAAGCAGGGCGCGCTCGGCCAGAAGACGGGCGGCGGTTTCTACAAGAAGGAAGGCAAGGCGATCAAGGTGCTCGACGCGAAGACGGGCACCTACGTCGATTCGGGCGCGAAGGCGGACGAAACGGTCGGCCGCATCCTGAAGCGTCCGCCGGCGGAACGCCTGAAGCTCCTGCGCGAGACGGATCATCCGCATGCGCAATTCCTGTGGTCGATCTTCCGCGACGTGTTCCACTACATCGGCGTGCATCTCGAATCGATCGCCGACAACGCGCGCGACGTCGACCTCGCGATCCGCTGGGGCTTCGGCTGGAACGAAGGCCCGTTCGAAGGCTGGCAGGCCGCCGGCTGGAAGCAGGTCGCCGAATGGGTGCAGGAAGACATCGCGGCCGGCAAGGCGCTCGCGAACGTGCCGCTGCCGTCGTGGGTGCTCGAAGGCCCGGTCGCCGAGAAGGGCGGCGTGCACACGGCCGAAGGCTCGTGGGCGCCGGCGTCGAAGCGTTTCGTGCCGCGCTCGGACCTCGCGGTCTACGGCAAGCAGGTATTCCGCGCGCCGCTGATCGGCGAAGCGGGAGCCGATCCTAAGACCTACGGCAAGACGCTGTTCGAAACCGACGCGGTGCGCGCGTGGGTCGACGACCGTGCGGGTGAAGACGACGTCGTGATCGTGTCGTTCAAGTCGAAGATGAACACGATCGGGCCGAGCGTGATCGACGGCCTCGTGCAGGCGATCGAACTCGCGGAGAAGGACTACAAGGGCGTCGTGATCTGGCAGCCGACGTCGCTGAAGCTCGGCACGCCGGGCGGCCCGTTCTCGGCCGGCGCGAACCTCGAAGAGGCGATGCCCGCGTTCATGATGGGCGGCGCGAAGGGGATCGAGCCGTTCGTGAAGAAGTTCCAGGAAGGCATGCTGCGCGTGAAGTACGCGAACGTGCCGGTGGTGGCGGCCGTGTCGGGCATCGCGCTCGGCGGCGGGTGCGAGCTGATGCTGCACAGCGCGAAGCGCGTCGTGCACGTCGAGAGCTACATCGGCCTCGTCGAAGTGGGCGTCGGCCTCGTGCCGGCGGGCGGCGGCCTGAAGGAAGCGGCGCTGCGCGCGGCGGAAGCCGCGACGGCCGCGAATGCGACCACCGACATCCTGAAATTCGTCACGAAGTCGTTCGAGAACGCGGCGATGGCGAAGGTGTCGTCGTCGGCACACGATGCGCGCGCGATGGGGTACGTGAAGCCGTCCGACACGATCGTCTTCAACGTGTTCGAATTGCTCGACACCGCGAAGAAGGAAGCGCGTGCGCTGGCCGCCACCGGCTACCGTGCGCCGCTGCGCGCGAAGGACGTGCCGGTTGCGGGCCGTTCGGCGATCGCGACGATCAAGGCATCGCTCGTCAACATGCGCGACGGCCGCTTCATCAGCGACCACGACTATCTGATCGCGAGCCGCATCGCCGAAGCCGTGTGCGGCGGCGACGTCGAAGCCGGCAGCCTGGTCGACGAAGAGTGGCTGCTCGCGCTCGAGCGCCGCGCGTTCGTCGAGCTGCTCGGCACGCAGAAGACGCAGGAGCGGATCATGGGCATGTTGCAGACCGGCAAGCCGGTGCGTAACTGAGCGAGCGGACAGAGCGGACAAGGAGTCTGAAATGAGCAAACAATTGCAAGACGCATACATCGTCGCCGCCAGCCGCACGCCGATCGGCAAGGCCCCGCGCGGTGTCTTCAAGAACACGCGGCCGGACGAGCTGCTGGTTCACGCGATCAAGTCGGCGGTCGCGCAGGTGCCCGGTCTCGACACGAAGGTGATCGAGGACGCGATCATCGGCTGCGCGATTCCCGAAGCCGAACAAGGGCTGAACGTCGCGCGGATGGGCGCGCTGCTCGCAGGCCTGCCGCAGACGGTCGGCGGCGTGACGGTCAACCGCTTCTGCGCGTCGGGCATCACCGCGCTCGCGATGGCGGCCGACCGGATCCGCGTCGGCGAATCGGACGCGCTGCTCGCGGGCGGCTGCGAGTCGATGAGCATGGTGCCGATGATGGGCAACAAGCCGTCGATGTCGCCGCACATCTTCGATCGCAACGAAGATTTCGGCATCGCATACGGGATGGGCCTGACGGCCGAGCGCGTCGCCGAGCAGTGGAAGGTGAGCCGCGAGGACCAGGACGCGTTTTCGGTCGAGTCGCACCGCAAGGCGCTCGCCGCGCAGCAGGCCGGCGAGTTCGGCGACGAAATCGCTGCGTACACGATCACCGAGCGCTTCCCGAATCTCGCGACCGGCGAAATCGACGTGAAGACGCGCGAGATCAAGCTCGACGAAGGCCCGCGCGCGGATACGTCGCTCGAAGGCCTCGCGAAGCTGCGCACGGTGTTCGCGAACAAGGGCTCGGTCACGGCCGGCAACAGCTCGCAGACGTCGGACGGCGCGGGCGCGCTGCTCGTCGTGTCGGAGAAGGTGCTCAAGGAATTCAACCTGACGCCGCTCGCGCGCTTCGTGAGCTTCGCGGTGCGCGGCGTGCCGCCGGAAATCATGGGCATCGGCCCGAAGGAAGCGATTCCGGCCGCGCTGAAGGCCGCCGGCCTGAAGCAGGACGACCTCGACTGGATCGAGCTGAACGAGGCGTTCGCCGCGCAGTCGCTGGCGGTGATGCGCGATCTCGGCCTCGATCCGTCGAAGGTCAACCCGATGGGCGGCGCGATCGCGCTGGGCCACCCGCTCGGCGCGACCGGCGCGATCCGCGCGGCGACCGTCGTGCACGGCCTGCGCCGCCGCAACCTGAAATACGGGATGGTCACGATGTGCGTCGGCACCGGCATGGGCGCGGCGGGCATCATCGAACGCCTGTAAGCGGGACGCGACGAAGAGCGACGACGGTGCGCGGGCGACGAGCTCGCGCACCGTTTTTCATTCCGGTAGAGGACAGTTCAAGGAGACGGTTGTGGCCGACATTCAAGTGGAACGGGCCGACGGCGTGATGACGATCACGATCGCGCGCCCGGCGAAGAAGAATGCGCTGACGGCGGCGATGTACCAGACGATGGCCGATGCGCTCGCCGACGCGCAGGAAGACAAGGCGGTCCGCGCGATCCTGCTGCGCGGTAGCGAGGGCAATTTCAGCTCGGGGAACGATCTCGAAGATTTCATGAAGTCGCCGCCGAAGGACGACACCGCATCGGTCTTCCAGTTTCTGGCGCGGATCAGCGGCGCGAGCAAGCCGATCGTGGCGGCCGTGCCGGGCATCGCGGTCGGGGTCGGCGTGACGATGCTGCTGCACTGCGATCTGGTCTACGCAGCCGACACCGCGACGTTCTCGCTGCCGTTCGTGCAGCTCGGGCTGTGCCCGGAAGCGGCCTCGAGCGCCCTGCTGCCGCGCCTGGCCGGCCATCAGGTCGCCGCCGAGAAGCTGTTGCTCGGCGAGGCGTTCGACGCGCTGGAAGCGCACCGGATCGGCATCGTCAATCGCGTGCTGCCGGCGGCCGAACTCGACGCATTCGCGGCGAAGCAGGCGGCGAAGCTGGCGGCGTTGCCGGCGGCTTCACTGCGTGTGACGAAGGCGCTGTTGAAGGATACGGGCGGCGTGGCGACGCCCGCGCGGATGGCCGAGGAAGCGCGCCACTTCGGCGCGATGCTGCGCGCGCCGGAGGCGCGCGAGGCGATGACGGCGTTCTTCGAGAAACGCAAGCCGGATTTCCGTCAGTTCGACTGAACGGAGCAGGCCGCGCCGGCGGTGGCTCGCCGCTGCGCGGCCGCGATCGCGATCAGGCCGTGCCGTAGTCGACGTACCCCGTTTCGCGGCAGAAGCTGACGAGCCGCAAGCCGGCCGCCTTCGCGATCTCGATCGCGAGCGACGACGGCGCGGAGATGGTCGCGACCAGCGGGATGCCGACCCGCGCGGCCTTGCGTACGAGCTCGTAGCTCGCGCGGCTCGACAGGAACACGAAGCCGTCGGTGGGATCGGCACGCGACAGCACGAGCGAGCCGATCAGCTTGTCGAGCGCATTGTGGCGGCCGACGTCCTCGAATGCCGTCCGGATCGCGCCTGTTGCGTCGCACCATGCGGCCGCATGCAGGCCGCCGGTCAGTTTCGTGAGCGCCTGGTGTGCCGGCAGCGCATGCGCTGCACGCGCCAGCGCGTCGGGCGCAAGACGCGCGAGAAAGCCGGTATCGGGCACGCGTTCGGGCGCAAGGTCGAGCAGGTCGATGCTTTCTATTCCGCAGACGCCGCAGCCCGTGCGCCCCGCGAGCGCGCGGCGCCGGTCCTTCAGCGCGGCGAACGCCTGCTGGACGACTTCCAGGTGGACTTCCGCATGCGGCAGCGGCGCGTCGGCGTGCAGGATCACCTCGATGTCCTTGATGTCGCTGCCGCGCGCGACGATCCCTTCCGAGATCGCGAAGCCGACCGCGAACGCTTCGAGATCGCATGGCGTACACATCATCACCGCGTGCGAGATGCCGTTGAAGACGAGGGCGACCGGCCATTCCTGGCCGACGAAGTCGTGCGCGGTCTCGACCGCGCCGCCGCGCGTGCGGCTCACGGGCAGCTCGATCGCGCCGCGCGGTTCGTCTGATTGGGTCGGATTCACGAGCACTCCCGTTGATTCGAAGCACGGTCGGCGACGATCGTGCCGCCGCCCGCGCGCAGAGGTTCTAAAATACCCCAGGCAAGCCGGCCGCGCCGGCATCCGCCACGTCAGGTAACGACCATGGGACTCAGCGACGCTCCGTTGCTCTTCAACTTCGAACACGATTCGTCGGAAAACTTCACGTACATCCCGATGATCGTGCGTTTCAATCTCGACCGCTTCGGGCTGCGGATATCGCTCGAGCAGTGGCAACTGCTGCCGCTCGAGGACCGCAAGCTGCTCGCGCGCTTTCCGGCCGACGACGACACCGCGATCGAGCCCAACTTCGATCACGCGCTGTTCGAAATGCTGCGCACGCACGCCGATCTGGAGCCGTCATGGTTCCAGCCGGACGAGCAGCCGGCCTGGCGCGCCGTCGACGCGGTGCCGGAGTCGCTCGTGCAGCAAAGCGCGCTGGCCGGGCTGCCGGCGCCCGCGCTCGCGCAGTGGCAGCGGCTCGCGCCGTTCCAGCGCTACGTGCTGGTCAAGCTGTCGCGCAAGCCGGCGCTGAATCACGATTTCGTGCCCGCGATGCGCGAGTTCGGGCTGACGGCCGCGCACTGACGGCCGCCCGCCGCGCTGCGGTGCGCCGCCTGCCGTCAGAGCGGCGGCAGTTGCCGCGGCTTGCGGTCGGGCCCGGTCGCGACGTACGTGAGCGTCGCTTCGGTGACCTTCACGACTTCGCCCATCAGGCGCATGCGCTGCGCATACACCTCGACGTCGACCGTGATCGACGTGTTGCCGGTGCGCATGATGGTCGCGTAGAAGCTCAGCAGATCGCCGACGAACACCGGTTGCTTGAACACGAACGAGTTGACCGCGACCGTCGCGACGCGGCCGTTCGCGCGCTGGCTCGCGGGGATCGAACCGGCGATGTCGACCTGCGACATGATCCAGCCGCCGAACACGTCGCCGTGAACGTTCGCGTCGTGCGGTTGCGGGACGACGCGCAGCGCGGGCTGCTTCTGCGGGAGTTCGAGGGTCGAATCGGTCATGGCGGGGCTTTCATCCTGTAATAAATGGGCCGCCGCGCGCAGCGTGGCCGGCGAGGGCGCTGGCAGCGGCGCGAAGCGGCTTCTGCGACAATACAACGTTCGCAAATTGTACGAGAAAGCGCGCGAGCCGGCCGCCGATATGCGCGTCCCGTACCGCCGCACAACCCTTCCCCCATGCGCCGATTTCCCGCTTCCGGCGAGCCCGCGCCGGCTTCGACCGGGCCTCGCAACGACTGGCAGACCATCCGGTCGCTGCTGCCGTACCTGGTCACCTACAAATGGCGCGTCGCGCTCGCGCTCGGCTGCCTGATCGGTGCGAAGGTCGCGAACCTCGGCGTGCCGGTCGTGATGAAGCGCATCGTCGATCATCTGTCCGCCGTGCAGCAGCTCACCGCGCTCGGGCGTGCCGAGCAGTCGGCCGGCATCGTGCTCGCGGGCGGCGTCGGGCTGCTGGTCGTCGCGTATGCGCTCGTGCGGCTGTCGACGTCGCTCTTTACCGAGCTGCGCGAAATCCTGTTCTCGAAGGTCACCGAGAGCGCGGTGCGTCAGCTCGCGCTGCAGGTGTTCCGGCATCTGCACGGGCTGTCGCTGCGGTTTCACCTCGAACGCCAGACGGGCGGCATGTCGCGCGACATCGAGCGCGGCACGCGCGGCATCCAGCAGCTGATTTCGTATTCGCTGTACAGCATCCTGCCGACGCTCGTCGAGGTCGGGCTCGTGCTCGGCTTCTTCGTGGTCAAGTACGAGGCCTACTACGCGTACGTGACGTTCGCGGCGCTCATCACGTACATCGTGTTCACCGTGAAGGTCACCAACTGGCGCACGCATTTCCGCCGCACGATGAACGAACTCGATTCGCGCGCGAACTCGCGGGCGATCGACTCGCTGATCAACTACGAGACGGTGAAGTACTTCGGCAACGAGGAGTGGGAGGCGCAACGCTACGACGAGAACCTGAAGCGCTACCGCAAGGCCGCGATCCGCTCGCAGAACTCGCTGTCGGTGCTGAACTTCGGCCAGCAGGCGATCATCGGCACCGGGCTCGTGTTCATCCTGTGGCGCGCGACGCAGGGCGTGCTCGCGGGCAAGCTGACGCTCGGCGATCTCGTGCTGATCAACACGTTCATGCTGCAGCTGTACATTCCGCTGAACTTCCTCGGCGTCGTCTATCGCGAGCTGAAGCAGAGCCTGACCGACATGGACCGGATGTTCGGGCTGCTGACGGCGCCGAAGGAAGTGGCCGACCGGCCCGATGCGCCGCCGCTCGCGGTGGCCGGCGCGCAGGTGCGCTTCGAGCACGTGAACTTCGCGTACGAGCCGTCGCGGCAGATCCTGCACGACGTGACGTTTACGATCGAGGCCGGCACGACGACCGCGGTGGTCGGCCACAGCGGTTCGGGGAAATCGACGTTGTCGCGGCTGCTGTTCCGCTTCTACGATCTCGACCGGCAGGCGGGCGGCGCGATCCGGATCGACGGCCAGGACATCCGCGACGTCACGCAGGAATCGCTGCGCGCATCGATCGGGATCGTGCCGCAGGACACCGTGCTGTTCAACGACTCGATCTACTACAACATCGCGTACGGCCGGCCGACCGCGAGCCGCGACGAAGTGATCGCGGCCGCGCGCGCCGCGCACATCCACGACTTCATCGAGAGCTTGCCGAAGGGCTATGACACGCCGGTCGGCGAGCGCGGGCTGAAGCTGTCGGGCGGCGAAAAGCAGCGCGTCGCGATCGCGCGGACGCTGCTGAAGGATCCGCCGGTGCTGCTGTTCGACGAAGCGACGTCGGCGCTCGATTCGCGCTCGGAACGCGCGATCCAGCACGAACTCGACCAGATCGCGCGGCATCGCACGACGCTCGTGATCGCGCACCGGCTGTCGACGGTCGTGCACGCGCAGCAAATTCTCGTGATGGACCACGGGCGGATCGTCGAGCGCGGCACGCACGACGAACTCGTGCGCGCCGACGGGCTGTATGCGCAGATGTGGGCGTTGCAGCAGCAACGCGCGGCGGCCGGCGGGGAAGAGGCCGAGGCCGCGTGAGCGCGGGTGTCGCGACGCGGCGTGCGGCGGGAGCGGGCGGTGTGCAGGCTGTCGGCAGCGTGGTGTCGTCACCGCCGGGTGAGCCGGCGGGGCGTTCCCGACATTCGATCCCGGACCGGTTCGCGGCCGGTCGACCGGGCGCCACATCGGCCCGTCACTCCATCGGCTCGTCACCTCATCGAGCCGTCACCGTCACCCCATCGGCCGCCGCGCCGGCGAACCGGTAGTCGGCAGGCGGCCGCGAAACGATCAGCCCGCGGCGGTGCGCAGCCGCGCGTCGAGTTCGCCGAGCTGCGCGGGCGTGCCGACGTTCTCCCAGATCCCTTCGTACAGTTCGCCGCTCGCGCGGCCGGCTTCGATCGCCGCGCGATAGTACGGCGTCAGCGCGCGCCGCGTGCCGGGCGCGAGGTCGCGGAACATCCGCGTGTCGTACAGGCCGATGTTGCCGAACGTGAAGCGCGCGGCGCCGTCGAGCGCGAGACGGCCATCGTCGCCGAGCGCGAAGTCGCCGGCCGGATGGAATGGCGGGTTCGGCACCATCACGAGGTGCATCGCCGGCGTGTCGAGCGCGGCCATCCGGGCGGCGCGCGGCGCGAGCGTCCGGTAGTCGAACGCGCAGTACACGTCGCCGCTGACGGCCGCGAACACGGCCGGCTGCCCGTCGCGCTCGAGCAGCGGCAGCGCCTGCGCGATGCCGCCGGCGGTTTCCAGCGCGTCGCCCTCGGCCGAATACGCGAGCCGCACGCCCCAGCGCGAACCGTTGCCGAGCGCGGCCTCGATCTGCTCGCCGAGCCATGCGTGGTTGATCACGATGGTCTCGATGCCCGCACGCGCGAGCGCCTCGATCTGCCATACGATCAGCGGCTTGCCGCCGGCTTCGAGCAGCGGCTTCGGGCAGGTGTCGGTGAGCGGGCGCATCCGCTCGCCGCGTCCGGCGGCGAAGATCATCGCCGTGGTCAGGGTAGTGCTCATGTTCGACGGGGTGTGAGGACGGTCAGAACGTATAGCCGACGTCGGCCGGCGCGTTGCCCTCGAGCTCGTCGAGCAGCTTCGCGAACGGCACGAGCGGGCGGTAGCGTAGCGCGACCTTGCGCGCGTACGCGAGGAAGCGCGGCAGGTCGGCGAGGTAATGCGGCTTGCCGTCGCGGTAGTTGATGCGCGCGAACAGGCCGAGGATCTTGATATGGCGCTGCAGCCCCATCCATTCGAGCTGGCGGTAGAACTCGCCGAAGTCGGGATCGACCGGCAGGCCGGCCTTTTTCGCCTTTTCCCAGTAGTACGCGAAGCAATCGAGCTCGAACTCCTCGTCCCAGCTGATGAATGCGTCGCGCAGCAGCGACACGACGTCGTACGTCAGCGGCCCGTACACGGCGTCCTGGAAGTCGAGCACGCCCGGGTTCGGCTCGCACACCATCAGGTTGCGCGGCATGAAGTCGCGCAGCATGAAGCCTTGCGGCTGCGCATGCGCGCTCGCGACCAGCAGCGCGAACGTGCGGTCGAGCGTGCCGCGCATCGCGTCGGTGACGGGTTTGCCGAGGTGGCGGCCGATGAACCATTCGGGCAGCAGCTCCATTTCGCGGCGCAGGAACGCTTCGTCGAACGGCGGCAGCACGTCGGGCTTCGACGTGAGCTGGAAGCGGATCAGCGCATCGAGCGCGGCGCGCATCAGTGTTCGCGCGGCGGCCGGATCGGCCGGATCGAGCACCGAGATGTACGACGTGCGGCCGAGGTCGGTCACGAGCATGAAGCCCGCGTCGAAATCGTGGGCCAGCACGTCCGGCACGTGGTCGCCGGCCGCGGCGAGCAACTGCGCGACCTGGACGAACTCGCGGCACTTCTCGGGCGGCGGCGCATCGACCGCGATCAGCGTGCCGCCGGCGCTGGTGGCCGATGCGACGCGGAAATAGCGGCGGAAACTGGCGTCCGACGACGCGGGCGCGAGGGTCGACAGATCGAGCGCGTAGCGCTCGGCGAGCGGGCGCAGCCACGCGGTGAGCGCTTCGAGGCGGGCGTCGGGCTGGGATGCGGCGGATGGGGGCGTCATGAAACTCGGCGGAGGGGGGAACGTCTTGCCATATAATACCCCACGACTTTTTTGACGCGCCCCGCGTCAGCTTCCGCCGTGCAGGCTCGCCGCCTGTCGCGCCGTCCGCCCGATCGCCACCCCGGTTTGCGAAGAGCCGCAGTCGCGGCTCGACGGCGCGGGCTGCCGCGCGACGGCGCCGTGCAGGCGCGGTTGACAAGGGGCGATTCGCCAAACGATAGATGCCGCCCAAACCGCTATTCCCGAATGTTTTCCCCGGTGACGGGGCGCCGCGCAAACGGCGGCTCGCGCTCGCGCTCCTGGCCGTGCCCGGCCTCGTGCCGGCCGTGTCGTACGCGCAGCTGACGGGTGCGGCTGCGCAGCCGCAGCCGCTCGACTCGCCGTGGGATCTGCGTCTCGCGCCCCAGCTCGAGGATCATCCGCTGAAGGACGGCGCGAAGCCGGCCGCTTTCGTGATCGCCGACCATACGAGCGGCACCGCCGAGCAGGACCTCGCCGCGAAGGGTTCGGCCGAGCTGCGGCGCGGCGACGCCGTCGTGAAGGCCGACGCGATCCACTACGATCAGGATACCGACATGGCCGATGCGTACGGCCAGGTCAAGGTGATCAACGGCGGCACGTCGTTCGCGGGCCCCGAGGCGCACCTGAAGATCGAGGCGAACCAGGGCTTCATGACCGCGCCGAAGTATCACTTCAACGTGACGGGCGGGTCGGGCAGCGCGGAGCGCGTCGACATGGTCGACAACGAGCGCTCGGTGTTCGTCAACGGCACGTATACGGCGTGCCAGTGCTCGACGAACCCGGCGTGGTACATCAAGGGCAGCCGCTTCGATTTCGATACGGGCGCCGACGAGGGCACCGCGCGCAACGGCGTGCTGTTCTTCCAGGGCGTGCCGATCTTCGCGAGCCCGTGGATGACGTTCCCGCTGTCGGGCGAGCGGCGCAGCGGCCTGCTGCCGCCGACGTTCTCGATGAACTCGAGCAACGGCTTCGAGCTGACGCTGCCGTACTACTTCAACATCGCGCCGAACCGCGATCTCACGCTCACGCCGCGCATCATCTCGCGGCGCGGCGTGATGACCGAAGCGACGTTCCGCTACCTGTCGCCGTCGTATTCGGGTACGTTTACGGCCAATTACCTGCCGGACGACCGGCTCGCGCACCGCAACCGCTACGCGATCTACTGGCAGCACCAGCAGAACTTCGGCGGCGGCTTCGGCGGCTACGTCTACTTCAACAAGGTCTCGGACAACACGTATCCCGAAGACCTCGGGTCGTCGAACCAGTTCATCAACGGCACGCAGACGCTGTACCAGCAGGAAGCCGGCCTCACGTACAACAACGGCCCGTGGTCGGTGCTCGCGCGCTACCAGCACTGGCAGACGCTGCCGCCGTCGATCGCGCCGTACAGCCGCGAGCCGCAGTTGAACGTGAAGTACACGAAGTACAACGTCGGCGGCTTCGACTTCGGCGCGGAAGCCGACTACTCGCGGTTCCGCATCACGACCGCCGATGCGACCCAGGGCGACCGGATCGTCTTCAACCCGTACATCTCGTACGGCGTGTACGGCCCCGGCTACTTCGTCGTGCCGAAGGTCCAGTACCACTTCGCTTCGTACGACCTGAACTACCTGTCGTCGACCACGCCGAACAACCCGAAGCGCTTCACCGAGTCGATCCCGACCGTGAGCTTCGATTCGGGGTTGATCTTCGATCGTTCGGTGCGCCTGTTCGGCCAGGACTTCATTCAAACCCTCGAGCCGCGCCTGTACTACGTGTACACGCCGTATCGCGATCAGTCGAACGCGCCGCTGTTCGACACCGCGGAATCGGACTTCGGCCTCGCGGAGATCTACCAGCCGAACACGTTCGTCGGCAACGACCGGATCGCCGATGCGAACCGGATCACGGCCGGCCTCACGTCGCGCTTCATCGATCCGCGCACCGGCGACGAGCGCGCGCGCTTCGTGATCGCGCAGCAGTACTACTTCGCCGATCAGCGCGTCACGCTGAACCCCGGGCAGAGCGCCGTGCTGGCGCGCCACTCGGACCTGATCGTCGGCGCCGCGCTGAAGCTCGGCTCGGGCTTCATGTCGGAAACGGCGTTCCAGTACAACCAGAACAACAACCAGCTCGTGAAGTCGAGCGTCGGTTTCGGCTACAGCCCGGGCGAGCGCCGCGTGATCAACGTCGGCTACCGCTATACGCGCGCGAACACCACGCTCGACAATCAGCCGATCAACCAGTTCCTGGTGTCCGCGCAATGGCCGCTCACGCGCCGCCTGTATGCGATCGGCCGTTTCAACTACGACCTCGCCGGAGATCGCGTGGTCGACGGTCTGGTCGGCTTACAATACGACGCGGATTGCTGGGCGCTCGGGGTCGGGGTGCAGCGGGCCGCGAACGGCATCAATTCGTCGGGACAGCAGAACTCGTCGACGCGATTCATGATGCAGCTGACGCTCAAGGGCTTGTCGACCATCGACAACGGCCTCGTGTCCGCATTCCGCGCCGGGGTGCCGGGCTACACGCCGTTGCCGCCGCCGCCGCCGCCGATGTCCCGCTTCAGCAACTACGAGTAACGCCGGCATGTCTGCACCGGTCAGCACGATTTCAATGGAGTTTCAGTGGCAATGAAGAAAACCCTTCGTTTCGCGGCAGTCGTGTCCAGCCTCGCCGCGTCCGCCGCGCTGCTCGTCGCCGCGCCGGCCGCGGCGCAGGCGCTCGGTTCGCAAGGTGCGCAGCTCGCCGACGAAGTCGTCGCCGTCGTCAACAACGACGTGATCACGGGCCGCGAACTCGACCAGCGCGTGGGCCTGATCGCCCGCCGGCTGCAGCAGCAGAACGCGCCGGTGCCGCCGGCCGACCAGTTGCGCGCGCAGGTGCTGAACCAGATGGTGCTCGAACGTATCCAGGTGCAGAAGGCCAAGGACGACGGAATCCGCATCGACGACGCGACCGTGCAGTCCACGCTGCAGCGGCTCGCGCAGGCGAACGGGATGACGCTCGACCAGTACCGCGCGCGTCTCGAGGCGCAGGGCGTGCCCTGGAGCATCTTCACGAGCGACGCACGCACCGAGCTGATGCTGTCGAAGCTGCGCGAGCGCGAGGTCGACGGCAAGATCACGGTGTCGGACGCCGAGGTCGCGAACTACATCGCGAGCCAGCGCGGGCCGAACGCGTCGCAGCAGCAGGACCTGCGTTTCCAGCACATCTTCATCAAGGCGCCCACCAACGCGCCGCAGGCCGACATCGAAGCCGCGCAGAAGAAGGCCGAAGCGCTGCTGCAGCAGGCGAAGTCGGGCGCCGATTTCGAGCGGCTCGCGAAGAACAACTCCGAAGCGAACGACGCGAAGAAGGGCGGCGATCTCGGCTTCAAGTCGCCGAGCGCGCTGCCGGCCGACGTCGTCGACGCCGCGTCGAAGCTGCGCCCCGGCCAGGTCAATCCGACGCTGATCCGCGTGCCGGACGGCTTCGAGATCGTGCGCCTGGTCGATCGCCGCCAGAGCCAGGGCGCGAGCGCCGCCGCGCCGAAGATCGTGCAGACCCACGTGCGCCACATCCTGCTGCGTGTCGGCGAAGGCAAGTCGGAAGGCCAGGCGCGTCAGCAACTGATCGACATCCGCAACCAGGTCGAGGCCGGCGGCGATTTCGCGAAGTTCGCGCGCACCTACTCGCAGGACGGTTCCGCATCGCAGGGCGGCGATCTCGGCTGGATCAGCCCGGGCGAGACCGTGCCGGAATTCGAGCGCGCGATGAACAACCTGCAGGACGGCCAGATCAGCCAGCCGATTCGTACCGAGTACGGCTACCACCTGATCCAGGTGCTGAACCGCCGCGAGGCCGAAGGGTCGGTGCAGCAGCAGATGGACATCGCCCGTCAGGCGATCGGCCAGCGCAAGGCGGAACAGGCATATGCCGACTGGCTGCGCGAGCTGCGCGATTCGTCGTACGTGCAGTACAAGATCGGCGGCGTCGGCCCGGCGAACTGAGCGAGCATCGGATGACCACGCCCGCGCTGCAGATCGCGATCACGACCGGCGAACCCGCGGGGGTCGGCCCGGAACTGACCGTGCAGGCGTTGCGTGACGCCGCGCAGCGCTGGCCCGACGCGCATTTCACCGTGCTCGGCGATGCAGCGCTGCTCGACGTGCGGGCCGCGGCGGTCGGCGCCGACCGGGCCGCGTGGGCCGGCGGCACGCAGGTGTCGGTCGCGCATCATGCGCTGGCGGTGCCGGCGCAGGCGGGCAAGCTGGACGCGGCGAACGGCCGCTACGTGCTCGGGCTGCTCGACGCGGCGATCGACGGCGCGCTGGCGGGCCGGTACGACGCGATCGTCACCGCGCCGCTGCAGAAGAGCACGATCAACGACGCGGGCGTGCCCTTCACCGGCCATACCGAATACCTGGCCGAGCGCACGCATACGCCGCGCGTCGTGATGATGCTGGCGGGCACCGGCGACCGGCCGTTGCGCGTCGCGCTCGCGACCACGCACCTGCCGCTGAAGGACGTATCGGCCGCGCTGACCATCGACGGGCTCGTCGAGACGCTCGCGATCATCGATCGCGACCTGCGGCGCGACTTCGGTCTCGCCGCGCCGCGCATCCTCGTGACGGGCCTGAACCCGCATGCGGGCGAGAACGGTTATCTCGGCCGCGAGGAGATCGACGTGATCTCGCCGGCGCTGGCCCGCGCGAACGCGCAACGCATCGACGCGCGCGGCCCGTATCCGGCCGACACGCTGTTCCAGCCGCGCCATCTGGCCGATGCCGACTGCGTGCTCGCGATGTTCCATGACCAGGGCCTGCCCGTGCTGAAGTACGCGACGTTCGGCGAGGGCATCAACGTGACGCTCGGGCTGCCGATCATCCGCACGTCGGTCGATCACGGCACCGCGCTCGATCTGGCCGGCACGGGCCGCGCGGATCCGGGCAGCATGATCGCCGCGCTCGATACGGCCGTCACGATGGCGCGGCATCGTCGCGCAGCCTGACGCTGCCGGCTTACCCCATTCGTCGTATTTTTCGTTTTACTCAGTCGATGTCGAACAGCAGACAGCACCAAGGCCATTTCGCGCGCAAGCGCTTCGGGCAGAACTTCCTCGTCGATCACGGCGTGATCGACTCGATCGTCGCGACGATCGGCCCCGCGCGCGGCCAGCGGATGGTCGAGATCGGCCCCGGGCTCGGCGCGCTGACCGAGCCGCTGATCGAGCGCCTCGCGACGCCCGAGTCGCCGCTGCACGCGGTGGAGCTCGATCGCGACCTGATCGGGCGCCTGCAGCAGCGCTTCGGCGCGTTGCTGGAGCTGCACGCGGGCGACGCGCTCGCATTCGACTTCCGTTCGCTCGCCGCGCCCGGCGACAAGCCGTCGCTGCGGATCGTCGGCAACCTGCCGTACAACATCTCCAGCCCGCTGCTGTTTCACCTGATGACGTTCGCCGATGCGGTCATCGACCAGCATTTCATGCTGCAGAACGAAGTCGTCGAGCGGATGGTCGCGGAGCCGGGCACGAAGGCGTTCTCGCGGTTGTCGGTGATGCTGCAGTACCGCTACGTGATGGAAAAGATGCTCGACGTGCCGCCGGAATCGTTCCAGCCGCCGCCGAAGGTCGATTCGGCGATCGTCCGGATGATTCCGTACGAGCCGCACGAACTGCCGGACGTCGATCCGGTGCTGCTCGGCGAAATCGTCACGGCTGCGTTCTCGCAGCGCCGCAAGATGCTGCGCAATACGCTCGGCGATTACCGCGAGACCGTCGATTTCGATGCGCTCGGCTTCGATCTCGCGCGCCGTGCGGAGGACGTGAGCGTGGCCGAATACGTCGGCGTCGCACAGGCGCTCGCGGCGCGGCGCAAGGCCGGATGACGCGCGTGGCGCAAGCCTGTCGGCTGTATCGAAGAGGCTGCCTGACCGGCAGCTTTTTTATTGCCCGCGCGTCTTGCGCCGGTCGTCACGACCGCCGGCGCGGCGGCGCGTTGACGAGCGCGATGCCGGTCAGCACGAGCGCGGCCGCGGACATGAAGCGCCAGCCGACCGTTTCGCCGAGCAGCAGCACGCCGAACGCGACGCCGAACAGCGGCGACAGGAACGTGAAGACGGACAGCCGGGACGCGCTGTAGCGCGTCAGCAGCCAGAACCACGACAGGTAGCTGACGAACGCGACGATCACCGACTGGTACGCGAGGCTCGCGATCGCGAGCGGCGTGACCTGCGCGAACGACATCTGCCCGAGCAGCGCGGCGAGCGCGACCAGGACGACCGCCGATACCGCGAGCTGGTAGAACAGCGTCTTGCTCGCGCTCACCCGCGCGAGCGTCGTCGAACGTACGACGACCGTCGTCGCGGCCCACATCGCGCCGCCGAGAATCCCGAGCGCGTCGCCGGCGAGCCCGGCCAGCACGGACGCGCCGGGCGCGCGTGGCTTCAGGAAGCCGTCGGCGAACGCGAGCGCGATGCCGGCGAATGCGAGGCCGACGCCGGCCCATTGCGTGCGCTGCAGTCGCTCGCCCGGTGCGAACAGGTGCAGGCCGAGCGCGGTGAAACACGGTGCCGTGTACAGGAAGATCGCCATGTGCGACGCGCTCGTCAGCGTCAGCCCGAAGAACACGCAGACGAATTCGCCGGCGAACAGCGCGCCGGCCGCGAGCCCCGCGCCGAACGTGCCGTCCGCCTGAAACAGCGGCGTGCCGCGCGTGCGGGCCCAGCCCCATAGCAGCAGCGCGGCGATCACCGAACGCAGCCCGGCCTGGAACATCGGCGCGATCGCGGCGTTCGTGCTCTTGATCGCGACCTGCTGGAAGCCCCAGATCGCGCACAGCAGCAGCATCAGGCCGACGGCGCGCGTATCGAGTGTGCGGCGCACGGGGGCGGCGGCGAGCGCGGTCATCGGCGCACCTCGCGGATGCGGTACGGCGACGGCGCGTTCAGGTGGGCGGCGCGCCCGGCGCGCTCGAATCGATGGTTTCGCACGGCAGTGGGGCGTACGGAAGAGTGGGTGGTCGCGGTCGGGCGGCAGGATGCATGCCCGATTTTGGTGCGAAGTGGAAGGATGTTACCCGATCGGCGCGGTGGCCGGGGGAGGCGGATCGTGCCGTTTTCCGCCGCCGCGCTCGTGCTCGCGACAGGCAACCGATGCACCGCATCGGGCCGCGCCCCGACCCGGTGCATCTGGCCAGGCGCTCCCGGCTAGGTGCCCTCGGCCAGGCGCCCCCAACTAGGCATCCCCAACTAGGCGTCCCCGGCGAAATTCACCCGACTCCGGTAGAATTTCCGGCTCTGGAAAGTCCCCACAGGAGTACAACACATGCGTTTGCTGCATACGATGCTGCGAGTCGGCGATCTCGACCGCTCGATCAAGTTCTACACCGAATTGCTCGGCATGAAGCTGCTGCGTCGCGAGGATTATCCGGAAGGCAAGTTCACGCTCGCGTTCGTCGGCTACGAAGACGAGAGCACGGGCACCGTGATCGAGCTGACCCACAACTGGGAGACGCCGTCCTACGATCTGGGCAACGGCTTCGGCCATCTGGCGGTGGCGGTCGACGATGCGTACGCGGCCTGCGAGAAGATCAAGGCGCAAGGCGGCAAGGTCACGCGCGAGGCGGGCCCGATGAAGCACGGCACGACCGTGATCGCGTTCGTCGAGGATCCGGACGGCTACAAGATCGAGTTCATCCAGAAGAAGTAAGCGCGCGATGAACCGGGCTGCGGCATGCGATGCCCGCCGCAGCAACGAAACAGGGCGGTGCGGGGTAACCCGTACCGCCCTGTTTCGTTGGCGGCGAAGCCGCGCGCGTCAAAGCGACGGCAGCAGCTCGGGCGGGTGATGCTTGAGCGTGTGCCGCGCTTCGCGGAACTCGGGGAAGATCGATTCGACGGTCTGCCAGAAGGCCGGGCTGTGGTTCATCTCGCGCAGGTGCGACAGCTCGTGCGCGACGACGTAGTCGATGATCGACATCGGAAAATGGATCAGCCGCCAGTTCAGGCGGATCTTGCCGTCGCTCGAGCAACTGCCCCAACGCGTCGCGGCCGACGACAGCGCGTACATCGAATACGTGACGCCGAGCCTTTCCGCGTAGACCGCGAGGCGCTCACCGAAGATGCGTTTCGCTTCGCCTTGCAGCCAGCCCTGCACGCGATCCTTGATCTGCTGCATGTCGGCCTGCACGGGCAGCGGCAGCGACAGCCGCAGCGCATCGGCATCGAAGCCGACGGCGCCCGCGCCGAGCGCGATCGTCACCGTCTTGCCGAGATACGGCAGTTGCGCGCCGTCGCGCCAGTCGATCTGCGGCAGCGCGCGCTGCTCGGTGCGCGTCTTCCACTCCGCGAGCTTCGCGAAGATCCAGCGTTGTTTCTCGGCGATCGCCGCTTCGATGTCGGCGAGCGTGACCCAGCGCGGCGCGGTGATCGACAGCCCGCTGCCGTCGATCGTGAAGCCGATCGTGCGGCGCGCCGAGCGCTTCAGCCGGTATTCGAGCACACGGCTGTCGAGCGCCAACGTGCGCACGCGTGAACGATCGGGCGCCGGGCCCGGATCGAGCGGCGCGGCCGGGGCGGCTTCGGGCGGTGCCGGCGGCGCGGCAGGCGCCGACGGGGCCGCGGCCGGCCCGTCGAAGAGCGGCAGATCCATCTGGCGATGATCGAGGGCCACGACGGCAGGCCGTGGCCGCGGACGCTGTTTCATCAGTTCGCTTCTTTTTGTCGTACGCAACGGCTGCAATCCGGGGCTTCAGGCGCGCGCGGCATCGCGGGTGCCGGCGTTGCCCGCCTGACGATACGCATCGGGATCGATGCGGCGCATTTCCGCTTCGATCCATGCTTCGACCTGCGAGTTCAATGCATCGGGCGTCAGCCCTTCGCTCGCGATCGGCTTGCCGATCGACACGGTGACGACGCCCGGGAATTTCGTGAACGAGTTGCGCGGCCACACACGACCTGCATTGTGCGCGATCGGCACGACCGGTGTGCCGGTTTCGATCGCGAAACGCGCGCCGCCCGTCTTGTACTTGCCCTGCTTGCCGACCGGCGTGCGCGTGCCTTCGGGGAACATGATCATCCATGCGCCTTCCGACAGGCGCTTCTTGCCCTGGCGGATCACCGACGCGAACGCGTTCTTGCCTTCCTTGCGGTTGATGTTGACCATGTGCAGCATCCCGAGCGCCCAGCCGAAGAACGGCACGTACAGCAGCTCGCGCTTGAACACGTAGCAGAGCGGCTTGGGCATCAGCGCCGGAAACGCGAGCGTTTCCCACGCGGACTGATGCTTCGACAACAGCACGGCCGGGCCGTCGGGCAGGTTCTCCATCCCTTCGATCCGGTAGCGGATGCCGTTCAGCCAGCGCACGACCCACAGCGTCGACTTGCACCAGCCGGCTGCCATCCAGTAGCGCGCGTCGGGGCGCATGAACGGAAACGCGATGAAGCACGCGGTGGCGTACGGCACCGTGTACAGGATGAAGTAGATCAGCAGCAGCAGGGAGCGGACGAAGCGCATCGGTGTGAGTCTGGCGTTGGGGAGGATGCGCGCGGCAGCCGCATCACTCGTATTCGTGTGAAAGAAAATCGAGCGCGAATGCGCGCAGGTCGTCGTGGACTTTCGTGCCGTCCGGCAGATTGCCGGCGGCGAGCGTCTTCTTGCCCTTGCCGGTCAGCACGAGGTGCGGCTGGAAGCCGACCGCGACGCCGGCCTGCAGGTCGCGCAGCGAATCGCCGACGACCGGCGTGTTGGCGGGATCGATCTCGAAGCGCTCGGCGATCATCTGCATCATGCCGGGTTTCGGCTTGCGGCAGTCGCAGCGATCCTCGGCCGTGTGCGGGCAGAAGAACACCGCGTCGATGCGCGCGCCGACCGCGGCGGCCGCGCGATGCATTTTCAGGTGCATCTCGTTGAGCGCGGCCATGTCGAACAGCCCTCGACCGATGCCGGACTGGTTGGTCGCGACGACCACGCGGTAGCCCGCGTGGTTGAGCCGCGCAATCGCCTCGAAGCTGCCGGGCAGCGCGATCCATTCGTCGGGCGTCTTGATGAACGCGTCCGAATCGACGTTGATCACGCCGTCCCGGTCGAGGACGACGAGCTTTCGGTTGGGGCTGATCGGCATCGTTCGGCCCTTATGCGGCGAGCTTCGAGATGTCGGCGACGCAGTTCATCTGCTGGTGCAGCGCGGACAGCAGCGCGAGACGGTTCGCGCGCAGTGCCGGATCTTCCGCGTTGACCATCACGTCGTTGAAGAACGTGTCGACCGGCGCACGCAGCGCGGCGAGCGCCGAGAGCGCGCCCGTGTACGCACGCGCCTCGAGCTGCGACTGCACGCGCGGCGTGACGGCCGCGAGCTGTTCGTGCAGCGCCTTCTCGGCGGCCTCGACGAGCAGGGTCGACTGCACCGCGCCGTTCGCGACGCCTTCCGACTTCTTCAGAATGTTCGAGATTCGCTTGTTCGCGGCCGCGAGCGCTTCGGCTTCCGCGAGGCGCGTGAATTCACGCACCGCGTCGAGGCGCGCGACGAGATCGTCGATGCGCGTCGGGTTCAGGCTCAGCACCGCGTCGATTTCGCCAGCCGAATAGCCGCGCTCGCGCAGCAGGCCGCGCAGGCGATCCATGAAGAACGCGAAGATCGCGTCGGTCGATTCGGCGACGCCCGGCACGCCGTCAAAGCGTGCGTGGGCCGTGCGCAGCAGCGCCACGAGATCGAGCGGCAACTGCTTTTCGAGCAGCAGGCGCAGCACGCCGAGCGCGTGGCGGCGCAGCGCGAACGGATCCTTTTCGCCGGTCGGCGCGAGGCCGATGCCCCAGATGCCGACGATCGTCTCGAGCTTGTCGGCGAGCGCGACGGCGGTCGACACGGGTGTGGTCGGCAGCGCATCGCCGGAGAAGCGCGGCTGGTAGTGCTCGGCGCAGGCGAGCGCGACGTCGTCGGCTTCGCCGTCGTGGCGCGCGTAGTACGTGCCCATCGTGCCCTGCAGTTCCGGGAACTCGCCGACCATGTCGGTCAGCAGGTCGGCCTTCGCGAGACGTGCGGCGCGCTTCGCGTGCGCGGTGTCCGCGCCGATCGCCGGGGCGATCTCGCCGGCCAGCGCCTCGAGGCGCTCGACGCGTGCGAGCGCCGAACCGAGCTTGTTGTGATAGACGACGTTCGCGAGTTGCGGCACGCGTTCGGCGAGCGGCTTCTTCTTGTCCTGTTCGAAGAAGAACTTCGCATCGGCGAGGCGCGGGCGCACGACGCGCTCGTTGCCTTCGATGATCTCGCCCGGCGTCTTCGTCTCGATGTTCGACACGATCAGGAAGCGCGAGCGCAGCTTGCCGGCGACGTCGGTCAGCGCGAAATACTTCTGGTTCGTCTGCATCGTGAGGATCAGGCATTCCTGCGGCACCTGCAGGAATTCGTCCTCGAAACGGCACGGGTAGACCACCGGCCATTCGACCAGCGACGTTACTTCGTCGAGCAGCGATTCGGGCATCACGACCGTGTCGCCGTTCGCATGTTCGTTCAGCTGCGTGCGGATCGTTTCGCGGCGATCGGCGAAGTGCGCGATCACGCGGCCCTTGTCGCGCAGCGTGTCGGCGTACGCGCGCGCATGCTGGATCGCGACGAGACCGTCGGACAGGAAGCGGTGGCCGAGCGTGGTGTCGCCGGCGTCGACGCCGAACGCGGTGACGGGCACGACGCGGTCGTCGTGCAGCACCGTCAGGCGATGCACCGGGCGCACGAACTTCACGTCCGAGCCGTCCGGGCGCTGGTACGTCATGAATTTCGGGATCGGCAGCTTCGCGAGCGCTTCGTCGAGCGCGGCCTGCAGGCCGTCGGCGAGCGTGACGCCGGCCGCCGAATAGTTGATGAAGAACGCTTCGGCCTTGCCGTCCTGCGCGCGCTCGAGATCGGCGATCGACAGGTTCGGGTGGCCGAGCGCCGCGAGCTTCTTCGCGAGCGGGGCCGTCGGCTTGCCTTCGGCGTCGAGCGCGACCGACACGGGCAAAACCTTTTCGCGGACCTGCCGGTCGGGCGCGACGGCGCGCACGTTCTGCACGACGACCGCGAGGCGGCGCGGCGTGGCGTAGCGTTCGAACACGAGTTCGCCTTCGACGAGGTCGCGCGCCGCGAGGCGTTGCGCGAGACCTTCGGCGAATGCGTCGCCGAGGCGCGCGAGGGCCTTCGGCGGCAGCTCTTCGGTCAGCAGTTCGACGAGCAGGGGGGCGGGATGATTATGCGTCATGGTTGGAATGAATCTCGTCTCGTCAGTCCTGATCGATCTTGCGTTCGACCTTGAGCGGCGGCGCCCATGCCGGCTGCGCGGCGTCCTGGGCGTCGGTGGTGAGGCCCGGCACGCCCGGCGGGTTGCCGAGCATCGGAAAGCCGAGCTTCTCGCGCGAGTCGTAGTAAGCCTGCGCGACGAGACGCGACAGCGCGCGGATGCGGCCGATGTACGCCGCCCGCTCGGTGACCGAGATCGCGCCGCGCGCGTCGAGCAGGTTGAACGTGTGGCCGGCCTTCAGCACGAGCTCGTACGCGGGCAGCGCGAGCTGCGCGTCGATCATCTTCTTCGCTTCGGCTTCGTAGCTGTTGAAGAACGTGAACAGCAGGTCGACGTTCGCGTGCTCGAAGTTGTAGGTCGACTGCTCGACCTCGTTCTGGTGGTACACGTCGCCGTACGACAGGCGGCGCAGCTCGGGGCCGTTCGGGCCTTGCTCCTCCCACTCGGTCCACACGAGGTCGTACACGTTCTCGACCTTCTGCAGGTACATCGCGAGGCGCTCGAGGCCGTACGTGATCTCGCCCAGCACCGGCTTGCATTCGAGGCCGCCGACTTCCTGGAAATACGTGAACTGCGTGACTTCCATCCCGTTCAGCCACACTTCCCAGCCGAGCCCCCACGCGCCGAGCGTCGGGTTCTCCCAGTCGTCCTCGACGAAGCGCACGTCGTTCTGCTTCAGGTCGAAGCCGAGCGCTTCGAGCGAGCCGAGGTACAGGTCGAGGATGTTTTCGGGCGCCGGCTTGAGCACGACCTGGTACTGGTAGTAGTGCTGCAGGCGGTTCGGGTTTTCGCCGTAGCGGCCGTCCTTCGGGCGGCGCGACGGCTGCACGTACGCGGCGCGCCACGGCTCGGGGCCGACCGCGCGCAGGAACGTGTGGACGTGCGACGTGCCCGCGCCGACTTCCATGTCGATGGGCTGGAGCAGGGCGCAACCCTGCTTGTCCCAGTAGGACTGCAGCGTCAGGATGATTTGCTGAAACGTAAGCATGAAGAGCCTTCGTGGCGCTGGCGCTCCGTTGCGGACGGCGCTCCGGGCGGGCCCGGAGGGTCGGCTCGCGCGGCGGCGCGGCTTGTTAGTGTGCTGAAACGCGTAATTTTACCGGATCGGCGACCGGATGCGGCCGGAAGGCGGATGCGGGCGTTGCCGCACCGGTCCGGCGGCCCGCGCACACGGGCGCCGGCGCCCATGCCGCGGCGCTTCGCGCGGGCGTTATGATGCGCGTATTGCGGTGCGCGCTGCGCGCCGCGTCACCGCTTGCCGATGCCGATTGCATGGACGAACCGACCGACATTCTGATTCCCCTGCTTCCGCCGTTCCTCGCCCTGCTCGGGCACGCCGCCGACGCTCAGGCGCGCGGCGAGCGCTCCGCGCACGATCTTTGGCTCGCCGCCGCCGCCCATCTGCACGCGGTCGATACGGCGGCGATCGCGCAGCTCACGGCCACGCTCGTCGCGCGGCAGCGCACGGGCGATGCGGTTGCGCTCGCCGAATGCGCGGCGCGTGCGCAGCCGGGTGTTGACGCGTACTTCAATCACGGCTACGCGCTGCAGATGGCCGGCCGTCACGCGGATGCGGTCGCGCCGTACCGCGCGGCGCTGGCGCTCGATGCCGGTTGGCCGTCGCTGCGCAACAACCTCGCGATCGCGCTGCGCTTGTCGGGCGGCGACCGCGCGGAAGAGATCGCGCTGCTCGACGCGGCCGTGAAGCATGATCCGCACGACGTGCAGGCGTGGATCAATCTCGTCGTCGCGCGGATCGCGACGCACGATCTGGACGGTGCGCTCGCGTGCGCCGAGCGGCTCGCCGAGCTCGCGCCCGACAACGCGCTCGCGATGAACAACGTCGCGATGGCGATGAAGGAGGCGCAGCGCTGGGACGATGCCGAGCGCCATGCGGCGCGGGCGTGCGAACTGGCGCCCGACGATGCGTCGTTCCGCTTCAATCTCGCGATCATCCAGCTCGTGCGCGGCAACCACGCAGCCGGCTGGCGCGGCCACGAGGCACGCTGGGACGGCGCGGGCGAGTTGCGCGGCCGCCGGCCGGCGCTGCCGGGCCCGCGCTGGCAGGGCGAGCCGCTCGCCAGCAAGACGCTGCTGGTGTGGGGCGAGCAGGGGCTCGGCGACGTGCTGCAGTTCTGCCGCTTCGTCGCGCCGCTCGCCGAACGCGTGCATCGCGAGGGCGGCCGGCTCGCGTGGAATACGTTTCCGGCGCTCGGCACGCTGATGCAGCGCAGCCTCGGCGCGCACGCGGACACATTCGGCGCGGGCGGCGGCGTCGACGCGCTGCCGGCATTCGATTACGAAGTACCGCTGATCGGCCTGCCGCTGATGCTCGGCATGGAGGCATCGACGCTCGCCGCGTCGGTGCCGTACCTGCGGGCCGAGCCGGGCGCATGCGACGCATGGCGCGCGCGGCTCGCGGGCGACGGCCGGCCGAAGGTGGGGCTCGTGTGGACGGGCAGCGCGGGCCATCAGCGCAATCCGTTCCGGCGCGTCGGGCTCGAGCGCTATGCCGACGCGTTTCGCGGCATCGACGGCGTCGCGTTCTATTCGCTGCAGCCGGGCGCGGACGCGGATGTCGCCGACGCGCGCGCGGCGGGTTTCGCGATCGAAGACTATACGGCCGAATTGAAGAGCTTCGACGATACGGCGGCGTTCATCGGCGCGCTGGATCTCGTGATCACCGTGTGCACGTCGGTCGCGCACCTGGCCGGCGCGCTCGGCGCGCGTACCTGGGTGCTGCTCGACGTGAATCCGCACTGGCCATGGCTGCTCGATCGCCGGGACAGCCCGTGGTATCCGACCGCGACGTTGTACCGGCAGCCGACGTTCGGCGCGTGGGCGCCGGTGATGGAGGAAGTGAGCCGCGACCTGCGGCGCGTCGCCGCGCAGTGGGAACCATCGGATCGATCGGACCGATCGGACCAATCGGCCCGGCAGGCCTGAACCGCCGGCCCGCCCGCGGTCACGGGCCGCCGCGCTCGACGGCGGCCCGTTGCGTCATTGCGCTTCGTCGTCGCCGTGGCGTCGGCCGTTGCGCCGGCGCAAGCCCGGCCCGAACGTGAAGCCGAACGCGAGCAGCACGAACGACACCGCGAGTACGATGTTGTTGCCGCTCGTCACGTACGGCGTGAAGCCGCTGGTGCCTTCGATCCGCACGTCGAGCGAGCCGATCGTGAACGGCTTCAACTGGCCGAGCACGCGGCCGTGCGCATCGATCGCGGCCGTCATCCCCGTGTTGGTCGAGCGCAGCATCGGCCGGCCCGTTTCGAGCGAGCGCATCCGCGCGATCTGTAGATGCTGGTCGAGCGCGATCGTGTCGCCGAACCACGCGAGATTCGTCACGTTGACGAGCACGCCGGGCGGCTGCGGATTGTCGCGGATCGTCGCGGCGATTTCCTCGCCGAACAAATCCTCGTAGCAGATGTCGGCCATCACCGGCTGGTTGTGCACGAGGAACGGCTTCTGCACGGGCGCGCCGCGCGCGAAGTCGCCGAGCGGCATCTTCATCAGGTTGACGAACCACCGGAAGCCCCACGGAATGAATTCGCCGAAGGGCACGAGGTGATGCTTGTCGTAGTGATAGATGTCGCGCGAGTTCGGCGTCACGCCGTACAGGCTGTTCGTGTAATCGACGTACCGGCCGTCCTCGGTCACCGACGCGCCGACCGCGCCGAACAGCACGGCCGAACCGGTCGTGTCGCTGAACTTGCGGATCGCGACGGCGAACGGTTCGGGCAGTTCCTGGATCATCACCGCGATCGCGGTCTCGGGCGTGACGATCAGGTCGGCCGGCTTCTCGACGATCATCTGCTGGTACATCTTGATCGCCGCGTCGATGCCTTCCTGCTCGAACTTGATGTCCTGCTTCACGTTGCCCTGCAGCAGCCGCACGGTGAGCGGCGCGTTCGCGGGCACGGTCCACGTGACCTGCGACAGCGCGAGGCCGGCCGCGACGAGCGCGGCGGCGATGCCGGCCGGCGCGGCGATGCGTACGCGCGCGTTGCCGCTCGATGCGCCGGCGCCGCCGACCCGCAGCGGCGACGGGCGCGCGGCGGCGAGCGCCTGCACGACCAGTGCGGCGAACAGCGCGAGCACCCACGCGATCCCGTACACGCCGACCACCGGCGCAAAGCCTGCGAACGGGCCGTCGACCTGCGGGTAGCCGCTGCCGAGCCAGGGAAAGCCGGTGAACACGGTGCCGCGCAGCCATTCGCCGAGCGCCCACGCGCTCGCGAACGCGAATGCGCCGTGCCAGGTCGGCGAGAACGGCCGCGGGTCGGGCTCGCGGCGATGCCACGCATGGCCCGCGCAGAACGACCACAGCCCGGCCGCGAACGCCGGGTACAGCGACAGATACAGCGAGAACAGCACGAGCGCGCCGCCCGCGAGCGGCGCGGCCATCTCGCCATACACGTGCATGCTGATGTAGAGCCACCAGACGCCGCTGATGAAGTTGCCGAAGCCGAACGCGCCGCCGGTGAGCGCGGCGCCGCGCCAGCTCGACGTGCGCGTCAGCTGCGCGAAAAACCAGACGAATACGACGAGCTGCAGCCAGCCGCCATGCGGCGTGGGTGCGAAGGCGAGCGTATTGGCCGCGCCGGCGAGCAGCGCGGCCGGATAGTGCCAGCGCGGCAGCGCGCGGCCGGGCGCCGGCGCGAGAAGGCCGCCAGCCGGGCGGGACGGGATCGGATCGTCCATGTGAAGCGGAAGAGGGCGAGCGGTTGAAGGAAGCGCGGCCGGCGCGGGGCGGTCAGTCTTCGTGCGAGGTTTCGGCGCGCCGGCTGGCGAGCGGGTTGCGGCGCACCAGCAGCACATGAACCTGGCGCGCATCGCCGCGCTGGATTTCGAACACGAGGTTGCCGAGCTGCAGCTTCTCGCCGCGGTGCGGCACGCGTCCGAAATGATGGGTGATCAGCCCGCCGATCGTGTCGACTTCGTCGTCGGGGAAATCGGTGCCGAACACCTCGTTGAACTGCTCGATCTCGGTGAGCGCGCGCACGCGGTAGCGGCCGTCCGGCCCCGAGATGATGTTGCCGGCTTCCTCGTCGAAGTCGTATTCGTCCTCGATGTCGCCGACGATCTGTTCGAGCACGTCCTCGATCGTGATCAGGCCAGCGACGCCGCCGTATTCGTCGACGACGATCGCCAGGTGGTTGCGGTTCACGCGGAAGTCGTGCAGCAGCACGTTCAGGCGCTTCGATTCCGGAATGAACACGGCCGGGCGCAGCATCCCGCGCACGTCGAACTCTTCCTCGGCGTAGAAGCGCAGCAGATCCTTCGCGAGCAGCACCCCGATCACGTTGTCGCGGTTCTCCTCGTACACGGGATAGCGCGAGTGCGCCTTTTCGAGGACGAACGGGATGAAATCCTCGGGCTTGTCGGCGATGTTGATCGCGTCCATTTGCGCGCGCGGCACCATGATGTCGCGCGCGCACAGATCGGATACCTGGAACACGCCTTCGATCATCGACAGCGAATCGGCGTCGATCAGGTTGCGTTCGTGAGCGTCCTGGAGGATTTCCAGCAATTCGCCGCGGGATTCGGGCTCGGGCGAGATGAAGTCGGTCAGGCGCTCGAGCAGCGAGCGCTTTTCTTGCGGTTTGTCGGTTGGCTTACGACTGGGATACGAATCGTTCATGGTGGTGCGCCCGGGTCATGCCGGGGCGCGCGGTCACGGAGTAGGCAAGGATACACCAAGGGCACGACGCGGCCATGTCACCCGGCCGCGCGGCCAGGGCGGGCGGCTCGCGCTGCCCCGCTCGCGGACGGCCGCGCCGGGCGCGGCGGCGTCCTCGGGCTCATCCTATCGCAGAAAGAGCCGGCGGGGCGCTGCGGCCAAAAATCGGCGGCGGGAAGGGCGACGCGGCCCGACGCGGGAAACGGCCGTGACGGCGGCATTCCGCCGCAGGCGGGCGCCGCCGGCGCGCGGTTCAGAACCGCATGCCGGCCGAGCAGCCGCCGGCTGCCGCGCCGTTGGTCGCGGCGCCGCCGCAACCGAGTATCCCGCAGCCGGACAGCGCGACGCTCGCGGCGACGAGCAGCGCGGCGATCCTGCAACGTGACCGGCATGACGGTTTCATCGGCAGTGTCCTCGGGAAGGTGGGCGGCGCAGTGCCGCATGCATGGCGGCAGGCCGGGTGTCGTGTCGGATCATCGGCATCGTGCGAGCAACCCTTCCAGCGCGCGGTCGGGGATGCCGCTCGCGCGCAGCGCGTCGACCGTGCGGCTCACGTAGTCGAGCGTCGTGCCGTAGCGGCCGGCCGCGCAGCCGAACACTTCCTTCACGACGGGGTCGGTCAGCTTGCCCGTATAGGTCGGTGCGTCGCGGCGCATCACGAACGCGAGCGCGGTCACGCGTTCGCCGGTCTCGAGCGAGCACGGCAGCCACGCGGGCCGGTACGAGCCCATCGGCATCTCGCGCTTCCACAATGTCTCGAGGTGCGGCTGCGCGGTCGGCCCGGCGAGCCGGAAGGCGATGCCCGTGCACGAGCCGCCGCGATCGAGCGCGAGCACGAGGCCCGGCCGTTCGGGGGTGCCGCGGTTCACGCGCGACCACAGGTAGAGCCCGCGGTGATAGCCGTGCACCTTGCCGCGCACGGCCGCGACGGTCGGCAGCCCGGGGTTCCAGATCAGCGAGCCATAGCCGAACAGCCAGAGATCCTGCCGGCCGTCCCAGTCGCGCATCGTATGCGCGAGGGACGCGGCGAGTTCGTCTTCCGTCAGCAGACGGCCTTCGCCGATCGACGGCGGGTAGGCGGGCGGCAGCATCGCGGCGTGACGCATCGGACGGATGGCTTACTGGTACGGGTTCGGAAAACCCAGTTTCGCGAGGATGTCGACTTCGAGCGCTTCCATTTCGGCCGCGTCCTCGTCGCTCGTCTCGTGGTCGTAGCCCTGCGCGTGCAGCGCGCCGTGCACCAGCAGGTGCGCGTAATGGGCCATGAGCGGCTTGCCCTGGTCGTGCGCTTCCTTCTCGACCACCGGGCAGCACAGCACGAGGTCGCCGATCACGGTGCCGTCGGGCGCCGGGTCGTACGCGAAGGTCAGCACGTTGGTCGGATAGTCCTTGTGGCGGTAGCCGGCGTTCAGCGTACGGCCTTCGTTTTCGCCGACGAAGCGCACGGTGAACTGCGCGCTCGCGAACAGCGCCGGCTCGATCCATTCGGCGATCAGCTTGCGCTTGGGCAGCGTCTTGCGCAGCTCGCTCGTGATCTCGTCGCCGTACTGCACGGACAGGTCGAATTCCAGCGCGCGCGGCTCGTCTTCCGGGTCGTCCTCGCGCGGGGCGAATTCGGCGCCGACGTGCAGCGTCACGCTGTCGTAGTGCTCGGGCTGCAGCGCGAGCTTCGCGCGCATCGCCGGATCGTTGTGCTGCGCGACGATCGCGACAGCCGCGTCGCCCGAGCTGCCCGACAGGTCGAACATCAGGCTGCGGCCGTCCGGGAAGTCGATTCGCAGCCCTTGTGCGTTGACGGTCCGGGCCTTGCCCTTTGCGTCGAACAGCGAAAGGCGGGGGGAGTCGGACGCGGCGCGGCCGGATTTGCGGGAACGGGAGGATTTCATGACGCGTGCGGCGATTGGGACGCGTTGAGGATACACCAAACGGCCGATCGCGCCCGAATTCGCCCGGGCGAAAAAAAGCCCGGCGCGCCGTCTGGCGGGCCGGGCCGGCCGGGGCAGCGCGCCGCCGCTCAGCCGTCCTGGTGCTGCGCGTGGAATTCGTCGTACGCCTCGACGATGCGCGCGACGAGCGGATGGCGCACCACGTCCGCGCTCGTGAAGCGCGTGAGCGCGATGCCGCGCACGCCGCCGAGCACCTGCTGCGCCTCGACGAGGCCGCTCTTGTGGCCGCGCGGCAGGTCGACCTGGCTCGTGTCGCCGGTCACGACCGCCTTCGAGCCGAAGCCGATCCGCGTGAGGAACATCTTCATCTGCTCGGGCGTCGTGTTCTGCGCCTCGTCGAGGATGATGAACGCGTGGTTCAGCGTGCGGCCGCGCATGTACGCGAGCGGTGCGATCTCGATCATCTGGCGCTCGAACATCTTGGCCGTCTTGTCGAAGCCGAGCAGGTCGTACAGCGCGTCGTACAGCGGCCGCAGGTACGGGTCGACCTTCTGCGCGAGGTCGCCCGGCAGGAAGCCGAGCCGCTCGCCGGCCTCGACGGCCGGGCGCGTCAGCACGATCCGCTTGACCTGGTCGCGCTCGAGCGCGTCGACCGCGCACGCGACCGCGAGGTAGGTCTTGCCGGTGCCGGCCGGCCCGATGCCGAACGTCACGTCGTGCGACAGGATCTGCTTCAGGTATTCGCGCTGCGCGGGCGTGCGGCCGCGCAGGTCGGCGCGCCGCGTGTAGAGCTTCGGCGCCGGTTCTTCGTCCGGCTCGTCCGCGTCGAGCTGCACGACGGGTTCGTCGAACGGATGGTCGGGGTCGCCGCGAAAGCGCACGTCGAGCGGTTCCTGGCGGCCGTTGCCGGCCGTGTGGCGCACCTCGACCAGCGCGAGCTGGATGTCGTCGACCGACAGCGGATCGCGCGCGCGGTTGTAGAAGTTTTCGAGCGCGGCGAGGGCGAGCTTGGCGCCGCGCCCGCGGATCGTGATCCGGTGGCCGCGCCGCGCGAGCGTGACGTCGAGCGCCTGTTCGATCTGCCGCAGGTTTTCGTCGAGCGGGCCGCAGAGGTTGGCGAGGCGCGCGTTGTCGTCGCGCGGGGCGGTGAATTCCAGTGCTTGGACGGTCTTCAAAGTAGCGTCGGGCTCCTGTCGGGCGTCGGTCGGTCAGTGGGTGGCCGCGCTCGCGTCGTCGCTGACGAGCACGAGCTCGCCGCGCAGCGAGTGCGGGTACGCATGGTTGATCCTCACGTCGATCATCTGGCCGATCAGGCGCGGGTGCGACGCGAGCGGCGCCGGGAAATTCACGACCCGGTTGTTCTCGGTGCGGCCCGCGAGTTCGTTCGGGTCCTTGCGCGACGGGCCCTCGACGAGGATCCGCTCGACCTTCCCGACCATCGACTGGCTGATGCGCGCGACGTTCTCCTCGATCGTCGCCTGCAGATGTTGCAGGCGTTTGAGCTTCACTTCGCGCGGCGTGTCGTCGGCGAGGTTCGCGGCCGGCGTGCCCGGGCGCGGGCTGTAGATGAACGAGAAGCTGGTGTCGTAGCTCATCTCGTGCACGAGCGCCATCATCTTGTCGAAATCCTCCTCGGTCTCGCCGGGGAAGCCGACGATCATGTCGGTCGACAGCGACAGATCGGGGCGGATCGCGCGCAGCTTGCGGATCACCGACTTGTATTCGAGCACCGTGTAGCCGCGCTTCATCGCCATCAGGATGCGGTCGGAGCCGTGCTGGACCGGCAGATGCAGGTGGCTCACGAGCTTCGGCACCTTCGCGTAGGTGTCGATCAGGCGCTGCGTGAATTCCTTCGGGTGCGACGTCGTGTAGCGGATCCGCTCGATGCCGGGGATGTCGGCGACGTATTCGATCAGCGTCGCGAAATCGGCGATGTCGGTCGAGCCGGCCGTCAGCGCGCCGCCGAATTTTCCACGATAAGCGTTCACGTTCTGGCCGAGCAGCGTGACTTCGCGCACGCCCTGATCGGCGAGGCCGGCAATTTCGGTCAGCACGTCGTCGAGCGGGCGCGACACTTCATCGCCGCGCGTGTACGGCACCACGCAGTAGCTGCAGTACTTCGAGCAGCCTTCCATGATCGACACGAACGCGCTCGGCCCCTCGACGCGCGCGGGCGGCAGGTGGTCGAACTTCTCGATTTCTGGGAACGTGATGTCGACCTGCGCGCGGCCGCTCGCGCGGCGCGCGTCGATCATCTGCGGCAGGCGGTGCAGGGTTTGCGGGCCGAACACGAGGTCGACGTACGGCGCGCGCGACACGATCGACGCGCCTTCCTGGCTCGCGACGCAGCCGCCGACGCCGATCAGGAGGCCCGGCTTCGCTTCCTTCAGCTCGCGCACGCGGCCGAGATCGGAGAACACCTTCTCCTGCGCCTTCTCGCGCACCGAGCACGTGTTGAACAGGATGATGTCCGCGTCTTCCGGCGTGTCGGTCTTTTCGAGGCCTTCGGCCGCGTTGAGCACGTCCACCATCTTGTCCGAGTCGTACTCGTTCATCTGGCAGCCGAAGGTCTTTACGTAAACTTTCTTGGTCATGGGGATTCGCCGTTCGCAGTGGTTGACCTGGGGGCGTCGTCAAGGGTGAGTCGGGACGGCCGTGCGCGGCACGCGAATCGCGCGCAGCAGGCAGGAAAGGCCGTCGGGAAAGCCTTCCATTATAGCTTTTCGCGCCACGACGGACGGGCGGCCGGTTGCAGGCGCGCGACGCAGGATCGTGGGTTCCGACCCCTAGATGAAGGCGGGCCGGGCGTCAGCGGCACGCGTTCATCAAGTCGTCGAGCGCCGCCTCCTCGCGCGCGAAGCGTTCGGCGAGAAAATCGAGCAGCACGCGCACGCGCGGCGCCATGTAGCGCTTGCTGTGATAGATCGCGTGCAGCGGCGCATCCTGGTGCCGCCAGTCGGGCAGCAGCACGCGCAGCCGGCCCGCGCGGACGTCGTCGGCGATGTCCCACAGCGACTTCAGCGCGATGCCGTGGCCGCGCAGCGTCCATTCGCGCGTGAGGCCGCCGTCGTTGGTCTCGAACGCGGTCGACACGGGCACCGTGTGGATCTGCACTTCGTCGCCGCGCGTGAAGTGCCAGGTGTTCATCGGGCCGGACGCGATCGTGATCACGTTGCACGGAAAGCGGGCCAGATCATGCGGATCGGCCGGCACGCCATGGCGTTCGACGAACGACGGCGCCGCGCACAGCACGCGCCGGTTGGTCGCGAGCCGGCGGGCGATCAGCGCGCCGTCGGGCGGGGCGGCGAAGCGGATCGCCAGATCGATCTCGTCCTGCCACAGGTTCGACGACGAATCGGACGCCGTGAGCGAAAACGTGACGCCCGGATGCAGCGTCGTGAATTCGTGAAGCCAGTCGAGCAGTTGGTGGCGGCCGAAATCGGACGTCGACGACAGCCGCACCTTGCCGCTCACGACGTTGCGGCCTTCCTGCAGCATCGCGTCCGCGTCGTCGAGCGCCTGCAGCGCCTGGCGGCAGCAGTTCAGGTACAGCTTGCCTTCGTCGGTGAGCCGCAATTGCCGCGTCGAGCGTTCGAACAGCCGCGTCGCGATCTTCGCCTCCAGCTTCGCGAGCCGCGCGCTCGCGGCGGCCGGCGTGAGGTTCAGCTTGCGTCCGGCGGCGGACAGGCTGCCCAGTTCCGCCGCCTCGACGAACAGCCGGATGTCGCCCAGTCGGTCCATGCGATTTTCCAGAGATATTTGAAAATGGTTCAAATGCCACACCAATTATCAAATATAGGCGTCTTCGGGACAATGCGCGCACATCCCGCTTTCTTGTGCGGTGCGGCACCGAACCGGCGCCGCGGCCGCCGCCTTCCGGAGAACGTCATGCCCCTTCCGTTACTGGCGCTCGCGATCAGCGCCTTCGCCATCGGCACAACCGAATTCATCATCATGGGCCTCCTGCCCGAAGTCGCGCACGACCTGGCCGTGTCGCTGCCGTCGGCCGGCCTGCTCGTCACCGGCTACGCGCTCGGCGTCGCGGTCGGCGCGCCGCTGCTCGCGGTGCTGACGAGCCGCATGCCGCGCAAGGCCGCGCTGCAGTTGCTGATGGCGATCTTCGTCGTCGGCAACGTGCTGTGCGCGATCGCGTCCGGTTACGCGATGCTGATGGTCGCGCGCGTCGTCACGTCGTTCGCGCACGGCTCGTTCTTCGGCATCGGCGCGGTGGTCGCCGCGTCGCTCGTGCCGGCCGACAAGCGCGCGAGCGCGATCGCGCTGATGTTTACCGGGCTCACGCTGTCGAACGTGCTCGGCGTGCCGTTCGGCACGTTCGTCGGCCAGTTGCTCGGCTGGCGCGCGTCGTTCTGGATCGTCGCCGCGCTCGGCGTGCTCGCCTTTGGCGGCGTGGCCGCGCTCGTGCCGAACCGCCACGACAGCGGGCCGGTCGGCCTCGGCCACGAAGTGCGCGTGCTGAAGGAGCCGCAGGTATGGCTCGCGCTGCTGATGACCGTGCTCGGCTTCGGCGGCGTGTTCGTCGTGTTCACCTACATCGCGCCGATTCTCGAGACCGTATCGGGCTATTCGCCGCGCGCGGTCGCGCTGATCCTCGTGCTGTTCGGCGCGGGGCTGACGATCGGCAATACGATCGGCGGCAAGCTCGCCGACCGCGCGCTGATGCCGTCGCTGATCGCGATCCTCGTCGCGCTGATGGCCGTGATGGCCGCGTTCGCGAAGACGAGCCACCTGCCGGTCGCGGCTGCCGTCACCGTATTCGTCTGGGGGATCGCCGCGTTCGCGACGGTGCCGCCGCTGCAGGCGCGCGTGGTCGAGAAGGCCGCGAGCGCGCCGCATCTCGCGTCGACGCTGAACATCGGCGCGTTCAACGTCGGCAATGCGGGCGGTGCGTGGCTCGGCGGCCTCGCGCTCGAACACGGCTTCGCGCTCGATGCGCTGCCGTGGGTCGCGGTCGCGGTGACGTTCGCGGCGCTCGTCGTCACGTGGCTCGCGATGCGGCTCGATGCGCGCGGCCCGGCGCGCGGCGCGGCGCAGGCGGCGCAGTGAGCGTCGCCGCGGTGCCTTGCGCGGCGACGCCATGGCGGCAGGAAAGGTTCGCGAGAAACGCATTCCTCCGCAATGCTGATAACGGTGTGAAGATAACTTCGTTTGCCCGTGCAAGGGCGGGTGATAGCGTCTCGATACGCGCCATGACCGGCGCAACCCGATTCCGGCTTACCCCCTACGCAGGGCCGCGCGGCGGCCCGGAGGCCATGCTATGTCTTCATCCCTGGCGCTCGTGCGCGACGTGTCTTCCTTCGAGTCCGGCAATGCCGCCGACCTGCGCGCGTCCGCGTCGCTCGACGCGCTCGAGCAGGTCGTCGGCGTGAACCTGGCGCGCTTGCGCGCCGAGCGGCAACTGTCGCTCGATGCGCTCGCGCGGCTGTCCGGCGTGTCGCGCGCGATGCTCGCGCAGATCGAATCGGCGCGCAGCGTGCCATCGATCAAGGTGCTCTGCAAGATCGCGGCGGCGCTGAAGGTATCGGTCGCCGCGTTCCTGCGGCGCCATGCGGTGAACGGTTTCGAGCATCTGGCGGCCGAGCGCGCGTCGCGCGTCGTCAGCTCGAACGGCCGCTTCTCGGCACGTGCGCTGTACCCGGAAGGCGAGCCGGCCGCGGCCGAATTCCACGAGCTGCGGATCGCGCCGCTGCATACGGAGCCCGGCACGCGCCGCGCACCCGGCACGACGGTCAACCTCGTCGTCAGCGAAGGCACGCTCGAAGTCAGCGTGCACGACCGCCGCCAGTTGCTCGCGACCGGCGATGCGATCGTGTTCGATGCCGACCAGCCGTACAGCCTGCGCAACCCGGGCGACAGCGAAGCGCGTGCGTTCCGCGTGACGGTGAGCCCCGAGGTGCCGCCGCGCTGGCTCGTGCCCGACGCGGCGCACGCCGCTGCCAATTGATCGTGCGCGCCGTGCGGCGCGACTGCGTTTCCCGGCCGTCGCGGCGTCGCGGGTCGGTCCGCCGGCCGTTCGGACGACGCCGTTAGACGGAGTCGTCAGTAAGGTTTTACCGGTAGTTCGCTGCGCGTCGCGCGCGGCTGTTGTATGCTTGGCCCGCCGATGACGGGGCGTTCCCGTCCGGCAATCAGTGCGTCTTCAGGGCGGGGCGAAATTCCCCACCGGCGGTAGGCCGGCGTAAGCCGGCGAGCCCGCGAGCGCCCGCGCATCCGCGCGGGGTCAGCAGATCTGGTCGAATGCCAGAGCCGACGGTCACAGTCCGGATGAGAGAAGATGTGCAGATAGTCATGTCCGTCAGGGCCGCTTCGCGCTGCATGCGAAGCGGGTTGTCGTTCTGTCTGTTTGCAATGCCCTGAAACGTTTTTCGCCCAAATCGTATTTGCGAGGAGCGTTTCACATGTCCTTGATGTCCGTTTCGTCGGCGCCTGCCGACGCCTTTGCCGATCTCCCGCTGCTGGATTCCGAACCGGTGCCGCCGCGCATCGCCGCTGCGCTCGACGCGATGCGCGCCGGCCGCGCGGTCGTGCTGCAGGACGACCACGATCGCGAGAACGAAGCCGACCTGATCGTCGCCGCCGAGCGCATCACGCCCGAGACGATGGCGCTGCTGATTCGCGAGTGCAGCGGCATCGTGTGCCTGTGTCTGACCGACGACACGGTGCGCGCGCTCGAACTGCCGCCGATGGTGCAGACCAACGAAAGCCGCAACGGCACCGCGTTCACCGTGTCGATCGAGGCGCGCGAAGGCGTGCATACCGGCGTGTCGGCGGCCGATCGCGTGACGACGATCCGCGCGGCGATCGCCGACGATGCGAAGCCGTACGACATCGTGCGCCCCGGCCACGTGTTTCCGTTGCGTGCGCAACCGGGCGGTGTGCTGGCGAGACGCGGCCACACCGAAGGCACCGTCGACCTGTCGATCCTCGCGGGCCTGAAGCCGGCCGGCGTGCTGTGCGAGCTGATGAATCCGGACGGCACGATGACGCGCGGCGACGACGTCGAGCGCTTCGCGCAACGGCACGGGCTGCCGATGCTGACGATCGCGGAACTCGTCGAGTTCCGCGAGGCGCTGGCGGCGGCGCGCGAACGCTGCTGCGAGCCGGCCTGAGCGAAGGCAAGGCGGGCGCGTTCGCGCGCCCGTGGCGCGGCCGGATCGACCGGATCCGGCCCGAATGACGATCAGGACTGCACGTCGCCGAATTCGCCGCGCATGCCGGCTTCGACGAGCGCCGGCAGTTCGTCCATCCTGCGCATGATCCGCGTGATGCCCATCGCGCGCAGCGCGTCCGCGTAGTTGTCGGGGATGTGGCTCGCGCCGACGAACGCGATCGTCTTCATCCCGGCCGCCCGCGCGGCATTCAACCCCGAGATGCTGTCCTCGACGACGACGCAGCGCGCCGGCGCGACGCCGAGCGTGTGCGCCGCATGCAGGTAGACGTCGGGGTAGGGCTTCGGCCGCGCGACCTGTTCGGAGCTGAACACGCGCTCGCCGAAGATCTCGGTGAGCGATGCGCGCTTCAGCGAGTTGCGCACGCGCACGAGCCGGCTGTTCGACACGACGGCGGCCGGCAGCGTGACCTTCAGCAGCGCGTCGCGCACGCCGCCGATCGGCGCGAGCGATTGCGCGAGCGCGACTTCGATGTTGTGCTCGATGGTCTCGATGAAGTTGGCGGGCATCTCGACCCCGAAGCGGGATTCGATGCCGGCGAGGAAGCGCGACGTCTGCTGGCCGAATGCCGACTTCGCGGCGGCTTCGAAATCGAGGTTCGGGAACGTGGCGGACAGCGTGTCGAGCAGCACGCGGTCGGCGATGACTTCGCTGTCGACGAGTACGCCGTCGCAGTCGCAGATGAGGTGATCGAGCATGGTGATGAAAATGCGGGATATCGGCGACGCCGATCGATTCGCCATCATACGTGCTTTCGCGCGCAGGCCGCGCGACGTGGCGGCAAATTCGCCCGATGCGGCCGTGCCGGTGCGGCATGCCGTGCCGCCGATCGCGCGACGGCGGCCCGCTTGCCCGGATCGCCGCCGTCGTGTGCTGTGTCACAGCTCGATCGCGTGCCCCGTTTTCCACGACGTCGTCGCGGCTTCGGCCAGTTCGAGCGCGGCGAGCCCGTCGTCGATCGTCGTCCGGACCGGCGTGCCGTCGTGCAGCGCGTCGACGAAATGCGCGATCTCGGCCGCGTATGCGTGCCGGTAGCGTTCGAGAAAGAACGGCTCCGGCACGTCCGTCGCGATGCCGCCCGCGAGCCATGCGCTCACCTCGGTCGGCCGCACGTTGCCGGCCTGGAGCATCCCGTGGCTGCCGAGCAGCTCGAAGCGCTGGTCGTAGCCGTAGGCCGCGCGCCGCGACGTGTTGATCTGGCACAGCAAGCCGCGCCGCGTGCGGATCGTCACGGCGGTCGAATCGATGTCGCCGGCGTCGCGCACGGCCGGATCGGTCAGGCAACTGCCCGTCGCGTGCAGCGTCTGCGCTTCGTCGCCGAGGATCCAGCGGAACACGTCGAAGTCGTGGATCAGCATGTCCTTGAAAATGCCGCCCGAGCTGCGGATGTAGTCGGCCGGCGGCGCGCCCGGATCGCGGCTCGTGACGACCAGCATTTCCGGCGCGCCGATTTCGCCACGCTCGACGCGCGCCTTCAGCGCCGCGAAGGTCGGGTCGAAGCGGCGCTGGAAGCCGATCATGCACGTCACACCGGTGCGCCGCACGACGTCCGCGCACGCACGCGCGCGTTCGACGGCGAGGTCGACCGGCTTCTCGCAGAACACCGCCTTGCCCGCGTTCGCGGCCGCGACGATCAGGTCCGCGTGCGTGTCGGTGCTCGACGCGATCACGACGGCCCGCACCGACGCATCGCCGAGCGCGCGCTCGATATCGGCGGCTTGCGCGCCATGCGTGCGGGCGAGGGCTTCCGCCGACGGCGTGTGCCGGTCGATCACGTACTTCAGTGTCGCGCCCGGATGGCGCGCGAGATTCGCCGCGTGGATCTTGCCGATTCTGCCCGCGCCGAACAAAGCGAATTCGATCATTTCGTGCTCCTTGGGATGATGTTTTTTCACGATGCGCGCCCGGCGTGGGCCGCGCACCGTCACGACCGTCCGCTCAGCGATCCGTCAGCGCGTCGCGCACGTAGTCGATGCTCGCCCGCAGCCGGTCCTCGATGTCGCCGGCTTCGGCGATCTCGCTCGCGAACGGCTCGAACGACAACGCGCCGCGGTAGCCTCGCGCGAGCAGCGCGCGCAGTTGCCGGATGTTGCCGAGCCGGTCGGCGCCGCCGACCAGCACGCGGTGGCCGTCGCGCATGCGGTCGACCGGCAGGTCGATTTCCTCGACGCCCGAGAGGTGCACGAGGCCCGTCAGGTTCGGGAAGAAAATGTCTTCGCCGGCGAGGTGATGATGGAACGTGTCGTGCACGAGCCGGAACACCGGTTCGCCTGCCGCCGCGTAGATGCCCTTCACCGCGTCCGACTTGCGGCGCAGCGCGCATTCCTCGAAACCGAGCGGCTCGATGAAGCCGAGCAGGCCGCGGGCCGCGAGGATCGGCTTCAACGCCTGCAGCGCCGTCACGAGATCCGCATGGCGCGCGTCCGCGCCGCGCGTGTCGCTGCGGCCGTTGGTCGGGCACAGCACCAGCGCACGCGCGCCGCATTGCGCGGCGTAGTCGGCCAGCGCGGTCGCCTCGTCCGCGCGCTCGGCGTTCCATTGCTCGAAGCGCTGCAGCGCGTTGATCGTCAGGATCGTCACGCCGCCGGCTTCGGCCGTCGCGCGTACGGCGGCCGCCGGCGTGCCGTCGGCGAGCTCGACGCCATCGAGATCGTTGCGGATCTCGATCGCGTCGACGCCGAGGCGCCGGCACAGCGCGACGTAGCGGTCGAACGGCAAGCGCGGCGCGCTCATCCGGTTCAGCGAAAAATGGAAGGCTTGCGTCATCGTTCTGTCCTCGGGGCTTGAGTGGGGTGGGGTCCGGATCGGGTGTCGGCGTGCGCGGCAAGCGCTTGCCAGGCGTCGCGCAGCCATTGCGCGCATGCGACGTTGTTGTCGAAGATCGAATAGCGGGCGCCGCCGCCGTAGTCGGGAAACGGAATGAACTCGCAACTGATCTGTTCGAGTCGTGCCGGCCGCGCGCCAGCGGGCGCCTGCGCTTGCGCGTGCAGCAACTGGCGCAGCGCGGTTTTCCACGGATCGAGCGACGCTGCATGCCATTCGCCGTGATAGGCGCCCGGCGCGGGTGCGACGAACGGATACTGGATGCCGCGGCCGGGCCTGCCGTCCGCGCGGCGCATCCAGCGATTGTCGGGGTTGTTCGGCGTCACGCTGCGCGCATGCGCATGCCGGACCCAGCCGCGCGCGATCCAGTCGGCGTAGATCGGGGCGGGCGATGCCGGGTCGAGCATCGCGCGGCCGCCGTCGGCCGACCCGCGCAGGCCCGCCGCGTCGAGTTCGGCGCGATTGCCGATCTTGAACAGCAGGTGCGAATGATCGAGCGTGATCCGGAACGGTGCGCCGGCTTGCTCGACGTGCCGTGCGACGCGCGCCACGCGCGCGAAATGCTCGCTCCACATGTCGACATGCACTTCGAGGCTTGGCAGGCAGCCGACCGGCTCGCCCCATGCGTAGGCGCGCAGGTAGAAATCGGCGACTTCGCGATCCGTCAGCGGATGGCCGTCCGCGTGGTGCGCGAACAACTGGCAGTTGAGCACGGTGCTGCCGAAGCGGGCGCCCGCCGCGACGATCTCGGCGACATGCGCTTCGTCGGAGCCCGCGCGCCAGATGCCGCCGATCACGCGAATCGGCAGCGCGTGGCGGTCGACCAGCGCGAAATACGGCGACAGGTCCTCGCCGCGCACCGGGTTCTTTTCGACGTAATCGAACACGCCGGCGGCGGCGACCATCCGGAAGCGCTCGGCGGGCGCGGGCGGCGGCAGCCCGTCGTGCTCGAGCACGCCGTCGAGGTTCACGCCGATGAGGATCGGTTCAGCCATCGTCTCCTGTCCGTCGTCTATCGATGGCTGACCACTGTACGGATGCGCGGCGCGGGCCGCATGACAAACGTTGACGAAAAATCGCCAATGCGACGATCGATTTTTTCGCCGCGAGGCTGCGGCACGCCGTGCGGCGCGATTCACGCCTGCAGGTACGCGCTCGTTCTCACGTTCGCCGGACAGAACACGCGGAATTCGACCGGGTCGTCCGGTGGCGGCTGTTCGACGATGCCGCATGCATGCAGCACGTGCTGCAGCGCGGAAATCGCCTGCCCGTCGGGATCCTGATCGATCGCGAGATCCATCGCGCCGGCTTCGATGAAGGTGCGGTGCAGGTCGATCATCTCGTGGCCGATCCACACGACGCGCCCGATCGCACCGGCCTTGCGCAGCGCCGCTTCGATCCCGGCCGACCCGGCGCCGCTGTTGTAGATCGCGACCACGTCGTCGTGCGCCTGCAGGGCCTTCGACACCGCGCGGTAGCAACGGTCGTCCTGGTCGAGCGTCTCGACCGGCGCGTCGTCGCAGCGCAAGGCGGCGAACGCGGCGGCGAGCTGGTCGCGGCAGCCGGCCATCCGGTCGGCGTGCGCGCGGTAGCCCATCCGGCCGCCGAGCAGCAGCACGCGGCCGGGGCGCGCCGCGAGGCGGCCGATGTAGTAGCCGGCCGTGCGTCCGGCGCGGTAGTTGTCGATGCCGGCAAAGTGCACGCGGTCGATGCCGCCGATGTCGGTGACCATCGTGACGACGGTCTCGCCGCGCGCGATCGCGCCGGCGAGCGCGTCGCGCATGCGGGCCGTGTCATGTGCGGTGACGATCAGCGCCGCGCGCCGGTACGCGGGCCGTTCGACCAGCGCGGCGGCGCGCTCGTCGTCGGCGGCGGGCAGGATCGTCCGGTGCACGACCACGCGCCGGTCCAGCATCTGCAGCGAGCGCTGCAGCGCCTGCTGCAACCGCCGGAAGAACGGCGCGTCGGTGTCCGGCAGCAGCACGTCGACGTGGATCAGCCCGTGCCGCGTGTCGGGCAGCTGCCGCGGCACGCCGAGCTGCCGAGCGGCTGCGACCACGCGTTCGCGCGCCTGCGCGGAGACGCTGCCGCGTTCGTTCAGTACGCGGTCGACGGTCGTCGTGCTGACGCCGGCGAGCGCCGCGATCTCGTCGAAACGCGCGGTGCGCTTGCGCCAGCGCGGCCCGGATTCACCTGCCATGGTCGTCTCCATCGTGAGGGTCGCCATCGATCGCGTGGCGTTGTCGGGAACGCTAAAGCGATGGCGAAATTTCGTCAACGTTTCGATTGAGGCGGGGCGGCCGGTCGCCTAATTTCGGTCTTGTTGCGAAGCGCTTGCCGCGCACAGAAACCCGAGGAGACAGAAATGGCCCATACCGACGACCCGGCACGAGAGCGCACGGCAGCGCGCCGTCAGGAATACAAAATGATCGGCGGCGCCGGCGAGCGCGCGCACGCGGCCGGGCTCGTCAACGCCGCGTGGTACCGGTGCGCGGTGCCGCGGCCGCTGATGAAGCAGTTGATGCAGCGCGGCGATGCGCGTGCGATTCGCGACACGCTGATCTGGTACGCGGCGATCGCGATCAGCGGCGCGCTCGCGTGGCTGGCGTGGCGTGCGCATTCGGCGTGGGCGATCCCGGCGTTCTTCGTGTACGGCACGCTTTACTGCAGCCCCGCCGATTCGCGCTGGCACGAATGCGGGCACGGCACCGCGTTCCGCACGCGCTGGATGAACGACGTGCTGTACCAGGTCGCGTCGTTCCAGGTGTTCCGCCGCGCGACCGCATGGCGCTGGAGTCATGCACGCCATCACACCGACACGCTGGTCGTCGGGCGCGATCCGGAAATCGCCGCGCCGAAGCCGACCGACTGGCTTGCGCTCGCGCTGAACGTCGTCGCGCTGAAGCACGTGGCCGGCGAGCTGCGCAAGATGATCGCGGTGTCGGTCACCGGCCGGCTCGACGACGAGGAGCGCACCTACGTGCCCGAATCGGAATGGCCGAAGGTCGTGCGCGAGTCGCGCATGCATCTCGCGATCTACGTGCTCGTGGCGGGCGCCGCGCTGTACTGGCGCACGATTCTGCCGCTGCTCTACATCGGGCTGCCGAGCCTCTACGGCGCATGGCTGTATCTGTATTTCGGCCTCACGCAGCACGCGGGTATGCCGGAGAACGTGCTCGATCACCGGCGCAACTGCCGGACCGTGATGATGAATCCGGTGTTCCGCTTCCTGTACTGGAACATGAACTATCACGTCGAGCACCACATGTTCCCGATGGTGCCGTTCCATGCACTGCCGAAGCTGCACGAAGCCGTGAAGGCCGACATGCCGCCGCCGTACCGCAGCACGCTGGCGGCGTATGCGGAGATCGTGCCGGCGCTGGTCCGGCAGACGCGCGACCCGTCCGATTACGTCGTGCGGCCGGTGCCCGGTGCCGCGCGCGCCTAGCAGTTATCGACTATCCCGACGAAGGAGACACACACCATGACGCAATGGATCGACACCGGCGCGCTCGACGACATCGACGACGAAGACGTCGCGCGCTTCGATCATGCCGGCCGCACGTACGCGATCTACCGGATTGACGGCGAGGTTTATGCGAGCGACGGCCTGTGCACGCACGAGCACGTGCATCTCGCGGACGGGCTCGTGATCGATCACGTGATCGAATGCCCGAAGCACAACGGCCGCTTCGACGTGCGCGACGGCCGGCCGCTGTCGGCGCCCGCGTGCGAGAAGCTGCGCACCTACCGGGCGAAGGTCGAGGACGGCCGCATCCTGATCGAGGTATGACGCGATGACCGGCGACCGGGTGATGGCGATCGTCGGCGCGGGCCATGCGGGCGGCCGCGCGGCGCAGGTGCTGCGCGCGTCCGGCTGGCGCGGGCGCATCGTGCTGATCGGCGCGGAGCCGCATTTGCCGTACGAGCGGCCGCCGTTGTCGAAGGGCGTGCTGACCGGCGAGCGCAGCGCGGCGCAATGCCGATTGCGCGATGCCGACGCATGGGCGGCCGATCGTATCGAGCGGATCGTCGCGACCGTCGAGCGCATCGATCCGCCCGCACGCGAAGTGCGCATGTCGGGCGGGCACGTGCTCCGCTACGACGCGCTGCTGCTCGCCACCGGCGGCCGCGCGCGCCGTCTGGGCGTGCCGGGCGCGGCGCTCGACGGCGTAGTCGCGTTGCGCACGCTCGACGATGCGGCCGCGCTCGGCGCGCGGCTCGTGCCCGACGCGCGGATCGTGCTGATCGGCGGCGGCTTCATCGGTCTCGAAGTCGCGGCGTCGGCGCGGCAGCGTGGCTGCCGCGTGACCGTGCTCGATGCGGCGCCGCGGCTGCTCGGCCGCGCGGTGCCCGAGCCGATCGCGGCCCGCGTGCATGCGTTGCATGTGCAGCGCGGCGTCGCGATCGGCCTGAACCGCCGGCCCGTCGCGATCGCACGCAGGCCGGACGGCGCACTGGCCGTCGTGCTCGACGACGGCGATACGCTGATCGCCGATACCGTGGTCGCCGGCATCGGGATCGAACCCGCGGACGAGCTGGCGCGTGCGGCGGGCCTCGCCGTCGATCGCGGGATCGTCGTGAATGCGCGGCTCGAGACGTCGGCGCCCGGCATTTATGCGGCCGGCGATGTCGCGGTGTTCCCGAGCGGGGCGTCCGGGCGGCTCGTGCGTCAGGAAACCTGGCACGGCGCCGAAACGCAGGCACGCGCCGCCGCACTCAACATGCTGGGTGCCGACGAACCGTATCGCGACACGCCGTGGTTCTGGTCCGATCAATACGATGCGCAGCTGCAGGTGGCCGGCGAACCGGCGCTCGGCGAGCACACGGTCGCGCGTGTGCTCGGCGAGGACGCCGAGATTCATTTCCACTTCGATGCGAGCGAGCGGCTCGTCGCGGCGAGCGGCTTCGGCCGTGCAGCGGGATTCGCGAAGGAAATGCGCGTCGCGCGCATGCTGGTCGAGCGCGGGATCGACGTGACGCCGGGCGCGGTCGCGGATGCGACGGTGAAGCTGAAGTCGCTGGTATCGGCCGCGAGCGATCGGCGGTGACGCGCTGCGGTGCCGGCCCGAGCGCGGCCTCACGCGAGTCGACAGCGACGAAGACGGCGACGAAGACGGCGACGGCCGACGACAGGCATCCGACGACGACCGACGAGCCTCGACAGTCGACGACGTGAGAATGAAGCGGGGGAAGGAGCGGGGAGAGCGGCAGCGCGCGGCAACCGCTGCCGCGCGCGAGCTCGAGCGAAACCGCGATCAGATCGTCGCGTGCAGGTGCAGATACAGGCCGGCTGCCGCGGCGCCGCCGAGCAGCGGGCCGACGACCGGCACCCAGGCATAGCGCCAGTCGCTGTCGCGCTTGCCGGGAATCGGCAGCAGCGCATGCATGATGCGTGGCGACAGGTCGCGCGCGGGGCTCATCGCATAGCCGGTGGGGCCGCCGAGCGAGATGCCGATGCCGAGCACCAGCAGGCCGACGGGCAGCGCGTCGAGTGCGCCGAGGCCGACCTGCGGCGACGCGAGGTACAGCACGCCGAGGATCAGCACGAACGTGCAGATCGCTTCGGTCAGCACGTTGTGCGTGACGCTGCGGATCGCCGGCGCCGTGCAGAACACCGCGAGCTTCAGGTCCGCATCCGCTTCCTTCGCGAAGTGCTGGCGATACGCGAGCCACACGAGCAACGCGCCGGCCATCCCGCCGAGCATCTGCGCGAGCACGTAGCCGCCGACTTTCGACCACGCGAACTTGCCCGCGAGCGCGAGGCTGATCGTGACGATCGGGTTCAGGTGCGCGCCGCTGAACGACGCGGTCACGTAGACGGCGACGAATACCGCCATCGCCCAGCCCATCACGATCACGATCAGGTCCGCGCCTTTGCCCTTGGTCTTCGCAAGCAGCACGTTCGCGACCGCGCCGTTGCCGAGCAGCACGAGGATCGCCGTGCCGATGAATTCCGCAATATAAGGTGACATGTTGTCTCTCGTAGAGTGCGGCGGACTCGCGCGCTGCGCGGTCCGCCGGTGTTGTTGTATTTCGTTCGAGGGTGTTGCGGTTACTGCGTGTCGTCGGCCCATGCCTTCGCGGCGCGCACCGCACGCTGCCAGCCGGCCATGCGCTGCTCGACCTGCTCCTTCGGCATCGACGGCGCGAAGCGGCGATCGAGCTGCCACTGGTCGCGCACTTCGTCGAGATTCTTCCAGTAGCCGATCGCGAGGCCCGCGAGGTAGGCCGCGCCGAGCGCGGTCGTCTCGGTGATCTGCGGACGCACCGCATCCACGCCGAGCAGGTCCGCCTGGAACTGCATCAGCAAGTCGTTCGCGCTTGCGCCGCCGTCCACCCGCAGCTCGCCGATGCTGATGCCCGAATCGGCTTCCATCGCGGCCAGCACGTCGAGCGACTGGTACGCGATTGCATCGAGCGCCGCGCGGGCAAGATGCGCAGCGCTCGTGCCGCGCGTGACGCCGAACACCGAGCCGCGCGCCCGCGCGTTCCAGTGCGGCGCGCCGAGGCCGGCGAAGGCGGGCACGAGGTAGACGCCGTCGGTATGCGGCACGCTGGCTGCGAGCGCCTCGATTTCCGCGGCCGTCTTGATGAGGCCGACGCCGTCGCGCAGCCACTGCACGACCGCGCCCGCGATGAAGATGCTGCCTTCGAGCGCGTACTGCACGTCGTCGCCGATCTGCCACGCGATCGTCGTGACGAGGTTGTTCTTCGACTCGATCGGCTTGTCGCCGGTGTTCATCATCAGGAAGCAGCCGGTGCCGTAGGTGTTCTTCACCATGCCCGACGTCGTGCACATCTGGCCGAACAGCGCGGCGTGCTGGTCGCCGGCGATCCCGGCGAGCGGGATCTTCGACGCGAACACGGTGGTCTTCGTGTGGCCGTAGATCTCCGACGACGCCTTCACTTCCGGCAGCATGCTGCGCGGGATGTCGAGCAGTTCGAGCAGCTCGTTGTCCCACTCGCGCGTGTGGATGTTGAACAGCATCGTGCGCGACGCGTTGGTCACGTCGGTCACGTGCAGCTCGTGCTTCGTGAAGTTCCACACGAGCCAGCTGTCGACGGTGCCGAACGCGAGCTTGCCCTGGCGGGCCTTGTCGCGCGCGCCCGGCACGTTGTCGAGGATCCAGCGGATCTTGGTCGCGGAGAAGTACGAGTCGATCGGCAGGCCGGTCTTCGCGCGCACCTTCGCTTCGAGGCCCTGCTGCTTCAGCGAATCGCAGAAGTCGGCTGTGCGCCGATCCTGCCAGACGATCGCGTTGTAGACGGGCTGGCCCGTCTCGCGATCCCAGACGATCGTCGTTTCGCGCTGGTTCGTGATGCCGATCGCGGCGATCGACGTGCCGTTCAGGCCCGTGCGCGTGACGGCTTCCGCGGCGACGCCGGCTTGCGTCGACCAGATTTCCTGCGGGTCGTGCTCGACCCAGCCGGGTTGCGGGTAGATCTGTTCGAATTCCTTCTGGGCGATCGATACGATATTGCCCTGGCGATCGAACAGCATCGCGCGGGAACTCGTGGTGCCCTGGTCAAGCGCGAGGATGTACTGGTCCTGCATGTCTCTCATCTCCATCCGTGGATTGGCTTAGTTGTGATGCGCGCCGCATGTGGGCGGCGCGTCGGTGAATCAACGTCGGTCAGGCAACTGCAACTGCATTCGAATCAGGCGTGCGGCGCATGCGCGGCGGCGAACCATGCGTCGACCGCGGCGGTCACGGCATCGAGCGTGCCGGGCGCGACGTGCAGCCCGAGCTTCGAGCGCCGCCACAGCACGTCCTGCGCGCAGGTCGCCCATTCGGCGTCGCGCAGGTAGCGCAGTTCCGCGTCGTGGATGCCCGGTGCGATTTCGGCGCCGAGATCGGCAAGCGACTTCGCGCCGTCGATCACGCGCTCCGCACGGGTGCCGTACGCACGCGCATAGCGGCGCGCGAGTGCGGCGGGCAGCCACGGATGGCGTTTCGCGAACGCGCCGGCGAACCCGTCGAACTTCGCGTTCGCGATGTCGCCGCCCGGCAGCGCGATGCCGGCCGTCCAGGGCTTCGCGTCGCGGCCGAGCGCGCGGCACAGCATGTCGCCGGCTTCTTCCGCGAGCTTGCGGAACGTCGTGATCTTGCCGCCGAACACCGACAGCAACGGGGCGCCCGCGCCGTCGTCGAGCTCGAGGCGATAGTCGCGCGTGACGGCCGATGCGTTCGCCGCGTTCTCGTCTTCCAGCAGCGGGCGCACGCCCGAATAGGTCCAGTGCACGTCGGCCGGCGAGATCTTGCGCTTGAAGTAGCGGTTGATCGAATCGCACAGGTACTGCGTCTCGTCGCGATCGATCGCGACCTTCGCGGGATCGTTCGTGTATTCGACGTCGGTCGTGCCGATCAGCGTGAAATCGTGCTCGTACGGAATCGCGAAGATGATCCGCTTGTCCGGGTTCTGGAAGATGTAGGCGTGATCGTGATCGAACAGGCGGCGCGTGATGATGTGGCTGCCCTTCACGAGCCGCACGCTGTGATGCGCGCCGCGGCCGAGCGCGCCGTGCAGCACTTCGCCGACCCACGGGCCGGCCGCGTTCGCGATCGCGCTCGCGTGTACGACGCGGATCGAACCGTCGGCCTGCTGCAGCCGCGCTTCCCATGCGTCGCCGCGGCGCTCGGCGGAAACGAGCTTCGTGCGCGTCAGGATCTCGGCGCCGCGCTCCTTCGCATCCATCGCGTTCAGCACGACGAGGCGGGCGTCGTCGACCCAGCCGTCGGAATACACGAAGCCGCGCTTGATCGAGTCGATCAGCGGCGCGCCGGCCGCATGGCGGCGCATGTCGATGCCGCGCGAGCCGGGCAGCAGCTCGCGTTTCGCGAGGTGATCGTAAAGGAACAGGCCGATGCGGATCAGCCAGGCCGGGCGCAGGTTCGGCATGTGCGGCATCACGAAGCGCAGCGGCCACATGATGTGCGGCGCCGCGCGCAGCAGCGTTTCGCGTTCCTGCAGCGCCTTGCGCACCAGCCCGAACTCGTTGTACTCGAGGTAACGCAGGCCGCCGTGAATCAGCTTCGTGCTGGACGACGACGTGTGCGACGCGAGGTCGTCCTGCTCGCAGAGCATGACCGACAGGCCGCGGCCGGCCGCATCGCGCGCGATCCCCGCGCCGTTGATGCCGCCGCCGACGACGAGCAGATCGTAGCGATTCGGTTGGGTCACCTGCTGTCCTTATCGTCTGTTGAAATAGGGCGAACATGAAATGTTCGAATTCGAAATTTAACGAACGAAATCGAAAAAGTAAAGTTCGAAAAAGCGGGGCCAGTAGCGCGCCAGCCGATCCCGGACGATACTGACGAAATCGACCGTTTCGCGAGGTGAATCATGCGTATTGGGATGTGGGCCGGCGTGTGCGCCGTCCTTCTGGCGGGGTGCAGCGCGGGTATGCCGCCGCTCGCCGGCAACTGGCGGGCGCCGTCGTTCGTCGACCTGCAGACGTCGTGCGGCGGCGCGGCGCGCGACTGGGGCGCGGACGCGCAGCCGGTCTACTCGACGCTGTACGACGCGTACGTCGCGAAACGGTATCGCGGGCTGACCGAGGCGAACTATTGTGCGTTCGTAAACGAACTTTCGACCCACTATGTGGCGCCCGACGCGGCGGCGCGCGCCGGCTGGATCGCCTATTTCAACGGGGCGCGTGCGCAGGCCATCAGCTGGCGGGCGGCGGTCGATCCGACGCTGCGCGGCGGCTGATGCCGGGGGCGGCGAACGGCGGGCAGGCGGGAGGCCGAAACGAACGCGCGGCCGGAGTCCGGCCGCGCGTTCGGGTCAAAGCGGCGGGGCTTACGAATAGCGGTACTTGATGGATCGCAGCGCGGCGTCGCCGGTCTCGGTCACGCAGTATTTGCGTCCCGAGCCGAGCCCTTCCAGGCGGACGAGCTGTTGTTCGAGCAGGATGTCCAGTTCATCCCGATCCATGTCGCGCTGATCAGGCGCGTCCTTCACAAGCAAGAGCGTGGCGAATTCATGCGGACTCAGCATCGTTCTCTCCATGGCAATCGGACTGCCCGCGCGGCCGGCGCATACGCCGCCGCGCGATACCCCGCGAGGGTATGGCTTGGGGGGAAAAGCTGCATTCGCCGGCCTGCGATTCGCACCGCCCTGGCACAGGCGGATCGGCGAACGGGCCGGGGAACTGGAGTCTAGTCGAGCGCGCAGGCAACGACAAATCGTGCCCCGTTAATTTTCCGTTTGACAGAAGGGCCCGCCGCGAGCGGTTCGCGCGCGGCGTCAACTTCTTGATTTCACTTGAAGTTTCAGGTGCGCTGCAACATCGCGAGCGTCATTCCGCGACGTACACCTGGGTGCCGGCCGCGGCCACCGTGTCGGCCATGTCGGGCGGCAGCGGCTTGTCGGTGAAAAGCGCGTGCACCTGGCTCAGATGGCCCTGGCGCACCAGCGCCGGGCGGCCGACCTTCGAATGGTCGGTCACGAGGTAGACCGTGCGCGCATGCTGCATGATCGCCTCGGCCACGCGCACCTCGCGCGTGTCGAAATCGCGCAGCGTGCCGTCGGCCTCGATCGCGGACGTGCCGATGATCGCGTAGTCGACCTTGAATTGGCGGATGAAGTCGATCGCGAGCTCGCCGACGATACCCTTGTCCCACGGCCGCACGATGCCGCCCGTGATCAGCACCTCGCAGTCGGGGTAGCCGCTCATCATCGACGCGACGTTCAGGTTGTTCGTGATCACGTGCAGCCCGTGATGGCGGTTCAGCGCGCGCGCGACTTCCTCGGTCGTCGTGCCGAGGTTGATGAACAGCGATGCCTGGTCGGGGATGTGCGATGCCGCGAGCGCCGCGATGCGTCGTTTCTCGTCGTGGAACATCCGCTGGCGCGCCGTATACGACACGTTCTCCGAGCTGGTCGGCAGGCTCGCGCCGCCGTGGTAGCGGCGCAGCAGGTTCAGGTCGGCGAGCCAGTTCACGTCGCGGCGGATCGTCTGCGGCGTCACCGCGAAATGCGCGGCGAGATCGTCGACGGTCACGAAGCCGTCGCGCTGCACCCATTCGAGCAATTCCTGCTGGCGCGCGTTGAGGGTGAGGCGGGGATCTCGGGTCATGGCTCGATGGTCGGGTCGTGAGACGGAGCGGGTATTGTAAGGGCGGCAACGGCGTTCGGCCGGCCAGCCGGCCGTCGGCGCACATGAATCATGTAGAAATTGCATGGATTCATGTGACAAATGAATTTGTGCGATTGCGCCGATCGCGCTGCAATGGCGGATTGCCCGCTCGCGCGGGCGCGTTCATTCGGCTTTCGACGAGGTGGTATCGATGACTGATTTCAACTGGCACAACCCGTATCCGTCGACCCGCATTCCGGTGTTCGCGCGCAACGTCGTGTCGACGTCGCACCCGCTTGCCGCGCAGGCCGGGCTGCGGATGCTGTGGAAGGGCGGCAACGCGGTGGACGCGGCGCTGGCCGCGGCCGCCGCGATCACGGTCGTCGAGCCCGTGTCGTGCGGGCTCGGCGGCGATGCATTCGCGCTCGTGTGGGACGGCGAGCGGCTGTCCGGGCTGAATGCATCGGGCGTCGCGCCGGCCGCGTGGAACGTCGACTACTTCCGCAAGCGCCACGGCGCCAACGCGCGCGGCATCGCGAACAAGCCGACGCGCGGCTGGGACACCGTCACCGTGCCGGGCGTGATCGCGGGCTGGGAAGCGCTGCACGCGAAGTTCGGTTCGCTGCCGTTCGCGGACCTGCTCGAGCCGGCGATAGAGATCGCGGAGCGCGGCTATTCGGTGTCGCCGATCGTCGCGCACAAGTGGGCGGCGGCCGTTCCCGAACTGCAGGGCCTGCCCGGCTTCGCGGACACCTTCATGCCGCGCGGCCGCGCGCCGCTCGTCGGTGAACGCATGTGCCTGCCCGGGCATGCGCAGACGCTGCGCACGCTCGCGAAGGACGGTGCCCGTGCGTTCTACGAAGGCGCGCTCGCCGAGCGTATCGCCGCGTTCGCGCGCGAAGGCGGCGGCGCGCTGACCGAAGCCGACTTGCGCGCGTACCGGCCGGAATGGGTCGAGCCGATCGGCAAGCGCTTCGGCCGCCACACGATTCACGAGATCCCGCCGAACGGGCAGGGCATCGCCGCGCTGATCGCGCTCGGCATCGCCGAGCATGCGGGCGCGACCGAATGGCCGATCGACTCGGTCGATTCGCAGCACCTGCAGATCGAGGCGATGAAGCTCGCGTTCGCGGACGTCTATCGCTACGTCGCCGATCCGCGCGCGATGGACGTCACGCCCGAACAGATGCTCGACGATGCCTATCTCGCCGAACGCGCGAAGCTGATCGATCCTGCCCGCGCGACGCACTTCGCCGCCGGCCGCCCGCATTCGGGCGGCACGATCTACCTCGCGGCGGCCGACGAACGCGGAATGATGGTGAGCTTCATCCAGTCGAACTACATGGGCTTCGGTTCGGGGCTCGTCGTGCCCGGCACGGGCATTGCGCTGCAGAACCGCGGGCACGGCTTCTCGATGGACCCGGCTTCGCCGAACGTCGTCGCGGGCGGCAAGCGGCCGTTCCACACGATCATCCCGGCGTTCGTCACAGAGGAAGCCAACGGCCGCACCGAGGCCGTGATGAGCTTCGGCGTGATGGGCGGCGACATGCAGCCGCAGGGCCATCTGCAGACCGTCGTGCGGATGCTCGGCTATGGCCAGCAGCCGCAGGCCGCATGTTGCGCGCCGCGCTGGAAGGTCAACCGCGACTTCACGCTCGACGTCGAGGCGACGATGAACCGCGCGACGGTCGACGCGCTGGCCGCCCGCGGCCACACGATCCAGTCGATCGACGATCCTTACATGGATTTCGGTTCGGGGCAGTTCGTCTGGCGCCTCGATCCCGACGATCCGGAGCGCGGCTACGTGGCCGCGAGCGACAGCCGGCGCGACGGGCTGGCGGCCGGTTTCTGACGGATCGCTTCCAGCGTTACCGGCAATTTTCACGCATCACGGGCGGCCCGGCGGCCGCCCGTTTCGTTTCGCGCGGCGGATACGGTCGCACGCGCGCAAGCGGTTCGAAGGCCTCGTCTAACGAACGGCAACGGACGCCGTGGAACTGCGCCTGCCGGGTATGGTCAGTGCTTTGGAGCACGAACGTCAAAGTCCGGCTAAGATGCCAGGATGGTTCGGCCGGACCGATTCACTATAAACGCATGTAAAACGCCGCCTGCGGATCGGCTGGCGCCTGTGCCCCAGGCATGGGCCGGCCTCCGCGCGACGACTGGGAGCGCACCACCATGGACACCAAAACGACGCATGTGATGCCGTGGCGTATCGAGGACATCGACCTGAACCGGATCGATCGTCAGCGTGCCGCCGCGAACGAGGATCTGTTGTTGCTGCTGTGCGCATCGTCGTTCATCGAAAGCGGCTCGGATCTCTATACGAGCAATCTGAGCGAATTCTTCAACGACGATCCGGAAGTTTCCGCATGGCTCAACAATGCGTGGGAGCACGAAGAATTGCAGCACGGCCGCGCGCTGAAGGCGTACATCGCGCACGTGTGGCCCGAGTTCGACTGGGATACCGCCTTCGCGAATTTCTTTGCCGAGTATTCGAAGACCTGCTCGGTCGAGGCGTTCGAAAAGACCCGCGCGCTTGAAATGGTCGCACGCTGCGTCGTCGAGACGGGCACGGCCACGCTCTATCGCGCGATCAACGAATGCTCGGACGAGCCGGTGCTGAAGGAAATCACCGACAACATCCGCACGGACGAAGTGCGCCACTACAAGCACTTCTTCAAGTTCTTCAAGAAGTACAACCAGGTCGAAGGCAACGGCCGGCTCGCGGTGCTCGGGGCGCTCGCGCGCCGCGTGATGGAAATCAAGAACGAGGATTCCGAGATCGCGCTGCGCCACGTATTCGCGATCCGCTATCCGGACCGCGTCGGCGACAGCCAATACAACCGCGAGCGCGCCGCGCGCATCAGCAGGCTCGTGCGGCGCAACCTGTCGGCCGACATGTGCGTGAAGATGCTGCTCAAGCCGCTCGATCTGCCCGCGAAGATCCAGCCGAGCGTCCACTATCCGCTCACGAAGATCACGCGGCACGTTTTCCTGCGCTGATCGCCGCGGCGCGGCCCGTCGCGCTATGCTGGCGCATCCTCGTCCGATCCGTACCCGGGGCCACGCCATCATGACCGATACCCATCGCCACGCGCTCGAACAATGGACCTTCGACGCGTGGCCGTCCGCCGTCGTGTCGTTGTTCGACGGCACCGCACTCGAACGTCATGCCGATATCGCCGCGTCGCTGATCGTCGCGACCGACGACGGCCAGTTGCGCACGACGCTGCTCGGCGTCGGCGAGATCTATGCGCACGATGCGCGCACGCTGCTGATCGCGCTCTGGCCGCAGTCGCGGACGGCCCGCGCGATCGCGCAACGGCGCACGGCCGCGTTGACGCTCGTCGCGGACGGTGCGTTCTTTCAGGCGCAACTGGAGATGGCGCCGCTCGAAGGAGACTTCGGGGGACTGGCCGGATTCGCTGCGACGATCGCGCACGGCGATGCGCAGCGGGTCGGCTATGCGCGTCTCGCGACGGGCGTCACGTTCACACTGGAAGGGGAGCGCGCCGCGGTGCTCGCACGCTGGCAGCGCCAGATCGAGCACCTGCGGCGCGCGGCCGCGCGGCTTCAGTGACCGCGCTGGCCGCTGCGCGACGAACGGTTGCGGTTCGCGTGCGCGGCGTTGCCGCTCGCCGGCCGGGCGCCGTTGCCGCCGCCCGCCGGACGGCCGCCGCCGTTACCACCGGCGCCGCCCTGCGTGCGCGGCTTCGCTGCCTTTTGCGGTGCCGCTTTCGGTTGCCCGGCCTTCGGTTGCGCGTTGCCGTCGCGTTTCGCGGCCGGCTGGCCTGAGCCGCCGCCACGCGGCGGGCGATTGCCGCCGCCGCCGCGCGGTTGCTGTTGCCCGCGGCGTTGCTGGATCGGCTCCGGCTTCGCGTTCGGATCGGGTTCGAAGCCTGCGATCACTTCCTGCGGGATCTCGCGCTTGATCAGCCGCTCGATGTCGCGCAGCAACTGCTTCTCGTCGACGCACACGAGCGACACGGCTTCGCCGGTCGCGCCCGCGCGGCCCGTGCGGCCGATCCGGTGCACGTAATCCTCGGGCACGTTCGGCAGGTCGAAGTTGACGACGTGCGGCAACTGGTCGATGTCGATCCCGCGCGCGGCGATATCGGTCGCGACGAGCACCTGCAGCGTGCTGTTCTTGAACTCGGCCAGCGCGCGCGTACGGGCCGACTGGCTCTTGTTGCCGTGGATCGCCATCGCGCTGATGCCGTCCTTCGTCAGTTGCTCCGCAAGCCGGTTCGCACCGTGCTTGGTGCGCGTGAACACGAGCACCTGGAACCAGTTGTGCTCGCGGATCAGGTGCGTGAGCAGCTCGCGCTTGCGGTCGCGGTCGACCGGATGAATCTTCTGCGCGACGCTCTCGGCGGTCGTGTTGCGGCGGGCGACCTCGATCAGCGCGGGCGAGTCGAGCAGGCTGTCGGCAAGCGCCTTGATCTCGTCGGAGAAGGTGGCCGAGAACAGCAGGTTCTGGCGCTGCGGCGGCAGCTTCGCGAGCACGCGCTTGATGTCGTGGATGAAGCCCATGTCGAGCATCCGGTCGGCTTCGTCGAGCACGAGGATGTCGAGATCCGACAGGTCGATGGTCTTCTGCTGCATGTGGTCGAGCAGGCGCCCCGGCGTCGCGACGACGATGTCGACGCCGCGCTTGAGCGCATCGATCTGCGGATTGATGCTGACGCCGCCGAACATCACGGTCGAGCGCAGCTTCAGGTACTTGCTGTACGCGCGCACGCTTTCCTCGACCTGGGCGGCGAGTTCGCGCGTCGGCGTGAGGATCAGTGCGCGCACCGCGCGCTTCGCGCCACGGTGCTCGGCATAGAACGTGTGCAGGCGTTGCAGGATCGGCAGCGTGAAGCCGGCGGTCTTGCCGGTGCCGGTTTGTGCGCCGGCGAGCAGGTCGCCGCCGCCGAGGACGGCCGGGATCGCCTGCTGCTGGATCGGGGTCGGCGACGTGTAGCCGAGCTCGTTGACCGCCTTGACCAGCGGTTCGGCCAGGCCTAGAGATTCGAAAGACATAGATACCACTCTTGAGTTTTATGATCGGCGATGCATCGCGCGGCCCGCGCGGCAAACCTGCATCGCAAAACAGCCAAAAAGCAAAAGGGCGCGGCCGCGGTTTCCCGCAGCCGCGCCCCGTGTGTGTGAGCCGCTTCTTAGTCGAGCGGCGCGGAACGCAGATCGCTCACCTGTTGCGGCGAGATCGGCGTACCGTTGTTACCCCAAGACATCCGGATATACGTGACGACCGCCGCGACTTCCTGGTTCGACAGCGACTGTGCGAACGGCGGCATCCCGTACGGACGCGGATTCTTGAACGTGCTCGGCGGGTAGCCGCCATTCAGCACCATGCGGATCGGGTTGACGGCCGATTCCATCATGATCGAGTGGTTGCCCGCGAGCGGCGGATAGGCCGGCGGCTTGCCGGCGCCGTTTTCGGCGTGGCAGGTCGCGCAGTTGTCCGCGTAGATCTTCTTGCCCTGCTCGAACAGCGCGTTGCCGAACTGCTTCGACGGCTCGTACTGCATGTTCTTCGGCGCTTCGGCCTTCTGCGGGATCGACTTCAGGTACGTCGACATCGCGCGCGTATCTTCGTCGGTCATGTACTGCAGGCTGTTGTGGACCACGTCCGCCATCGGGCCGAACACCGCGCCCTTTTGCGACACGCCGGCTTGCAGCAGGTCGGACAGCTCCTGCACGTGCCAGTCGCCGAGGCCGAGTTCCTTGTCGTTCGTCAGCGACGGCGCATACCAGTTCTGCAGCGGGATCAGGCCGCCGGCGAACGCCGACGAGTTCACCGGGCCGCCCATCATGTTGATCGACGTGTGGCACATCGAGCAGTGGCCGAGGCCTTCGACGAGATACGCGCCGCGGTTCCATTCGACCGACTTCGTCGGATCCGGCTTGTACTCGCCTTCCTTGAAGAACAGCGTGCGCCAGCCGATCAGCAGGTTGCGGTTGTTGAACGGGAACTTCAGTTCGTGCGGGCGGCTCGGCACCGACACCGGCGCCACCGAGCGCAGGTACGCGTAGATCGCGTCCGAATCGGCGCGCGTGACCTTCGTGTAGCTCGCGAACGGGAAGCCCGGATAGAGCAGGCTGCCGTCCTTCGAACGGCCGGTGTGCATCGCGCGGTAGAAGTCGTCCGACGTCCACTTGCCGATACCGTTCTGGTCGTCCGGCGTGATGTTCGGCGTGTACATCGTGCCGAACGGCGTCGCCATCGGCAGGCCGCCCGCGAACGGCTTGCCGCCGCGCACGGTGTGGCACGCGATACAGTCGCCCACGCGCGCGAGGTATTCGCCCTTCTTGATCAGCGCGGCCTGGTCGGCCGGCGTGGCCGCGACGGCGGCAGCGCCGTGCAGCGTGTCGTTGCCCGGCCACAGAACCGGCACGAGGGCGGCGGCCGCGATGATCGCGACGGCCGAGAGTGCAAACAGGGACTTGCGTTTCATTGTGTCTGTCTCCCTTGCCTTATTGCGGTTCGCTGCCGCAGGCGAGCGGAGTCTTCATCGAACGCGCCGGAGCCGGCACGGGGTTGGCGGGCGCCGGTTGCGCGGCGAGCCATGCGGTCACGGCCGTCACGTCTTCGTCGGAAAGCTTCGCGGCGATGTCGTGCATGCAATCGGGCGCCTTCGCGTGGCGGTTGCCCGAGCGCCATGCGCCGAGCTGTGCGCTCAGGTAATCGGCGTGCAGGCCGACGAGGCCCGGGATCGCCGGCTGCATGCCGGTCAGCCCTGCGCCGTGGCAGGCCACGCAGGCCGGCAGCTTGCGGGACGGGTCGCCCTGCGTGACGAGCTGCTTGCCGCGGGCGAGCGTCGCGGCCGGCAGCGTCGGCTTCGCCGGCGTCGGGTACGGCGGACGTTCGGCCGAGAAGTGCTCGGCGATTTCGCGCAGGTAGTCGTCGTTCAGGTACGTCAGCAGGTAATTCATCGGCGGGTACTTGCGCCGGCCGTCACGGAAGTTGACGAGCTGGTTGTACAGGTACTCGGCCGGCTTGCCGGCAAGCCGCGGGAAATAGTCGTTGTCCGTGCCCTGGCCGTGAACGCCGTGGCATGCGGTACAGCCGCGCACACGCTCGGCCATGGTATCGGGTGCCTTGAGCGGCGCCTGCTGGGCGTGCGCTTGCTCCGTGGGCTTGGTCTGCGCTTGGGCAGCGCTCGTAAGGCCCGCGCCGCCGATCATCAGAACGGCGAGCAGCGGACGGAAGAGGCGTCTTGAAGACACACGAGACTCCATGATTATTCGTCGGGGACCTTGTCCGGGCTACGATCGGCTCGGCGCATGGACGGCAGGACAGCCGGGCTGCTGCGACGCGGCATTCTATCATCGATGGGTAATGACGGCTATTTGACGAAAGGACATCGGTTCCTGTCTGTTTGCGACTTGCGACAATTTGACGCGCATTGCGCCACGCGCGAGTGAACCGGCGTGCGCTTTCACCCTCGAAGACCGTACACTCGCGGGTCGCGCGGCGCCGCCTCCGCCGCAGGTCCAGTCATTTCTCCCGTTTCCGGATTCATCGATGACGTTTCTTACCGTGCCGTTGCCTGCCTCACGCCGTCCGTCCCGTTGCCGCCGCACTGCCGGCCTGCCGCTTGCGGGAGGGCATGCGCGATGAAGTTCGACAGTTTGTGGATCGGGCAGGTCGCGCTCGCGGCGCTGATGGACGCGGCGTTCGCGATGGCGGTCGGCTCGGCGCTGCTCAAGGCGTGGCTCGGCAAGGACGGCGCGCGGCCGGTCGTCGCGCCGTCGCACCCCGCATGGCTGCGTGCGCAACATTCGCTGGTCGCGGCGGCGCTGGCACTGGTGCTCGCCGATCTCGGCTGGCTCGTCTACGAGGCCGCGGCGATGAGCGGCGCGGGGCTCGGCGGCGCGTTCGCCGCGATGCCCGTCATGCTGATGCAGACGCACACGGGCTTCGCGTGGAGCGTCGCGTTCGCCGGCGCGGTGGTGCTCGCGATCGTCGCGCTCGCGAAGCCGGACGGCCCGCTCGCGCATGCGGTGCTGTGGCTCGCGGTGATCGTGGTCGCGGCCGGCAAGGCGTCGCTCGGCCATGCGGCCGATAGCGGCGTGCTGTCCGCGGCGGTCGGCGTGCAGACGCTGCACCTGCTGGCCACCGCCGTATGGGGCGGCCTCGTGCTCGCGGGTGGGCTCGCGGTGCTGCCGGCGCTGGGGTCGTCGGTCGCGCGCGGCGCGCTGATCCGCATCGGCCAGCACCTGTCGCGTACGTCGATCGTCGCGGTCGTCTTCGTGCTCGGCACCGGCGTGCTCAACGCGATCCGCGGGCTCGGCGGCTCGCTCGCGCCGCTCGACGGCAGCACGTGGGGGCGCGTGTTGCTGCTGAAGCTGCTGCTCGTCGCGCTCGCGCTCGTGCTCGGCGGGCTCAACCGCTTCTCGGCGCTGCCGCGCCTGCGCCGCACCGCGTCGACCGAGGACGCGTACACGTTCCGCAACATCCTGCATCTCGAAGGGATGACGATGATCGGCGTATTCGTCGCGGCGGCCGTGCTGTCGTTCAGCGTGCCGGGGTTCGCGGCGCTCGGCTGACGGCGCGCTCCGTGCGGCGCGACGTCATGGCGACGCGCATGTAAAACGGCCGCCCTGCCGGGCGGCCGTCCGGAACCGGCTGTCCGAGACCGGCTGTCCGAAACCGGCCGTCCGCAACCGGCCGTCGGCAACCGAATGCGTATCGCGCCGGCCGCAGCCGCGCGCGATGCGCATCGCACTCACCACTCGGCGACGCTGCCATCCGCGTGGCGCCACACCGGGTTGCGCCAGCGATGGCCCGTCTTCGCCATCTCGCGCACCTTTTCCTCGTTCACGTCGATGCCGAGCCCCGGGCCCTGCGGGATCGCGACGAAGCCGTCTTCGTAGCGGAACACTTCGGGATTGCGCAGGTAGTCGAGCAGGTCGTTGCCCTGGTTGTAGTGGATGCCGAGGCTCTGTTCCTGGATGAATGCGTTGTAGCTGACCGCGTCGAGCTGCAGGCACGCGGCGAGCGCAATGGGCCCGAGCGGGCAGTGCAGCGCGAGCGCGACGTCGTAGCTTTCCGCGAGCGTCGCGATCTTGCGGCATTCGGTGATGCCGCCCGCGTGCGATGCGTCCGGCTGGATGATGTCGACGTAGCCGCCCGCGAGGATGTGCTTGAAGTCCCAGCGCGAGTACAGCCGTTCGCCGAGCGCGATCGGCGTATTGGTCTGGTTGACGATGTCGCGCAGCGCCTCGGCGTTCTCCGACAGCACCGGCTCCTCGATGAACATCAGCTTGTACGGGTCGAGCTCCTTCGCGAGCACCTTCGCCATCGGCTTGTGCACGCGGCCGTGGAAGTCGACGCCGATTCCCACGTGCGGGCCGACCGCATCGCGCACCGCCGCGACGTTCGCGATCACCTGCTCGACCTTGTCGTAGGTGTCGACGATCTGCAGTTCTTCGGAGCCGTTCATCTTCAGCGCCTTGAAGCCGCGCTCGACGACCGCGCGCGCATTGTTCGCGACGTCGCTCGGCCGGTCGCCGCCGATCCACGAATACACCTTGATGCGGTCGCGCACCTGGCCGCCCAGCAGCGCGTGCACCGGCACGCCGTGATGCTTGCCCTTGATGTCCCACAGCGCCTGGTCGACGCCGGCGATCGCGCTCATCATGATCGGCCCGCCGCGATAGAAGCCCGCGCGGTACATCACCTGCCAGTGATCCTCGATCAAGCGCGGGTCGCGGCCGACGAGGTAGTCGGCCAGTTCGTGCACGGCGGCCTCGACCGTGTGCGCGCGGCCTTCGACGACCGGCTCGCCCCAGCCGACGATGCCCTCGTCGGTTTCGATCTTGAGGAACAGCCAGCGGGGCGGGACGACGAAAGTTTCGAGGCGAGTGATTTTCATGAGGCGAGTCTCCATGATTGACCGGCGCGGCCGTGCGGACGCGGCGCGCGATCCGTGCTTTCGCGGTTATCCTAGCGTAGTCGAATAAAAAATAGTATTAATAGCATTAATGTGCAGATAGTGGGCACCCGCCCGACGGAGAACGATCATTCAACGCGACCTGCATGGACAGACGGCCTTCCGGCTCGCGACGGCGATCCTGCGCGGCGACTATCCGCCCGAATCGCTGCTGCCGAGGGAACCCGACCTGATGGAGATGTACGGCGTGAGCCGCACGGTGATGCGCGAGGCGTTGCGCACGCTGACGTCGAAGGGGTTGGTCGAATCGCGGCCGAAAGTCGGCACGCGCGTGCGGCCGCGCCGTGCGTGGAACCTGCTCGATGCCGATCTGCTCGACTGGTATGCGCGCGTCGCGCCGCCGCTCGCGTTCGCGCTGAAGCTGCAGGAGATGCGCGAGATGATCGAGCCATACGCGGCCGCGCTGGCCGCGCGCACGCATACGCCCGACGCGTTCGACGCGATCGAGGGCGCGGCGCGCGCGATGGCCGCCGCGCGCAACGTCGACGAATGGGTGCGCGCCGACCTGCGCTTTCACCTGAGCGTGCTGGAGGCCGGCGGCAACGAGCTGCTGGTGCCGCTCGGCGCGCTGATCGATCGCACGCTCGAGGCGCAACTGCAACTGAATGCGCGTCGGGCGGACGTGTACAACGCGTCGCTTGCCGAGCATACGGCCGTCAGCGACGCGATCCGCGTGCGCGACGAGGACGGCGCGCGCCGCGCGATGGCGACGCTGCTCGCGGTGACGCGCGCGCGCATCGAAGCGTCGTGACAGGAGCGGGGCGGGGCGGCCGGTGCCGCGCCGTCAGGCGTTCGCGCAGCCGCCCGGCTTGTGGATGCGTTCCGTCGACGGCGGGTACTTCGCGAGCAGGCTCGCCGGTCGCCGCGGGCGCGCGACCAGGTCGCCGCCGCAGTTCGGGCAGCGGCCCTTCAGCACGTCGTCCGCGCAGGTCGCGCAAAACGTGCACTCGAATGTGCAGATGCGCGCTTCCGCCGAATCGGGCGGCAAGTCCTTGTCGCAGCATTCGCAGCCGGGGCGCAGTTCGAGCATGACGGTCTCCTGGGTCAGTGAAGGATGGGCGCCGCCCGGACATTGCGTGCGGCGCATGCGAGCGCTACTGTACGCGTTTGTATCGGCCCGGCCAACGGCGTCCCGCCCGGGCGCCGGCGACGCCCATGGGCCGCACCGGGAGACGACCATGCTTTATCGCGGAAGCTGTCACTGCGGCGACGTGACGTTCGACGCGGAAGGCGACCTGCAGGGCGTGATGGCGTGCAACTGCTCGATCTGCCAGCGCAAGGGTGCGCTGATGTGGTTCGTGCCGCGCGACCGCATGAAGCTGCTGACACCCGACGAGAATCTGGCGACCTACATGTTCAACAAGCACGTGATCCGGCATCGCTTCTGCAAGCGCTGCGGGATTCATGCGTTCGGCGAAGGCGTCCACCCGGACGGCACCGCGATGGCCGCGATCAACGTGCGTTGCCTCGAAGGCGTCGACCTCGACGCGCTGCCCGTCACGCACTACGACGGCCGCTCGCGCTGAACGGCGCGCGGGCGCGGGCGCCGATGCGCCGCAATCGGCTCAGGACGGTTGCACGGCGGCCGCGTTCGGCGCAGGCGTTTCCGCCTGCGGTGCGGGCCCGGCGGTGCGCGTGCCGGCGTCGGCCGGGCGTTCGATCAGCGGCGCGAGCGCCGGCGCCATCGACTTCAGCAACTGCACGGCCATCGCGCTCGTGAAGTCGTAGCGCGCCGCATACGGCTCATGCGCGGTCGCCGTCAGCACCCCGAAGAACCGGTCGCCGATCGCGAACACGAAGGTGCCGCTGCGGTTGACCTTGCGCGACTCGATCAGCCGCGCGCCGCGCGCATAGACGTTGAAGCGCTGGTCGCCCGTCCCCGTCTTGCCGTACACGTCGAGCGTCTTGCCGTCCGGCAGCGTGAGCCCGCCCGCGAGGCGGCGCGCGGTGCCGTGGAGCACGACGTCGCGCAGCAGCGTGTGCGCGACGTTGACGATCTCCGGCGCCAGCATCGGCTGCGGCTGCGCGGCCGCGCGGACGAAGCGGGTTTCGTACGGCGTGCCTTTCGCGAAATCGAGCCGCGTGATCGTTTCGGTCGGCGCCTTCCGGCCGCCGTTCGCGATCAGGCCGATCAATTTCGCGAGCGCGTCGGGCTGGTCGCCCGATGCGCCGATCGCGGCGGCATAGGACGGCGTCACTTCCGCGAACGGGTAGCCGAGCGCGCGCCACGACTTCGTGATTTCCGCATACGCGCGCAGCTCGACCATGCGGCGGATGCGCCGGTCCTGCGTCGCGTGGTAGCGGGTCTTGTACAGCCACGAATACGTGTAGAAGCGCGCATCGCGGCTGTCGCGCTGAACGTCGGCAAGCGCTGCGCCCGGGTGCGCGCGCAGGTAGTTGAGCGTCCACAGCGCGAGCGGATGGACGCTCGCGATATAGCCGCGGTCGTTGAGGTTGAAGCGGTCGATCGCGTACTTCGCATAGAGCGCGGCGAGATCGTCGTCGGACAGCGTCGCGGCCGGCGTGCCTTTCAGTTGCGCGCGCATCTGCGCATCGAACCACGCGAGCGATTCGTTCGGCGCGACGCTGCGCAGCACCGTCGCGATCTTCGGCGGCGACTTGCGTACGTCGCGCAGCATCAGCGCGAGCGCGTCGTCGGGCGCCTTGCCCGCATAGCGCGTGTAGTAGCGCTTCACGTAGACCTGGCTTTCGCCGTCGACGAATTGCTGGAGGTAATGCTGGCGCTGCGCGGGATCGCCCAGCCACGACGACGACGGGCCGGCCGCCTGCAGCGTTTCGTAGTGGACGATGTCGCGCATCAGTCGCACGAACACGAGGTTCACCGAGTGCTCGAACGCCGCGTGCAGCGTCATGATGCGGCCGTTGTCCGACTTCTCGAAGTTGGAGAACACTTGCGCACCGCCGCCCGTGTAGAACACGTCCGGGCTCGCCGAATACTTGCGTTCGACGGCTGCATCGAGCATTGCCTGCAGCGAGCGGTCGCGCGTATGCGACAGGTAGTCGAGCGCCCAGCGCGACAGCCCGTCGATCGGATCGGGCTTCACGCGCGCCAGCTCCGCGTTCGACAGGTTCGCATAGCGCGCATGCAGGTCGGAGACGATCTGCAGGTACGTGATCAGCGTGCGCAGCTTCGCGGTCGAGCCGAGGTTGATGCGGCCGCCGCGATTCACGTCGAACGGCTGGTTCACGCTGTCGGTCTGCACGCGCAGCAGGTTCGCGCCGTTGCGGTGTTCGTACAGCGTGAAGCTGTACGTGAGATGCGACGGGTCGTCCTTCGGCGCGAGCATCTCGAAACCGTACAGGCCGGCGGCCTGCGCGCCGTCGCGCGTCGACGCCTGCGCGAGCCGCTGCGCGACCGCCTGCTGCACGCCGTTGTCGAGGGTGCTGGTGGCCTGCAGGTCGAGCTGGTCGAGCTGGTACAGGTCGCTGATGCCGAGCGCGGACAGCAGCGACGCGCGTGCGGACGTCACGGCCTTGCGCGACACGAACGACTGCACGCGCGCGGCGGCCGGCGGTGCGCTGCGTTCGATCTGCGCGGCGAGCGCGGCGTCGCGCAGCGCGGGCGAGATCACGCCGCCGTTCGACAGCAGCCGCAGGTAGCTGTCGGTCAGCTTCTGCAGCGCCGGATAGCCGCGGTTGAGGAAGTACGACGGCGCGCGCTGCGCGATCAGCAGCGACAACACCTCGCGGAACGTCTTGCCCTGCTGGTCGACGTTGTCGCCGGTCGTCGGCGCGGACAGCACGCGGTTCACGTCGTTGAAGTCGCGGCCGTACCACGCGGCCAGACCGTCGCCGATGCCGGTGATTTCGCCCACGTGCGGCCGCGCGGCGAGCGGCACCGAGTTCAGGTAGCGCACGACGATCGTGCGGCGCGCGAGCATCGTCTGCGGGCCGTTCAGGTAGGCGCGCACCGACGCGGACGCGATCTGCCGCAGCTTCTCGGGCGGCGTCGCGGTGCGGCCCTCGGGCGAATGGCGGAACTTCTCGATCTGCGTCGCGAGCGTGCTGCCGCCCGGGCGTGCCTGGTGGCGGTTGACGACGTGCAGCGCCTGGTCGGCGAGCGCGCGGCCGAAGCGCCCCCAGTCGATCGCGGGGTTGCGGTTCGGTTCGTTCGCATCGAGCAGGTAGCGATCCTCGATGAACAGCAGCGAATCGGCGATCACGCGCGGCACCGTGTCGAAGTCGGCATAGACGCGCTGCGGAAACACGGTCGCGAACAGCGGCGAGCCGGTCGAATCGAACAGCATCAGGCCTGTCTGGTCTTTCTCTTCGTAAGGGAGAAACAGCCCGCGCTGGCCGAGCGACAGCATCCGCTGCGAATCGCGCGCCTGTTCGCTAACGACGAAGCCGCGTGCAAGCAGTCGTTGCTGGAACGCGGGAATCATCGCGTAGCCGAAGCGCCGGTCGTACGGGCCGTCGGCGGGGAAGCGGATGTGGTCGCTCGGCCCCGCTTCGACCGTGTAGCCGACGTCGCGGGTGAGCTCGGACAGGTAGTGCGCCTGCAGCCGGGACGTTTCGATCTCGGTCTGCACGAGCCGCGCGACGATCGCCACCGCGATCAGCAATGCGGCGAGCAAAGACCACTTGACCCACGTCCAGACCGATGCCGGACCGGTCACGCGCGGCAGGATACGATTCAGCGGCCGATTCATGGCGGCGTCTCCCTGAGGGCGCGGTTATCCGGCCGCACCCCATTAAGGATTAGTGTAGTCCTCCGCGGCGGGCTGCCAAGGGCGGTCGACTACCGAGATGCGCCGGCGCAACAGGCGTGCCCATGCCGGCCGGGGGATGGGCCGACGGCCGTCGAACGCCTGCCGGCGGGCCGCCCCGGCGACGCGAGGGCCGGGCGGGCGGCGGCGGGTCGGCGTGAAAAAATGGTGCGCGATTTCGTCGTTCATTCAACTGACGAAATGGTCGATCAGGTGATCGACGAAAAGCCGGGCCTTGCGCGGAAAGTGCCGGCGGCTCGGGTACGCGACGTTCATCTCGAGGGCCTCGAGCAGATAGCCTGGCAGCAGCGCGAGCAGCCGGCCGTCGTCGAGATCCCGCTCGACGAGGAAGTCGGGCAGCACGGCGACGCCCATGCCCGACAGCGCCCAGTTCCGGATCAGGCCGGCGTTGTTCGACGACGCGGACTTGTTCGGACGCACGGTGATGCGCGTCTGGTCGTGATCGAACGACAGGTATTCGCCCGCGAAATCGGCATGGAATGCGAGGCACGCGTGCGACGCGAGATCGTGCGGATGGCCCGGCGCGCCATGCCGGTCGACATAGAGCGGCGCGGCGCAGACGATCCGTTTGATGCGCGTGAGCGGGCGCTTCACGAGGGTGTTGTTGCTGATGTGCTGGGACAGCAGCAGCCCGATGTCGAAGCCCTCGGACACGAGGTCGACGTGGCGGTCCACGATCGTGACTTCCGGCACGATGGCCGGATGCAACGTCTTGAATGCATCGATCGCGGGCGCGAGCACGTGCATGCCGAACATGACCGGCGCGGCGATCTTCAGCGATCCGATCGGTTCGTGATGCATCGATGCGATCGTATCCTCGACCCGGTCGATTTCGTCGATCACGTGACGTATCTGCGCCAGATAGAGATGGCCTGCGTCGGTCAACGACAGGCTGCGGGTCGTGCGATTCAGCAGGCGTGCGCCGAGCCGGTCCTCGATGCCCATGACGAGCCGGGTGGCCGACGAATTGGAGATGTTCAGTTCCGTGGCCGCGCGCGCAAAACTGCGCAGTTCGGCGACCTTGACAAATAACCGCATCGGCAGGAGTTCGTCCATTTTTTTATCGATAAAGAGAAAGCGGTGATTGAATTCTATCTATCGATTTGGTGATTTGAACGACTCGTTTGGGCGATTGATTATTATGAAATCACCTGTTTATCCGGTGTGCGAGCAGCCTGAGAATAAAGGGTTCCGGCGTGAATCGGCGATCGAATCAACGATTCGATTCGATCGCCATTAAAACTTTTTGATGGTTTTGTATTTAGTAATTGTACGAAAATATAGGCTGATTTTTTATTTAAAGCATCAGGCATTCTCGATGCAACGCGATGTCGAGCCGGACGCGTCCCTGTCGCCACGGCAGATTCGCACCCGGACGCGGTCGCCATCCGCGCGGCATCGATGCGCGCGCGCCTGCCGTCACACGCTGCCTTCGGTCTCGATCACGAGGATGCGCGCGGCGCCGAGCGGATGCGCGACGTGCTCGGTGCCGGCCGTCGCGTGGAAGACGTCGCCCGTTTCGAGCACCGTCGCGTGCTCGACGCCTGCGTCGCGATAGCGCATCTCGACGCGGCCATCGAGCACCGCGAACACCTCCTCGCCGTCGTTCACATGCCAGCGATAGGGCTGGTCGGTCCAGTGCAGCCGCACCGTGATGCCGTTCAGATTCGCGATGTCGAGGGCGCCCCACGCGAGGTCCGCCGTGAATGCGGCACTCCGGATGATGTTCATCGATGTGTTCTCCTGCACGTGTGTGCGCCGCTTTCCGGTGATTTTTCCGACATCCGCATTCAGCGCGACGTGGCGCGCAGCGCCTGCTCGACGATCTGCTTGCGCTTCGCGAAGCCGGCCGCCGAACGCTCGGTGACGCGCTCCACGACCGCGGCCGGCGCGGTGTCGGGCGAGCCGGCGTCGAACGGCGGCGCGGGCGCGTATTCGAGCTGCAACTGGATCGCCTGCGCTTCTTCGTCGCCGACCAGCTCCGCGGCGATCGTCAGCGCGAAATCGATGCCGGCTGTCACGCCGCCGCCCGTGACCAGGTTGCCGTCGCGCACGACGCGCTCGCGCACGGGGATCGCACCCAGCGGTTCGAGCAGCGCGTGGAACCGCCAGTGCGTCGTCGCACGCCGCCCGCGCAGCAGCCCGGCCACGCCGAGCAGCAGCGAACCCGTGCAGACCGACGTCACGTAGCGCGCGGTGGCCGCGCGCCGTTGCACGAACGCGATCGTTTCGGCATCGAGCAGCAGTTCGTTGATGCCGATCCCGCCGGGGATGCAGATCACGTCGAGCGGCGGGCAGTCGTCGAACGTACAGGTCGGCGCGAGCGCGAGGCCGCTGCTCGACGCGACCGCGTCGCGCGACTTCCACACCAGATGGACGGCCGCGTCCGGCAGCGACGCGAGCACGTCGTGCGGGCCGGTGAGGTCGAGTTGCTGGACGCCGGGAAAGACGAGAAGGCCGATATGCAGGGTCATGCGAAGGCTCCGGGAGGGAAGGGAACGTGTGCCGTTCGGCACGGGATGGACAGATCGATTCTAGGCGCGTAGTGTTTGGCGAAATTGCCATATCACCCACGTTTTCAGCCAATCGTCATGCCTGCCGCCACCCCGCGTTCGATCCTGATCCTCGCGTTTGCCCGTGCGCAACTGCTCGACGTGACGGGGCCGCTGCAGGTGTTCGCGTCGGTCAACGAGCTCGCGCTGGAGCGCGGGCAGCCGGCGCCGTATGCGCCGCGCGTGGTGGCAGTCGAAGCGGGGCCCGTCGAGACGTCGTCGGGCCTCGTCGTGATGGCCGAGTCGCTGCGCGCGGCCGCGCGCCATCCGGATACGCTGATCGTCGCCGGCGGCAAGGGCGTGCATGCGGCGTCGAAGGATACGCGGGTGGTGCGGTGGGTGCGGCAGCAGGCCGGACGCGCGCGGCGCGTGGCCTCGGTCTGCACCGGCGCGTTCCTGCTCGCCGAGGCCGGCCTGCTCGACGGGCGGCGCGCGGTCACGCATTGGGCGCGCTGCGACGAATTCGCGGCGCGCTACCCGAACGTGCGCGTCGAGCCGGACCCGATCTTCATCCGCGAAGGCGCGCTGTGGACGTCGGCCGGCGTGACGGCCGGCATCGATCTCGCGCTCGCGCTGGTCGAGGAGGATCTCGGGCGGGCGACCGCGCTCGACGTCGCGCGCGAACTCGTCGTGTTCCTGAAGCGTCCGGGCGGGCAGGCGCAGTTCAGCACGATGCTGTCGATGCAGCGCACCGCCGATCGGTTCGGCGAGCTGCACGCATGGATGGCCGAGCACCTGACGGCCGACCTGTCGGTGCCCGCGCTCGCCGAACGCGTGAGCATGAGCGAGCGCAGCTTCGTGCGCCACTATCGCGCGGAGACCGGCCGCACGCCTGCGCGCGCGGTCGAGCAGATCCGCGTCGAAGCCGCGCAACGCCTGCTCGGCGAAACGGCGTGGCCCGTGAAGCGGATTGCCGGGCGTTGCGGCTTCGGTTCCGAGGAGACGCTGCGGCGCAGTTTCGTGCGTGTGCTCGGCGTGTCGCCGCAGGCGTATCGCGAGCGGTTCGTGCGGTAACGTACTGCGGATGATCGAGGCCGGCGCGGCGGCGCCCGGAACTGAACGGAAACCGGTCGGTTTCCAGTCCGAAGCGTCGAAACTATTCAGGATCGGAGAACAATGGGCGGGGGCTTGTGCCGCGCCCGCCGCGCGCTCTATTCTGTTCCGTTGGCGATTCGAAGGGGGAAGCAGCATGGACCGCATCCAGGCAATGGAAGTTTTTACCCGCGTGGTCGACGCGAACAGCTTCACGCGGGCGGCCGACACGCTTGCGATGCCGCGTGCGTCGGTGACGACCATCATCCAGAATCTCGAGGCGCTGCTCGGCGTGCGCCTGATGCACCGGACGACGCGCCGGCTGTCGCTGACGCCGGAGGGCGCCGCGTACTACGAGCATTGCATGAAGATCATCGCGGAGATCGCCGAGGCCGACGCGAGTTTCCAGGCCGGCAACCGCAAGCCGAGCGGCATGCTGCGCGTCCACATGCCCAGTTCGCTCGGGCGCCGCATCGTGCTGCCGTCGCTGTCGATCTTCCGGCAGCGCTATCCGGACATCACGCTCGAACTGGGCCTGTCCGATCGCTACGTCGATCCGGTCGAGGAAGGCATCGACTGCATGATCCGGGTCGGGCCGCTCGAGGATTCGTCGATGGTCGCGCGGCGCATCGGGATGCTGAAGCGTGTGACGTGCGCGTCGCCCGATTACCTCGCCCGTCACGGCGAGCCGAACGAGATCGCCGATCTCGTCGACCATCATGCAGTGAATTTTCGTTCGAGCCACGGCGCGCGGGCGATTCCGTGGGTGTTCATGATCGACGGCAAGCCATTCGAGGTGCGGATGAACGGCAGCGTCACGGTCAACGATTCGGATGCCTACGTGACATGCGGGCTCGAAGGCTTCGGGATAATCCAGCCGACGCTGTTCATGGTGCTGCAGAACCTGCTCGACGGCTCGCTGGTCGAGGTGCTGCCGGACTGCAATCCGAAGCCGAAACCGATCTCGATCGTGTATCCGCACAACCGGCATCTGTCGCAGAAGGTGCGCGTGTTCGCCGACTGGATCGCGGAGGTGTTCGAGTCGACGCCGGCGCTGGAGGGTGGGGAGAATTGGCGGGGGAGGGTGGGGGCGCAGGCGGCGCGGGGGCCGCGCAGTTCGGTGGCGGCGTAGTGGGTGTAAATGGGCGAGGCCTTTCCGAGCAGGCGAGGCGGCTTGCGAAAAGGGGCGCGCGCGAGGCAGCGCCGGGTGTGAGGCGCGCAGGTAGTACACGCCGGGGCGGGAGCGGGTAAGGCGGAGGGATTTGTGCATGGTCCGGATCGGGGGACGCCGACCGGGACGGAAATCGGGCTAGCCTCGCAGGAAACGAAATCGGACAGCGCGAACGCTGTCCGACCGACTTACACCGTGTAGTTACACACCCGGCGCGAAGAACCCGTCGACTGCGCCGACAACCCCACCCACGGCTCCGCCTGCCAGATAGCCCAAAACAGCGGCCGTCAGCGAGGTTGCCGGGGCGCCGAGGCCGGCGGTTCCATACTCGCCGGCAATCCAGCCGCCCAGCGTGGCGGTGGTCAGCGCGCCCGATTGCGCACCGTTGACCAGCCCCAGGACGGCGCCGACGAGGCCCGCACCCGATACGGCATTCACTTCCTGCATGTTGAGTTCTTGCATGATTAGTATTCCTTTATTGTCGCATGCTTACCAGATGCCCCTTCTGGCAGGGTTATCGGCCCGGACCGTCGCGGTCGCCGGCCAATCTCGCGTGTCGCAGCGCGTTGCGCAATCGAGTGCTATCGCGCTGAGCAATATAAAGAATCCGGATCGCCGGTTGTGACACGAATCGATTCTATATACGGAAAGTTACTGTCGATTGGCGTTATAGAATTTTATATATCTTTCTTTTTTGAATTAAAGTTATAAATTGCTGAATGAGTTGACTGGATTGGTGGGTATGTCGAAAACTTTCAAAATCCGAGCCGCTTGATGGGCGGTTGCTGCAATATGAAACTGGTTTGCGGCATGGAATTCAATGATTTCAAGCATGCTGTCCATGCCGTCTGGCTGGGGGTGGGTTGTGAAAAGATACGGATCTTATGTATCGCGAGTGATTGAATGGGTTATCTATAAAAAGAATTTGGAGTCGGTTGTGAAATCGGTTTCGCATATTGGTCTGGGAATTTTTACTCATTGGCGGGCTGGCATTTCAGGTAAATAATGCTCGTTTAAATATTTCAACTTCTCGTTGGCTAACGATTCCCAGTCGGAAAGCTCGATTGCCTTATGACGATAGATAATCTTTTCCGTCCGGAGGCGCGGGCAGCGCAACGCACATCGGTGCTCGGCGAAATCGTGCTGGTGCGTCCTGTGTCGTTCACGTTCCTGGCGGCCGCGGCTGTCTGCATGGCGCTTGGCGTCATGCTGCTGTTTGCGTTCGGCAGTTATACGCGCCGAACGACGGTCGACGGCGTGATCGTGCCCGACGCGGGTCTCGTCAAGGTGTATGCACAGCAGCCGGGTATCGTGCTGCGCAAGGCCGTGCTCGAAGGGCAGCACGTGACGCGCGGGATGGTGCTGTATACGGTTTCCACCGACCTGCAGAGTGCCTTCGGAGGCCGGACCCAGGCCGCGCTGATTGACCAGGCGCGGCGGCGCAAGTCGTCGCTGCTGCAGGAGATCGACAAGACGCGGCTGTTGCAGCAGGACGAGCGCGACACGCTGCGGGCCAAGCTCGCGAGCCTGCGTGCCGAACTTTCGCGCATCGACGATCAGCTCGCCGAGCAACGCTCGCGCGCATCCATTGCCGCGGACGGCGTCGCGCGCTATCGACGCCTGCTCACGCAGGACTACATCTCGACCGACCAGTTCCAGCAGCGCGAAGCCGATCTGCTCGATCAGCGATCGAAGCTGCTGGGCCTGCAGCGCGACCGAGCGAATGTGTCGCAGGCGCTCGATGAGACCGCAAACGAGCTCAATGGCCTGCCGCTCAAGCAGCAGAACCGGCTGTCGCAGATCGATCGCAGCGTGATCGACGTCGAGCAGGCGTTGATCGAGAGCGAGGCGAAGCGCGAAATCGTCGTTACCGCACCGGAGACCGGCGTGGCGACGGCCGTGATCGCCGAGCCGGGGCAGATGATCGACGCCGCGCATCCGGTCGCGAGCATCGTGCCGGACGGGGCGCACTGGCAGGCGAATCTTTTCGTGCCCAGCGCGGCGGTCGGTTTCGTGCACGTCGGCGATGCCGTGCTGGTGCGCTATCAGGCTTATCCGTACCAGAAGTTCGGCCAGTATCGCGCACGCGTGACGTCGATCGCGCGCACAGCGCTGTCGACGGCCGAACTGTCGACGAGCGGCGCGCCCGCGGCCGGCGAAGGCTCGTTCTACCGTATCACCGCCGCGCTGGCATCCGAGCACGTGACGGCCTACGGAAAGCCGCAGCCGTTGCAGGCCGGCATGGCGCTGAAGGCCGACATCCTGCAGGAGCGCCGTCGCCTGTACGAATGGGTGCTCGAACCGCTGTACAGCCTCACCGGAAAATTCTGAACGTATCGATCATGTCCTTCCTCGACCGTCTCTCGTTCGGCGTTGGCGGCAAGCTGCCGATGATCCTGCAGACCGAAGCGACCGAATGCGGGCTCGCCTGTCTCGCAATGATCGCCGGTTACCACGGCCATCACGTGGACCTTGCGACGCTGCGCGGCCGCTTTCCGGTGTCGCTCAAAGGCACCGGCCTCGCCCGTGTCATCGAGATCGCACATCGGCTCGATTTCGGCACGCGCGCACTCAAGCTCGACCTCGACCAGCTCGGCCAGTTGCGGATGCCTTGCATCCTGCACTGGAATTTCAATCACTTCGTCGTGTTGATGGAGGTGAGCGGCAGGGGCGCGGTGATTCACGATCCAGCACAGGGTATCCGTAAGGTACCGCTCGACGTGCTGTCGCGCGCGTTCACCGGCGTCGCGCTGGAGCTGTGGCCGACGAGCGGTTTCGAGACACGCGACGCGGCACCCGCGGTCAAGCTGCGCGCGCTGCTTGGCCCCGTGTCCGGGCTGTCTCGCTCGCTCGGCCAGGTGCTGGTGCTCGCGCTCGCGCTCGAAGTGTTCGCGCTGGTGCAGCCCTTCTTCCTGCAGTGGGTGATCGACGAGGTGATCGTCGGCGCCGACCGCGATCTCCTCACCGTCCTCGCACTCGGTTTCGGCCTGTTGCTGCTGATGCAGCAGGCGACGAGCGCGATTCGTGCGTGGGCGCTGATGTATTTCGGCACGATGCTGAACGTGCAGTGGCGCGCGAACGTGTTTACGCATCTGCTGAGCCTGCCCGTGCGCTACTTCGAACGGCGGCACCTCGGCGATGTCGTGTCGCGCTTCGGCTCGATCGACACGATCCAGCAGACGCTGACCACGTCGTTTCTCACCGCGGTGATCGACGGCCTGATGACGATCGTCACGCTCGCGATGATGTTCGTGTACAGCCGCGTGCTCGGCTGTGTCGCACTCGCGGCGATGACCCTGTACGCGCTGCTGCGCTGGCTCTGGTACCGGCCGCTGCGCCGCGCGACCGAGGAGCAGATCGTGCGGGCCGCGAAGCAGCAGAGCCACTTCCTCGAGACCGTGCGCGGCGTGAAGACGATCAAGCTGTTCGGCCGGCAGCACGAGCGCCGTGCGAGCTGGCTGTCGCTGCTGGTCGAGCAGGTCAATGCGGGGCTGCACGCGCAGAAGCTGCAGTTGCTCTACCAGCAGCTCAACGGGCTGCTGTTCGGCATCGAGGGGCTGCTGATCATCTGGCTCGGCGCCAGGATGGTAATGGAAGGTCAGTTCACGGTTGGCGTACTGATGGCGTTCAACGCATACAAAGGGCAGTTCGATGGCCGCGTCGGCAGCCTGATCGACAAGTACTTCGAGGTCAAGATGCTGCAACTGCAGGGCGAGCGACTCGCCGACATCGTGTTCGCGAAGCCGGAACCCGATGCGAGCATGCGCCATGTGCCGGGCGAAGCGGACGATCTCGCGGCGAGCATCGAGTTCGACGCGATCGCCTTTCGCTATGCGGACGACGAGCCGACGGTGCTCGACGGCGTTTCGTTCGCGATCGCACCCGGCGAATCGGTCGCGGTCGCCGGGCCGTCCGGCTGCGGCAAGACGACGCTCGTCAACGTGTTGCTCGGCGTGCTGCAGCCGACCGCAGGCTGCGTGCGGATCGGCGGCGTCGACGTCGGCCTGCTCGGGCTCGAGCGGCTGCGTGCGCTAGTCGGTACCGTTCTGCAGGACGACGTGCTGTTCGCGGGATCGATCGCCGAGAACATCGGCTTCTTCGATCCGGATGCCGACCCGCAGTGGATCGTCGAGTGCGCTCGGCTCGCGGCCGTGCATGCGGACATAGTCGCGATGCCGATGGGCTACAACACGCTGGTCGGCGACATGGGCACCGTGCTGTCCGGCGGCCAGAAGCAGCGCGTGCTACTCGCGCGTGCGCTCTACAAACGGCCAAAGATCCTCGTGCTCGACGAGGCGACGAGCCATCTCGACCTGCACCGCGAACAGCAGGTCAACGCGGCTATCGGCGCGCTGCAGATGACGCGCGTGATCGTCGCGCACCGACCGGAGACGATCGCGTCCGCCGGGCGCGTCGTCATGCTGAACGGCGGACGGATCGTGCTCGACCGGCCGACGGCGCCGCTCGCGTCGAACCCGTCCCCGACCGCCGCGGAGGAGGCCGGCCGATGAAACGCCTGCTTTTGCTGGCCGCGATTGCGTGGGCAGCCGTCGCCGACGCGCAGATGCTCGACGTGTTTCGCACACGCGAGGACGTATCGGCCGGGCCCGCGACGCCGCTGCTGGTTGACGCGTCGTGCAGCCCGATACCGGACGACCGTCCACTCGAGCTCGACGATGCGATCCTGCAGGCGATTTGCACGCATCCGCAGGCACGTCAGGCATGGGCGAACGCGCGTGCGCAGGCGGCCGCCGTCGGCATCGCCGAAGCGGCGTACCTGCCGACGCTGAACGGGACGGCCGGTGTCCAGCGCGATACGCTGTCGACGACCTACGACTACAGCGCGCTCGGTCTCGGTTCGCAGAGCCAGTCGCAGAAATCGACCAGCAAGTACGGCACGCTCAACCTGAGCTGGGTATTGCTCGATTTCGGCAAGCGAGGCGCTGCGCTGCGGCGGGCGCGCGCATTGCTCGCGGCGGCCAACGACGCGCAAAGCGACGCATTGCAGACGGTATTTTTCAATGCCGCACAAGCGTACTACGCGGTGCAGAGCGCGCGAGCATCCGTCGATGCGGCGAAGCAGGCGGAACGCATCGCGAGCGACAGCCTTGCGGCGGCCACGGCGAAACACGACGGCGGTGCCGGCACGCTGAGCGACCAGTTGCAGGCGCAGACACTGTATCGCCGAGCTGTGCTCGATCGTGTCGGCGCCGAAGGTGATGCACAGGTGGCGGCAGGCGCGCTCGCGGTCGCGATGGGACGCAATGCGAACACGCCGTTTCGGATCGCCGCGACGAAGTCCATTCAGAAGGTGGCGGACGTCGAAGACGTCGATCGCCTGATCGCGGAAGCAATGGATCGCAATCCGAAGCTTCTGGAAGCTCGCGCGCGACTGGACTCGGCGCGCGCGAACGTCGACGCCGCCCGCGCACAGGGCCGGCCGACGGTGTCGCTGACCGGCAGTCTGACGCAAAACAATCCGTCGTACCAACAGCAACCCGAATCGTTTCCGATTTCGCGTAGCCACGGCAGCTCGATCGGCATCCAGGTGACTATTCCGTTGTTCGAGGGCTTTGCGTCCGGCTATCGTGTCGCTCGGGCCGAGGCTCAGGCCGACGGGCAGGAGGCGGAGCTGCGCAATGCCGAGCTGCAGGTGTCGCTCGACGTGTGGAAGAGCTATCAGGAATTGCGAGCCGATACCACGAATCTGACCACGTCCGGTGCGCTGCTGGACGACGCGCAGCGCTCGCTGGACGTGGCGAGCGGGCGTTACAAGGAAGGCGTCGGCAGCTTCACCGAGTTGCTGAATGCGCAGACGGCGCTTGTCGATGCGCGCAAGCAGCGTGTGCTCGCCGTGGCGAAATGGCGAACGGCGCGCCTCAGGCTCGCGGCCGGCCTGGGAAAGTTGGGGATGTCGACTGAGCAATAGGACAAATCCTGTTCCAGCCAGAATCAGGCGGGGCAGGCCTTATACGATCCGCGAGGCGCAATGCATTCCGGAGCGGGCGATCGAGGGGCAGCGGAGCGCGTGGTCGTCGGGGTGATCGATGGGTTGACAGGCACGGCTATAAGACCAGGCAGAAGAAATCGAAGACCTATGCCGCCACCTCCGCCAAGGTCGTTACGGGCGCCGTTGCGGTCGGTCCAGAACGAACGGCATCGCAAGATAGGGCGTGCGAAGCGAGAGCTGCCGCGTTGTGGGCGCTAGAAAAAGGAACCGTTGTTGCGAACTTCGATAGGCCGGCTGCAGCAGGCCAGTCAGATTCCGGATAACCCGTGTGCGCAGCCGCGAGGTTAGGATTGGCGATGCTGGTGTTGCAGCCGCATGCTGTTTGCGGAGCGCGGGTGGGTTTTGCGGAGCAAAGAAAAAGGGCCCAGCTTGCGCTGGGCCCTTTCTGCATTTGGTGGCGAATCAGGGATTCGAACCCCGGACCTGCGGATTATGATTCCGTCGCTCTAACCGACTGAGCTAATTCGCCGAAGACTTGAATTATGTCGATCGGCCGGCCGGCTGTCAATACCTTTTTCCGTCTTTCCCGAAAAAAGTTGCCGCCGGCCCGTGTCGGCCTTCACTGCAGGCGGGGGCGGTCGCCGGAACACATGCATCCGCCGGCCGTCTCCCCCGCTCCACGCACAACGTCAATCCTGCGCGTAGATGTCCGAGTCCTTCGTCTCCTTGACGAACAACAGGCCGATCACGAAGGTAGCCAGCGCGATCACGATCGGATACCAGAGTCCCGAATAGATGTTGCCCTTCGCCGCGACGATCGCGAACGCGGTCGCGGGCAGGAAGCCGCCGAACCAGCCGTTGCCGATGTGATAGGGCAGCGACATCGACGTGTAGCGGATCCGCGTCGGGAACATCTCGACCAGCATCGCGGCGATCGGGCCGTAGACCATCGTCACGTAGATCACGAGGATCGTCAGGATCACGATCGTCATCGGCCAGTTCAGTTGCGCCGGGTCGGCCTTCGCCGGGTAGCCGGCCCCCTTCAGCGTCGCCGCGAGCGTCTTGTCGAACGCCGCGCCCTGCGCCTTCGCGTCGGCCGCCTTGCCGTCGTAGGTCTGGATCACCGTGTCGCCGACCTTGATCTCGGCCGGCGTTCCGGCCGGCGCCGCGACGTTCTCGTAGTTCAGGCCGGCCTTCGCGAGCGCGCTCTTCGCGATGTCGCACGAGCTGGTGAACTTCGACGTGCCGACCGGGTTGAACTGGAACGAGCAGGTGGCCGGATCGGCCACGACCGTGATCGGCGCCTTCTGCGTCGCGAGTTCGAGCTGCGGATTCGCGTAGTGCGTGAGCGCCTTGAACAGCGGGAAGTAGGTCAGCGCCGCGATCAGGCAGCCCGCGAGGATGATCGGCTTGCGGCCGATCTTGTCCGACAGCGAACCGAAGAACAGGAAGAACGGCGTGCCGATCAGGAGCGCGATCGCGATCAGGATGTTCGCGCTGGCGCCGTCGACCTTCAGCGTCTGCGTGAGGAAGAACAGCGCGTAGAACTGGCCCGTGTACCACACGACGGCCTGGCCGGCCGTCAGGCCGACGAGCGCGAGGATCACGATCTTCAGGTTCTTCCACTGGCCGAACGCTTCGGTCAGCGGCGCCTTCGACGTCTTGCCTTCCGCCTTGATGCGCAGGAACACCGGCGATTCGTTCAGTTGCAGCCGGATCCACACCGACACCGCGAGCAGCAGGATCGACGCGACGAACGGCACGCGCCAGCCCCAGTTGCCGAACGCCTCCTCGCCGACGAACGTGCGCACGCCGAGGATCACGAGCAGCGACAGGAACAGGCCGAGCGTGGCCGTCGTCTGGATCCATGCGGTGTAGAAGCCGCGCCGGTTGGCCGGCGCGTGCTCGGCGACGTAGGTCGCCGCGCCGCCGTACTCGCCGCCGAGCGCGAGGCCCTGCAGCAGCCGCATCGCGATGAAGATCACGGGGGCGGCGATGCCGATCGACGCGTAGCCGGGCAGGAAGCCGACCACGAACGTCGAGACGCCCATGATCACGATCGTCACGAGGAACGTGTGCTTGCGGCCGACGAGGTCGCCGAGCCGGCCGAACACGATCGCGCCGAACGGCCGCACCGCGAAGCCGGCGGCGAAGCCGAGCAGCGTGAAGATGAACGCGGCGGTCGGATTGACGCCGGAGAAGAAGCTCTTGCTGATGTAGGCCGCGAGCGAGCCGGCCAGGTAAAAGTCGTACCACTCGAACACGGTGCCGAGCGACGACGCGAAGATCACCTTCTTCTCTTCGCCCGTCATCGGCGAGTGCGAAATTTGCCCGCCTAACGTTGCCATGAATCGTCTCCAAGTCCCTTGATATAGATGTGCGGCCGCCTTGGGAGGGGCGGGCCTGTCGACGATTATTGGCACGGAAACTTACGGCGCACTGACTCGCGCGTACAAAACGACTGCGCGTTAACCCGTGTCGAATCGGCCGCTTCGCGGGCCGATCGTGGTGCGAACGGCCGGTAAATCGCCGGTTTCGACGTGTTTGCGCCGAGTCGCGGCGGCGCGCGTCAGGGTTAATCCGGGGCGGGGGCGGCGAGCGGCAGGCTGATGCGCACGAGCGTGCCGGCGAGGCGCGGCGCGTGCTGGTAGACGTGATCGTCGAGCGTCAGCGTGCCGCCGTGCTGCGTGGCGATCTCGCGCACGATCGCGAGCCCGAGGCCGCTGCCGTCGCCTTCGCGGCCGAGGATCCGGTAGAAGCGCTCGACGACGCGCTCGCGCTCGCCGGCCGGGATGCCGGGGCCGGTATCTTCGACTTCGAGATGCACGAGCCGCGCGGCGGGCTCGGCCCGCACGCGCACGGTGATGCGGCCGCCTTCCGGCGTATAGCGGATCGCGTTGTCGACCAGGTTGCCGAGCATCTCGCGCAGCATCACCGGGTTGCCGTCGACATCGAGCGGCGCGTCGTCGTCCGGGCCTTCGTACCCGAGATCCATGCGTTTCGCGAGCGCGGCCTGTACCCAGTCGCGCACCGTGCGCCGCGCGAGCGCGGCGATCTCGACCGGCTCGAACGTGAGCCCGCTCGCGCGGTTCTCGGCACGCGCGAGCGCCAGCAGTTGCGTGACGAGCCGCGCGGCCTGCTCGGAGCTCGTCGCGATCTGCTCGAGCGAGCGCTGCACGTCGGGCGGCACCGGGTGGCGTAGCGCGAACTCGGCCTGCGTGCGCAGGCCCGCGAGCGGCGTCTTCATCTGGTGCGCGGCGTCGGCGATGAAGCGTTTCTGCAGCGCCATGTTCTGTTCGAGGCGCGCGAGCAGGTCGTTGAACGACGTGACGAGCGGTTCGATCTCGGGCGGCGCGCGCTGCGCCTCGACGGGCGACAGGTCGTCGGGCCGCCGCGCGCGAATGTGCGCCTGCAGCGCGTTGAGCGGCGCGAGCCCGCGCGACAGCCCGAACCAGACGAGCAGGATCGCGAGCGGCAGGATCACGAATTGCGGCAGGATCACGCCCTTGATGATGTCGTTTGCGAGCGCGTTGCGCTTGTCGAGCGTCTCGCCGACCTGCACGAGCACGGGCTGCGCACCGCTCGCCTGCGGCAGCGCGACCGTCGTATACGCGACGCGCACGTCGTTACCGCGCAGCAGGTCGTCGCGGAACACGACGACGCCCGGCGGCGGGCGGTCCTCGTCGCGCGGCAGCGGCATGTCGGCCTCGCCCGCGACCAGCTCGCCGCGCGTGCCGAGCACCTGGAAGTAGACGCTGTCGATGTTGTCTGCGCGCAGGAAGTCGCGCGTTTGCTCCGGCAGCGTCAACTCGGCGACGCCGTTGACCGGATGGATCTGCCGCGCAAGCACGTACGCGTTGGTCTCGAGCGCGCGGTCGAACGGGCTGTTCGCGATCGTCTTCGCGACGAGATAGGTGACGGCGATGCTCATCGGCCACAGCAGCAGCAGCGGCGCGAGCATCCAGTCGAGGATTTCGCCGAACAGCGAGCGCGGGCGCGGCGTTTCGGGCGATTCGGTTTCGTCGGGCGGCGCGAACGGGTTCTCGTAGCGCGCGTCGCGCGCCTCGTCGGCAGCCGACGACGGCGAGCCGGTCGGGTGGCGGGAATGGGCCGGCGTGGCCATCGCGGCGCCGCGCGGTGTCAGCGCAGCGGCGTGCCGGCCGCCGCGGGCTGGGGCGCCGCCGTGTCGGCCGGCGTCGCGGGCGCGACCTTCTCGAGGCAATAGCCGAGGCCGCGCACGGTCGAGATCCGCACGCCGCTCGGTTCGATCTTCTTGCGCAGCCGGTGCACGTAGACTTCGATCGCGTTGTTGCTGACTTCCTCGCCCCATTCGCACAGGTGATCGACGAGCTGTTCCTTCGACACGAGGCGGCCGATCCGCTGCAGCAGCACCTCGAGCAGGCCGAGTTCGCGCGCGGAGAGATCGAGCACGTGATCGTTCGCGTACGCGATGCGGCCGACCTGGTCGAACGCGAGCGAGCCATGGCGCACGACGGTCGGGCCGCCGCCGGCGCCGCGCCGGGTCAGCGCGCGCACGCGAGCCTCGAGCTCGTTGAGCGCGAACGGCTTGGCCATGTAGTCGTCGGCGCCGAGGTCGAGCCCCTTCACGCGTTCGTCGACGCTGTCGGCGGCGGTCAGGATCAGCACGGGCAGATTGGAATTGCGCGCGCGCAGGCGCTTGAGCACGTCGAGCCCGGACATTTTCGGCAGCCCGAGATCGAGGATCAGCAGGTCGAAAGTCTGCATCGACAGTGCGGTGTCGGCGTCGACGCCGCTCTTCACGTGATCGACGGCATAGCCCGATTGGCGGAGTGACCGGGTGAGGCCGTCCGCGAGTATGCTGTCGTCTTCGGCGATGAGGATTCGCATGTTGCTGACCGATGGCCGGCGGGCGTGCATGCCGGCGCGGCTGTCTCCGAAATTATCCGTGTACAACGCAGCCTGCATTGCGGGCTTGCATAAAACACTGTTTTTTTATACAGTGTCTGCATTCGTGGGCAGCGCTTGAAGCGGGCGCGCCTCTGACAGACGCTGCTCATCATAGCAAAGGACGATTCATGGAAGATAGCAAGAAGGGCTCCGGGATGACCGCCGAGAAGAGCAAGGCGCTGGCGGCCGCACTCGCACAGATCGAGAAGCAGTTCGGCAAAGGGTCGATCATGCGGATGGGCGACGGCGAAGCGGCCGAGGACATCCAGGTCGTCTCCACGGGCTCGCTGGGTCTCGATATCGCGCTCGGCGTCGGCGGCCTGCCGCGCGGCCGGGTGGTCGAGATTTACGGTCCGGAATCGTCCGGTAAAACCACGCTCACGCTGCAGGTCATCGCCGAGCTGCAGAAGCTGGGCGGCACGGCCGCCTTCATCGACGCCGAGCACGCGCTCGATGTCCAGTACGCGTCCAAGCTCGGCGTCAATGTGCCGGAACTGCTGATCTCGCAGCCGGATACCGGCGAGCAGGCGCTGGAAATCACCGACGCGCTGGTGCGCTCGGGTTCGATCGACATGATCGTCATCGACTCGGTCGCGGCGCTCGTGCCGAAGGCCGAAATCGAAGGCGAGATGGGCGATTCGCTGCCGGGTCTGCAGGCGCGCCTGATGTCGCAGGCGCTGCGCAAGCTCACCGGCACGATCAAGCGCACGAACTGCCTCGTGATCTTCATCAACCAGATCCGGATGAAGATCGGCGTGATGTTCGGCAACCCCGAAACCACGACGGGCGGCAACGCGCTCAAGTTTTATGCGTCGGTGCGCCTCGACATCCGCCGGATCGGCTCGATCAAGAAGAACGACGAGGTAATCGGCAACGAAACCCGCGTGAAGGTCGTCAAGAACAAGGTGTCGCCGCCGTTCCGCGAGGCGATCTTCGACATCCTGTATGGCGAGGGCATTTCACGTCAGGGCGAGATCATCGATCTCGGCGTGCAGGCGAAGATCGTCGACAAGGCCGGCGCCTGGTACAGCTATAACGGCGAGAAGATCGGCCAGGGCAAGGACAACGCGCGTGAATTCCTGCGCGAAAATCCGGAAATCGCGCGCGAGATCGAGAACCGCATCCGCGAATCGCTCGGTGTCGTCAGCATGCCCGATGGCGTAGGCAACGAAGCCGAGGCGTTGGACGAAGAAGAGTAATGGTTGCGCGCCGAGGTCAGACTGGCGAGTCGGAGGAGCGCGACACGCCCGAAAGGGCGGGACGCTCCGGCCGGCGAACCGGGTCCTCGGGCGCCGACCGGTGCGACGCAGGCGGCAACGCCGCGAACCGCGCCGCGACGAGGGCATCCGACGATGCCCTCGTTTCGTTTGAGATTGCCGTACCGGACGATCCGTTCGACGACGACGAGTCGTTCGATGCACACGATCGCTCGCGCCGTCGCGTGTCCGGTGTCCGTTTCCCGGGCGATCGCACAGCCGATTCGCCCGCGGCAGAAGATGTCTATACGCGCAGCAGCCAGCATCCGCGCCGTACACGCCGTGCAGCCGGTGCGCCGTCGGGCGCTGCTTCAAGCGACGCGCCGGGCGCCGGCGAGCGCAAGTCGTCAAAGCCGCCGCGCTCGTTGAAGGGGCGCGCGCTCGGCTATCTGTCGAGGCGCGAATACAGCCGCGCGGAGCTCGCGCGCAAGCTCGCGCCTTACGTCGGCGAGGACGAGACCGTCGAGCCGGTGCTCGATGCGCTGGAAAAGGAAGGCTGGCTGTCCGACGCGCGCTTCGCCGAGAGCCTCGTACATCGTCGCGCGTCGCGCGTCGGCGTCGCGCGCATCGTCAGCGAGCTGAAGCGACATGCGGTCGGCGACGGTCTCGTCGAAGAGGTGCATGCCCAATTGCGCGAGACCGAATTGACGCGCGCGCAGGCCGTCTGGCGCAAGAAATTCGGTGCACTGCCGCAAACGCCCGCGGAGCGCGCGAAGCAGGCGCGTTTCCTTGCCGCACGCGGCTTCTCGAGTGCGACCATCGTGAAGTTGCTGAAAGTCGGCGACGATTTCCCGATCGACGGCTGACGCGCTCGGTCGCGCGCGTGGCGCGCGATTTTGCTGCATTGCAACCGCTTCCGGCAGGCGGGAATACCCGCCGTCGCGACAAACTGTCTCAAATACCCGATATGCTAAAATCCACGGGTTTTCCTCTTCGGCCTCAACCTCCAGCATGCCGCTATCCGAGCCCGTGCCCCGTCAGTTGCGACATCGACGCGCAATCCGAGCGGAAGCCTACGAGCGCGGCGACGGCTTGTGGGACATCGAAGCCTGCCTGACCGACCACAAGCCGCGCGATGTCGCGCTTGCGTCGGGCATCCGGCCCCAGGGCCTGCCGATCCACGAACTCTGGCTGCGCGTGACCATCGATCGTGACCTCAATGTCGTCGACGCCGAAGCGTCTTCGGAATGGGTGCCCTATCCCGGTCACTGTCAATCCGCCCCGCCTGCCTATCGGGCCCTCATCGGGCTCAATCTCTTCCGCAATTTCCGCCGCAACGCGAACCGGCTGCTCGCCGGCGTCGCAGGCTGTTCCCATCTCACCGAACTGTGCGCCGTGCTGCCGACGGCCGCGATCCAGGCGTTCGCCGGTGACGTGTGGAACGTGCGCGAGGAGGGCGGCGAAGGGCCGGCCCATGACGGCGTGCACGCCGAACCGCCGTTCCAGCTCGGCCGCTGCCGAGCGCTGCGATTCGACGGCGAGGTCGTGCGGCAGTACTACCCGCGCTGGTATGGCCCGATTCAGCCGGATCTGCCCGGTGAAGGCAGCACGAAGGAATGAACGGAAATCATTCGAAGAAGCGTCTCAAGCGACATTTCATCCAACTCTCAGACTGAAGGGAATCACGCATGAAGATTCACGAGTACCAGGGTAAGGAAATCCTGCGGAAATTCGGCGTCGCGGTACCGCGCGGCAAGCCGGCGTTCTCGGTTGACGAGGCCGTCAAGGTGGCGGAAGAGCTCGGCGGCCCGGTTTGGGTCGTGAAGGCTCAGATTCACGCGGGTGGCCGCGGCAAGGGCGGCGGCGTGAAGGTGGCGAAGTCGATCGAACAGGTGCGCGAATACGCGAACCAGATCCTCGGCATGCAGCTCGTCACGCACCAGACGGGCCCGGAAGGCCAGAAGGTCAATCGCCTGATGATCGAGGAAGGCGCCGACATCAAGCAGGAACTGTACGTCAGCCTCGTCGTCGACCGTATCTCGCAAAAGATCGTGCTGATGGGTTCGAGCGAAGGCGGCATGGACATCGAGGAAGTCGCCGAAAAGCATCCGGAACTGATCCACAAGGTCATCGTCGAGCCGTCGACGGGCCTGCTGGACGCCCAGGCCGACGACCTCGCCGCGAAGATCGGCGTGCCGGCCGCTTCGATCCCGCAAGCGCGCGCGATCCTGCAAGGCCTGTACAAGGCATTCTGGGAAACCGACGCATCGCTGGCTGAAATCAACCCGCTGAACGTCTCCGGCGACGGCAAGGTCACCGCACTCGACGCCAAGTTCAACTTCGACTCGAACGCGCTGTTCCGCCACCCGGAAATCGTCGCGTACCGCGATCTGGACGAAGAAGATCCGGCTGAAATCGAAGCGTCGAAGTTCGACCTCGCGTACATCTCGCTCGACGGCAACATCGGCTGCCTCGTGAACGGCGCAGGCCTTGCAATGGCGACGATGGACACCATCAAGCTGTTCGGCGGCGAGCCGGCGAACTTCCTGGACGTCGGCGGTGGCGCGACCACCGAGAAGGTCACCGAAGCGTTCAAGCTGATGCTGAAGAACCCGGACCTGAAGGCGATCCTCGTGAACATCTTCGGCGGCATCATGCGCTGCGACGTGATCGCGGAAGGCGTGATCGCCGGTTCGAAGGCCGTGAACCTGAACGTGCCGCTCGTCGTGCGCATGAAGGGCACGAACGAAGACCTCGGCAAGAAGATGCTGGCCGATTCGGGCCTGCCGATCATCTCGGCCGACAGCATGGAAGAGGCTGCGCAGAAGGTCGTCGCGGCTGCCGCGGGCAAGTAAAGAAGCGCCCCCAGACCTGGCGCTATGCGCCAGGCCCCCGGGGGGTCAAGAAAACTTGGGGCGGCCCGGCGTTTTCTTGGCGCGCTAATGAACACGTATGGCGGCGCGGTTTGCACGCGACGCCGATCGAACAGAGGTCAAAATACATGTCGATTCTGATCAACAAGGACACGAAGGTCATCACGCAGGGCATTACCGGCAAAACCGGTCAGTTCCATACGCGCGCCTGCCGTGAATACGCAAACGGCCGCGAAGCATTCGTCGCGGGCGTGAACCCGAAGAAGGCCGGCGAAGATTTCGAAGGCATTCCGATCTACGCGAGCGTCAAGGAAGCGAAGGCGGAAACCGGCGCAACCGTGTCGGTCATCTACGTTCCGCCGGCAGGCGCAGCCGCTGCGATCTGGGAAGCGGTCGAGGCCGATCTGGATCTCGCGATCTGCATCACGGAAGGCATTCCCGTCCGTGACATGATCGAAGTGAAGGACCGCATGCGTCGCGAAGGCCGCAAGACGCTGCTGCTCGGGCCGAACTGCCCGGGCACGATCACGCCGGACGAACTGAAGATCGGCATCATGCCGGGTCACATCCACCGCAAGGGCCGCATCGGCGTCGTGTCGCGTTCGGGCACGCTGACGTATGAAGCGGTTGCCCAACTGACGGCACTCGGCCTTGGCCAGTCGTCGGCAGTCGGTATCGGCGGCGACCCGATCAACGGTCTGAAGCACATCGACGTGATGAAGATGTTCAACGACGATCCGGATACGGATGCGGTCGTGATGATCGGCGAAATCGGCGGTCCGGACGAAGCCAACGCCGCCGAATGGATCAAGGACAACATGAAGAAGCCGGTCGTCGGCTTCATCGCCGGCGTCACGGCGCCTCCGGGCAAGCGCATGGGCCACGCCGGCGCACTGATCTCGGGCGGTGCGGATACGGCCGAAGCGAAGCTGGAAATCATGGAAGCGTGCGGCATCACCGTCACGCGCAACCCGTCGGAAATGGGCCGTCTGCTGAAGAAGGCGCTGTAATTGTTTCCACTGGGCTCGTCCTGTAAAAAACGCCGGCTTTGCCGGCGTTTTTTGTTATGCTCGCGCAATGAATTCGTAAGCACCGGGCATGCGTCCTGCATGTGCCGGCGATGAACCGGGTCGCCCGCGAGGCGGCCGCCGTCCTTTCCTCACCGCCATGCTCGAATTCCTGACCTCGCTGCACTGGGGCGCCATTCTCCAGATCGTCATCATCGATATCCTGCTCGGCGGCGACAACGCGGTCGTGATCGCGCTTGCGTGCCGCAACCTGCCGGCGAACCAGCGGTTGCGCGGGGTCGTCTGGGGCACCGCGGGGGCGATCCTGCTGCGTGTCGCGCTGATCACGTTCGCGGTCGCGCTGCTCGACGTGCCGTTCCTGAAGCTCGGCGGCGGGCTGCTGCTGCTGTGGATCGGCATCAAGCTGATGGCGCCGGCCGCCGACGCGCACGACGACATCAAGCCGGCCGACCGGCTGTGGGACGCCGTCAAGACGATCGTGATCGCCGATGCGGTCATGAGCCTCGACAACGTGATCGCGATCGCCGGAGCCGCCGAGCAGGCCGATCCGTCGCACCGGATCGCGCTCGTGATATTCGGGCTCGTCGTCAGCGTGCCGATCATCGTATGGGGCAGCACGCTGGTGCTGAAGCTGCTCGATCGTTTCCCGGTCGTCGTGGCGTTCGGCGCCGGGCTGCTCGGCTGGATCGCGGGCGGGCTGATCGTGAACGACCCGGTCGGCGACCGCTGGCCGGTGCTCGATACGCCGTCGGTGGTATACGGTGCGAGCATCGCCGGCGCGCTATTCGTCGTCGCGATCGGTTACGCGCTCAGGAAACGCCGCAGCGTGCCGCACGCGCATTGACGACTGACTGGCCATCCGGCCGACTGCCGGCCTCGCGGCCCGCTGGCTACGATCGAGACGCCTGCCTGTATCGGCAGGCGTTTTTCGTTTCCGGAGCCTGTCATGTTCGAAGCCTTTTCCGTTTCCCTGTTCCGTCGCGTTGCCGCCGATCTCCGGCGCGCGAGTCGGCCGTCGCCGCGCTGGCGGCCGGCCGGCTTCACGCTGATCGAACTGATGATCGTGCTGGCGATCGTCGGCGTCGTCGCGGCCTATGCGATTCCCGCGTACCAGGATTACCTCGCGCGGTCGCGCGTCGGCGAGGGGCTGGCGCTCGCGTCGTCCGCGCGGCTCGCGGTCGCCGACAATGCCGCGAGCGGCGCGAGCCTCGACGGCGGCTATAGCCCGCCTGCCGCGACCCGCAACGTCGAATCCGTCACGATCGACGGCGCGACCGGCCAGATCACGGTCGCGTTCACCGCGCGCGTCGCCGCGGCCGGCGCGAATACGCTGGTGCTCGTGCCGTCTGCGCCGGACAAGGCCGATGCGCCCACCGCGCGCGTGCCGCTCAAAAAGGGGGCGATACAGGCGGGCGCGATTGCATGGGAATGCTTCGCCGCCGGCAAGGACGCGTCGTCGCTGCCGGCACCGGGAGCGGGGCCGTTGCCTGGCGCCGCCGCGACGCTGCCCGCGAAATATGCACCGGCGGAGTGCCGCGCGTAAGGCTGGCGCAGAAGGAGGGCGGCCGCGCATGCGGCCCGCCGCCCGCCGATTCGGCCGGCGCGGGCTGCGGCGCCGCGCCGGCTCGCGCAGCGACAGCCCCGCACAGAGCAGGGAAAGTTTTGTATAGTGCGCCGGTTGCTGACATCCGGTTCGCTCATGCCTTCTACTTTTTCCCGTTCGTTGTCGCTCGTTGCGCTGGCTGTCGCCCTGATCGTGCCGTACGCGATCACGAATCACACGTATCCGATCCCGACCTTCTATTCCGAGTTTTCCGCGCTGGTGCTGTATCTGCTGGTGGGCATATCCGTCGTGCTGCTTGCGCGCACCGGCCGGCCGGTCCAGCCGTTTGCCGCGCCGGCTGCGTTCGCCGCGCCGCTCGGCTTCGCGGCGGTGTTGATCGCGCAGGTCGCGCTGATCCCGCTCAAGGTGCCGTCGATGAACTGGCTGGCGGTCGGTTATCTCGCGGCCGCGCTGGTTGCAATGCAGGCCGGCTACGCGCTTGCGCGCGACGGCATGGCGGAAACCGTGTCGCGGATGATGGCCGGTGCGCTGCTCGTCGGCGGCGTGTTCGCGGTCGGTACCCAGATCGTGCAGTTGTTCCACCTCGAGTCGGCCGTTTCGCCGTTCGTCGTGGTGTACAACATCGCGGTCGACCGCCGCCCGTACGGCAACATGGCGCAGGCGAATCACCTGGCCAGCTACATCGCCTTTGCGCTCGCGGGCGCGCTGTATCTGGTGCAGACTCGCCGGCTCGCGGTGTGGGCGTGGCTCGCGCTGTCGCTCGTGCTGTCGGTCGGTCTCGCGCTGACGGTGTCGCGCGGGCCGTGGCTGCAGGTCGCGGTGATGGTCGTCGCGGGCTTCTGGATGGCGTGGGTCGAATCGCGCCGCACGCCGGGCAATGCGCGTGCGTGGCTGATACCGGTCGTGCTCGCCGTCGCGTTCGTCGCGGTGAACGTCGCGGTGCGCTGGGCCAACGTGCACTACCACCTGAATCTCGCGGAGTCGGCAGCCGACCGGATGCGCGATGCCGGGCAGATCGCGCCGCGCCTCGCGTTGTGGAAGTACGGGCTCGCGATGTTCCGCGAGCATCCGCTGCTCGGGGTCGGTTGGGGCGAATTCCCGTCGCACCAGTTTGCGCTCGTGCGCACGCTCGGCGGCGTCGAGATCGCGAACAATTCGCACGACATCTTCATCGACCTGCTCGCGAAGTCCGGTCTCGTCGGGCTCGGCGTGCTCGCCGTCGCGCTCGTCACGTGGTTCGTGCGCGCGGTGCGGGCGCCGCAGTCGAGCATGCGCGTGTTCGGTTTCGCGCTGATCGGCATCCTGCTGATGCATGCGCTCGTCGAATATCCGCAGCAATACATGTTCTTCCTGCTGCCGGCGATGTTCGTGATCGGGCTGCTCGAGGTGAAGCCGCTGCGCATCCTGCGGGGGCGGGCGGCATTCGGGCTGTTCGCGGTGCTGTCGTTCGGCGGCGTGCTGGCGGCGGTGCCGGTGCTGCGCGACTACCAGCGCGCGGAAGTGCTCTATTACGGCAGCAGCCCGGCCGCGCAGTACCGCGATGCGCCGTCGCTGCTGTTCGGCGCGTGGGGCGATTACGGTGCGGCGACGCTGCTCCCGATTTCGCCGGACGATTTGCCGGCCAAGCTCGCCGCGCACGAGCGCGCGATCGCGCTGCTCCCGGGCGAGACGGTGCTGCGCCGTTACGCGGTACTGCAGGCGCTGGCCGGCCGCGAAGCCGACGCTCTCGATACCGTCGCGCGGCTGCATGTGTTCGCGAAGGAATTGAAGGACTGGCCGCAGCAACTGGCCCCGTTGTACAAGCTGTGCGACCAGGAGCCGGCGCTGAAGGCGTTCAGGGCGGCCGTCGTCGCGAAGTACGGGGAAGCGCCGGCCGACGAGGGCGACGAATCGGACGACGACGATTCGGATTGACGCACGTCGGGCATGTCGCGCACGCCGGAACGGGGAATGCCGGTGTCCGTTGCGTCGCGCCGAAGGCGGCTGACGTCGGCGCAACACGACGCGGCGCGTAGCGTGCCGCTCCGGTCGGCCATCGATTACGTCGCGGATCGCGCGGATTCCGGTCGAATGAGCGGCGATTCGCGTCAACCATTGTCAAATCGCCGCCGCTGGCCGGGCGGCGCGTGCACAATGCGCGAAAGCGCCGGCGTGCGCGCCGGCGCGGGGCGTAGCCGGCGCGAACACGGAAAACTTCCCGGCTATTCGGGCATTTCGCCGGGCAGGATCGCGGTCGAGCGTCGCTCGGCCGTGCGGCCGTAACGGGGCGCCGGTCCGATGGCCGCGGCGCAGTGCGACACACGCGATGCGGGCGGGGAAGGCTTCCGTCGCGCGGCGCGTGTGCCTAGAACAGTGCTGAAGAACGATATTCGACCATGGCCATTCGCTCGACCTACCTGATCCTGCCCGCCGTCGCGATGCTGTTTTCCGGCTGCGCGATGCTGTCGTCGTCGCAGGAAAGCAAGCTGACCTGCCACATTCCGCGTGCCGTCTATCCGGATACCGCGAAGCCGCTCACGCGTCCGGCGACCGTGCTGGTGCGTGCGTTGATGACGACGTCCGGCGAAGCGCAGAACGTCACCGTGACGACGAGCAGCCGCAATGCGGCGGCCGATCGCGCGGCCGTCGAAGCGATGACGCACGCCACGTGCGTGCAGACTGGCGCGACGGCGAATCCTTTCTTGCTGACCCAACCGTTCGTGTTCGAACCGCAGCGCGGGCAGTGACGCGGGAGCGGCGGCCGGCGCCGTTGCCGCGTCACCTTCGACCGTCCGTCGAGGGCCGATTGCCGACGATGGGCTTCGACTATCGCTGACCGGTACGTTCTGAAGCCGACGGAGCCACGCTTCGCGATCGAGGATTGACGAAACGGCCTTCCGACACGTGACCGCCAGGCGAAAGCCATTTCCTCGAGCCTGCGGACAAGGCGGAGACTTCAGCCGATCTATTGCCCGCCGATCCGGTCGATCGATGTTTCGGTCGGTGTCGAGCCAATTGCGACGACGGCTATCCGGGCCTTGTCGCTGCATATATCAAAGACAATGAAATGCGGCGGCCTTCCGCACGTCAGGCAAGAAAGAATTCGCATATCGCGGCCGCGACCCTGGAAGCAACCGCCGCTTGCTACGAGGAACGCTTTCGGCGGTTTATGGATGTTCCGAAATACCGAGTCGTCGATGTCAGCCGCCAGGGCCGGGTCGGCGCATGCCGAACGACGGGAAGGGCTTATCAATCAGTCGCTTGCGCTTACGTCTTCCGCCTTCCAGTCCCCCGACTTCCCGCCGCGCTTTTCCCGCACGCTCACGTCCGTGATCACCATCCCGCGATCCACCGCCTTGCACATGTCGTAGACGGTCAGCAGCCCGACCTGGACGGCCGTCAGCGCTTCCATCTCGACGCCGGTCCGGCCGAACGTCTCGACCTGCACGATGCAGTGGACACCCGGCAGCGCGTCGTCGAGTTCGAAGTCGACGGCCACGCGCGTCAGCGCGAGCGGGTGGCACAGCGGAATGAGATCGGCCGTGCGCTTCGCGCCCTGGATCGCCGCGATACGCGCGACGCCGAGCACGTCGCCCTTCTTGGCCTTGCCGTCGCGAATCAGCGCGAACGTGGCCGGCAGCATCCGGATCGTGCCGCGCGCGATCGCGATGCGTTGCGTTTCCTGCTTGCCGCCGACGTCGACCATGTGGGCGTGGCCGGCGGCGTCGAAATGGGTGAGTCCTGACATGGCTTCCTCTAGTGGAACGGCGTGCGCGCGCACGTGCCTCGATCCTGCTTCGCGATCGGCTGGCCGCCGGATTCCATACCGGCGCGACGAACCGATCCAACCTCTCAACGGGCGCCTATCATAGCAGCGGCGTTCGCGTTGCCGCAGGCGCAGATGACGCACGCGCGGCACGGGACAGTCGTCGCGGCGCCGGTACAATGACCCGAATATTCAGACCAAACGCCGCTGCGCGCCGGGTGCGCGGGACGGCGTCGTTTTCATCCTGCCATGCGTGTCAAACAGTTGCTTGCCGTATCGCTGTCGGCGGCGCTCGTGCTGCCGCCGGGCGGCCATGCGCAGAGCGCATCCGCGCCACCGCTCGAGCCGGCCGGCGGCGCGACGTCGATTTCCACCGTGCCGTCCGGCATCGCGACCGGCGTGTTCGGCACGTACGGCGGCGCGGAGAGCCGGTTTTCGGGCGCGGGCGGTGCGTCGGCGCCGGTCGCGAGCCTGCGCGCGCCGCTGCGTGCGCTGGAGCTGCCCGATCTCGGCGACGGCTCCGGCGGTTCGCTGACGCCGCGAGCCGAGCGCCGGCTCGGCGAGCGCGTGATGCGCGAAGTGCGGCGCGATCCCGACTATCTCGACGACTGGCTCGTGCGCGACTACCTGAATGCGATGGCGGCGCGGCTCGCGGCCGCGGCGGCGGCGCGCTACATCGGCGGCTACATGCCGGACTTCGACCTGTTCCCGGTGCGCGATCCGCAGATCAACGCGTTCTCGATGCCGGGCGGCTTCATCGGGATCAACAGCGGGCTGGTGGTGACGACGCAGACGGAGTCGGAGCTTGCATCGGTGGTCGGCCACGAGATGGGCCACGTGCTGCAGCGGCACATCGCACGGATGATCGGCGCGAGCGAGAAGACCGGCTACACGGCGCTCGCGACGATGCTGCTCGGCGTGCTGGCCGGCGTGCTCGCGCGCAGCGGCGATCTCGGCAGCGCGATCGCGATGGGCGGGCAGGCGTATGCGGTCGACAACCAGTTGCGCTTCTCGCGGTCGGCCGAGCGCGAGGCCGACCGCGTCGGCTTCCAGTTGCTTGCGGGGGCCGGCTACGACCCGTACGGGATGCCGGGCTTCTTCGAGCGGCTCGATCGCGCGTCGATGGGCGATGCGGGCGTGCCGGCCTATGCGCGCACGCACCCGTTGACCGGCGAGCGGATTGCCGACATGGAGGACCGTGCGCGGCGCGCGCCGTACCGGCAGCCGCGCCAGTCGGCCGAATATGGGTTCGTGCGCGCGCGGCTGCGCGTCCTGCAGAACCGGGCGCCGACCGACATCTCGGCCGAGGCGCGCCGGATGCAGCTCGAGATCGACGATCGCACGGCGCCGAACGTCGCGGCGAACTGGTACGGCATCGCGCTCGCGAACACGCTGCTCGGCCAGTACGACGCGGCGGACAAGGCGCTCGCGTCGGCGCGCAGCGCGTTCGATGCGCGCGAGCGGCGCGACGACGATCCGGCAAGCAGTTCGCCGAGCCTCGACGTGCTGGCCGCCGACATCGCCCGCCGCGCGGGCCGAACCGACGACGCGGTACGGCTCTCGGCGCTCGCGCAGCGGCGCTGGCCGGCGTCGCACGCGGCGGTCGTCGCGCACCTGCAGGCGCTGATCGCCGCCCGCCGCTTCGCCGAAGCGCAGACGCTCGCACGGGCGCAGGCCAAGGCCGACCCGGAACAGCCGGACTGGTGGGATTACCTCGCGAAGTCGAGCGACGGCAAGGGCGACGTGCTCGCGCGGCGCCGGGCGCTGGCGGAGAAACTGGCGCTCGACGGCGCGTGGCCGTCGGCGATCCGGCAACTGAAGGAAGCGCGCGACGCGAAGGACGTGTCGTTCTACGAGCAGTCGATCATCGGCGCGCGGCTGCTGGAATTCGAGGCGCGCTACAAGGAAGAGCGCGACGACGAGAAGAACGGGCGCGGATAGCGGCCCGTCGGGCGGGCAGGCGTGACATGCGGGCTATGGCGATCGCGCGTCAGCGGCCGTCGTCCGACGCATCGCGCGCCCGCTGCGCGGGACTCGCGACGAACCCGAACGTCGCAGGCACGTCGGCGCAAGCGAGCTGGCCGAGCGTCAGCGTGCGCCCGTCGCGCCAGTGCAGCACGGGCGGTGTCGCGTCGAAGTCCGCATGATCGGCAAACAAGCCGAGGTCGTGATCGTGCAGCGCCGCGATGCGCGCGGGGGGGCCGGCATCGCGAAACAGCACGCCGCCGCCGTCGTCGAGCCAGACTGCGTCCGGTTCGAACGGGGCGCCCGTCTGGTCGGTGAGCGCAAGCTGCCCGTCGCGTTCGGCGAGTCGCACGACCCACGGCGTATACGCGAGTTCGACGTACACGCGCTGCGGCCCGTTCTGGAAGAACCACTGGCCGTGCTCGTCGCATGCGTAGTTGCGGCCGATGAACGCGTTCAGCGCCGCATGCCGGATCGGCGAGCCGAGCTCGCCGGCCGCCTGCGCCGCGTCGTCGCGCAGCCGCCAGGCGCCGCGCCGGTCGAGCAGCAGCCAGCCGGTGCAATCCGGCACGTTCGGCCATTTGGCGAGCGCCTGCCTGACGATGTCATCCATGGTCGACGAATTTCGAGCAATAGCCGAACACCCGCGCCGACAGCCAGTCGAGGCGGCCGGGGAACGGCCCGGTCATGAAGCCCGCGTGACCGCCGTGCGCGGGCTGGTCGAGCTCGACGGCCGGCGAAACGTCGGCGGGCCCCGGCAGCGCCGATTCGGGCAGGAACGGGTCGTTGCGGGCGTTGAGGATCAGCGTCGGCACGTCGATCGCGGGCAGCAGCGGCCGGGTGGTCGCCTTCGTCCAGTAGTCGTCCGCGTTCGCGAAACCGTGCAGCGGCGCGGTCACGACCTCGTCGAAGTCGCGCATCGTCACGGCCTGCAGCATCGCTTCGCGGTCGAACAGCCCCGGATACTGGTCGAGCTTGGCGAGCGCCTTGCGCTTGAGCGTCTTCAGGAAGCTGCGCGTATAGACCATCGCGAACCCCTGCGACAGCGCGCGGCCACCGGCGTGCACGTCGATCGGCGTCGAGATCGCGGCGGCGGCGTGCACGATCGACGTGTCGCTGCGGTGCTCGCCGAGCCAGCGCAGCAGCACGTTGCCACCCAGCGACACGCCGGCCGCGACCAGCGGCCCGCGATGCTGCGTGGCGAGCCGGCGCAGGATCCAGTCGACCTCGGCGCTGTCGGCGAGATGGTAGAAGCGCGGCTGGCGGTTGATCTCGCCGCTGCAACTGCGGAAGTGCGGCACGACGGCGTGCCACCCCTTCGCGCGCGCGGCCGCCATCATCGCGAGCGCGTAGTGCGAGCCGGAGCTGCCTTCGAGGCCGTGGAATAGCACGAACAGCGGTGCGTCGGCCGCCGGCGCCGCGCTGTCGAGATGCGCGACCCAGTCGAGGTCGATGAAGTCGTGGTCGGGGGTTTCCCATCGCTCTCGTCGGTAAGCGACAACCGGACGCCGCGCGAACAGCGCGGGCACGATGGTTTGCACATGGCTGTTGGGCAGCCAGCGCGGTGCGCGATAGCGCAATGAATCGTCGTCGGGGGCCGGGGCCCCGGTCAGCGGCGAGGTGGGCGGAGAAGCCGTACTCATGATCGCCCCGCTAATGCGTTGCTTCGTTCTTCGTCAGTGCAGCGGACCCTGCCCGTGACGGATCTTCGCGGCGAATTGTCCGGCCGCTTGTTCAGGAATCGGGCTCGCGTGGATGTGCGCGATACGCCACTCGCCGCGTTCGTGAATCATCACGTACGTCGCGAAAACCATGTCGGGTTCGGCCGTCAGGTCGGCCTGCTGATGCGCTTCGGCGATCGTATAGACGACCGTGCCGAGGCTGTCGTACACGCGGATGTCGAGCGGCTCGATCGTGACCGGGCGCGTCGCGAGCCGGTTGGCGAGCCCGCCGCGGATCTGGTCGAGGCCGTGCAGATGCTCGCCGTCCGCCCATACGCAGCTGGCGAAATCCTCGTCGATCCACAACGCCAGCAGCGCGTCGAGATTGGCATCCGCGACGGCCTGGTAGTAGGCGTTCAGCGTATCGGCAGCGGCTTCGAAAAGGCGGGCAAAACGTGGCATCGGGGTTGTCTCTCGCGCGCATCGCGCGCCGTATTCAGCATGGCGGCCCGGATCGAGCCGCCGCGCACCGGTGAATCGGATTGCCCGGCGCGCCGTGCGACGCCGCCGGTCAGGGTCAGCGCTGCCCGACGAGCATGCCGCGCAAATCGCCGAATACCTGCTCGGGACCGAGTTCGCGCAGGCACTTCAGGTGGCCGAGCGGGCACTCGCGTTCGAAGCAGGGACTGCATTCGAGATGCAGCCATTGTACCTTCGCCAGGTCCGACAGCGGAGGGGTGTGGCGCGGATCGGTCGATCCGTACAACGCGACGAGCGGCCGGCGCAGCGCGGCGGCGACGTGCATCAGCCCCGAATCGTTGGTGACGACGGCATTCGCGCGCGCGATCAGCGCGCACGCCTCGGACAACGACGTCTGCCCGCACAGGTTGCGCACGTTCGGCGCGTGGTCGGCGATCGCCTGCGCGGCCGCGGCATCCTTCTGCGAGCCGAGCGCGACGATCTGCGTATACGGGAACGACTGGTGGACGATGGTCGCGAGCGACGCGAAATGCTCGGGCGGCCAGCGCTTGGCCGGGCCGTATTCGGCGCCGGGGCAGAACACGACGAGCGGCTTGCGCGTATCGAGATTGAAGCGTGCGGACACGCGCGCCGTCTCGTTCAGGTCGGCGTCCAGGCGCGGCGCGGGCAGCGTCTTCATCGACTCGGGCAGCTTCGCCCCCGGCGCGTAGGCGAGCGCCGCGTAGTGGGTCGTCATCGGCGGGCGCTCGCCCGACTTGGCCGGATTCGCGTGCCGCACGTTCAGCAGCCCGTAGCGGTGCTCGCCCGTATAGCCGATCCGCAGCGGGATGTTCGCGAGCCACGGGATCACCGCGGACTTCAGCGAATTCGGCAGCACGTACGCCGCGTCGTAGCCGACGTCGCGCAGGTCGCTCGCGAGCTGCCAGCGGCGCAGCAGCTGCAGCTTGCCGTGCGCGAGATCGGTCGCGTAGACATCGTGGATCTCGGGCATCCGCTCGAGCACGGGCGCGACCCACGAGGGTGCGACGGCATCGATCGCGATGCGGGGATGGAGCTTTTTCAGCAGCGCAAAAAGCGGCTGCGCCATCAATGCGTCACCGATCCAGTTCGGTGCGATAACCAGCGCTCGACGCATCAGGTCGACTTCCGATGTCGTAATGAAGCACGGCGCACGGACGCCGCGTTCGGGTTGCCAGAATGGGGAAGGGCGGCGCGCCGGAGCTCCGGCTGCGCCGCCTTGCGGATCGAAGGCCCTCGGGCCCGGCCGTCGGGGCTCAGTGGCCCTTGACGACCTCGCCGTCGCGCAGCTTGTAGCGCGTGCCGCAGTACGGGCAGCGCGCCTCGCCGTGCGACACGTCGATGAACACGCGCGGATGCGCATTCCAGCGCGTCATGGCCGGGTTCGGGCAGTAGGCGGGAAGATCCTTGGCCGTCAGCTCGACCAGCGGCATTTCCTTGATTTCACTCATGAGACTTTCTCTTATCACTCTTGTGTGGGGCAGTCGGTCGCGCGGCGCGCTCAGACCTTCGTCAGCCAGTGCGCGTACTTCGCGTTCTTGGCCGACACGATATCGAAAAACGCCGACTGGAGCTTTTCCGTGACGGGGCCGCGCGCGCCGCTGCCGATCGTGCGGTTGTCGAGCTCGCGGATCGGCGTGACTTCGGCGGCCGTGCCGGTGAAGAACGCTTCGTCGGCCGTGTAGACCTCGTCGCGCGTGATGCGCTTTTCGATCACGTCGATGCCGGCGTCCTTCGCGAGCGTGATGACCGTGTCGCGCGTGATGCCGTCGAGGCACGACGACAGGTCGGGCGTATACAGCTTGCCGTTGTTCACGAGGAAGAAGTTTTCGCCGGAGCCTTCGGACACGTAGCCGTCGACGTCGAGCAGCAGCGCTTCGTCGTAGCCGTCGGCCGTCGCTTCCTGGTTCGCGAGAATCGAGTTCACGTACCAGCCCGACGCCTTCGCGCGCACCATCGACACGTTCACGTGGTGGCGCGTGAACGACGACGTCTTCACGCGGATGCCCTTCGCGAGGCCTTCTTCGCCGAGGTACGCGCCCCACGGCCACGCGGCGATCGCGACGTGGATCGTGTTGCCCTTCGCGGCCACGCCGAGCTTTTCCGAGCCGACCCAGATGATCGGGCGCAGGTAGCACGACTCGAGCCGGTTCTCGCGCACGACCGCGAGTTGCGCGGCTTCGAGCGTTTCGCGGTCGAACGGCACGTCCATCTGGAAGATCTTCGCCGAATTCAGCAGACGTTTGGTGTGCTCGCGCAGGCGGAAGATCGCGGTGCTGCCGTCGGCCGCCTTGTACGCGCGTACGCCCTCGAAGACGCCCATGCCGTAGTGCAGCGTGTGGGTCAGGACGTGGATCTTGGCGTCGCGCCAGTCGATCAGCTTGCCGTCCATCCAGATCTTGCCGTCGCGGTCGGCCATTGACATAGGATTCTCCTGGAAGCGGTGGGGTGCTGCGGGTTGTATGCAGCGTTGAGCCGGAAAGACGCTTATTTTAGCGTCATTTGGCGGCGATCCGGTCGGTCGGCACAGGGTCGGGGCTATAATCGGCCGGTACCGATTCCAATAACGACGGGCCTTGCCGGCGGGAGACGCCGGCGCCCGGACGAACCGCCCGCTGCGGCCCGCCTTTCCCATGCTCGCTCGATTGTCCGCCACCGACCGCTTCGCGCTGATCCAGGGCGCGCGCGACTATTCCCCGACACTGATGGCGATCCTGTCCTGGGGCCTCGTCACCGGCATCGCGATGAGCAAGTCGGTGATGACGCTCGGGCAGGCGAGCGCGATGTCGCTGTTCGTCTACGCGGGCTCGTCGCAGCTCGCGGTACTGCCGCTCCTCGCGGCGAAGCTGCCGATCTGGACCGTGCTGCTCACGGCCGCGATGGTCAACCTGCGCTTCGTGATCTTCAGCGCCGGGCTGGCCCCCCATTTTTCCTACCTGCCGCTGTGGCGGCGCCTCGCGATCGGCTATTTCAACGGCGACGTGATCTACCTGCTGTTCCAGAAACAGGGCTTCGCGTACGGCCGCGTGCCGGGCAAGGAGGCGTATTTCTGGGGGATGGCGCTCGCGAGCTGGGCGTCGTGGCAGGTGTCGTCGCTCGCCGGCATCCTGCTCGCGAGCATCTTTCCCGCGAGCTGGGGGCTGGAGCTGGCCGGCACGCTCGCGCTGATTCCGATCATGGTGTCGGCGGTCGCGAACCGCTCGACGCTCGCGGCCGTCGCGGTCGCCGGGATCGTGTCGCTGATCGCGTTCGACCTGCCGTACCGGCTCGCGCTGCCGCTGGCGGTGTTCGCCGCGCTGGCGGCCGGCTGCGCGGCCGATTTCTTCGTCGAGCGCGCCGACTGGCGGCGCATCCGGACCGAAACCGTGCACGAAAAGGACATTGAATGAACGCGACCGAGATCTGGATCGTCATCGTCGGGATGACGATCGTCACGGCCGTCACGCGCGCGCTGTTCCTGATCGGCGGCGAGCGCACCGTGCTGCCCGAACGCGCGCAGCGCGCGCTGCGCTACGCGCCGGCCGCCGCGCTGGTCGCCGTCGTGCTGCCCGACGTGCTCGAAACGCCGGCCGGGCTGTCGTTCGGGCTGTCCAATCATCCGCTCTACGCGGCGCTCGCCGGCCTCGGCTGGTTTTTGTGGCGGCGCAGCATGCTCGGCACGATCGTCGTCGGCATGCTCGTGTTCACCGCGCTGCGCCTGGTCTTCTGATGATTCGCCGCCCCGGCCGGCCGCGTGCCGACTGGAGCGCCTCGGGCGTTGCTGCGATGCAGCATCATGCCGCCGGCCGCACGCGATCCCAAATAGGCGGAATTCGCCGCCGCACGGGTCAGTCTGCCGGATGGATCGGCTAGAATGCCCGTTCGAGATTTTTTACCCGTGCGCGTCATGCGAACCGCCAGCCACGGCCGCATCCGGCGCCCTTTCGCGGCAGCCCGCGCACGTCCAGCGTGAACCCCCTTTCCCCATCCACTACTTCAATCTGTTCAACATGAGCCAAGTCAAGCGTCTCACCGACCTGATCGCCGCCGGCCAGCTCGCCGGCAAGCGGGTGTTCATCCGTGCCGACCTGAACGTCCCGCAGGACGATCACGGCAACATCACCGAAGACACGCGCGTGCGCGCGTCCGTGCCGGCCATCCGGGCCGCGCTCGACGCCGGCGCGGCCGTGATGGTCACGTCGCACCTCGGCCGTCCGACCGAAGGCGAATTCAAGCCGGAAGACTCGCTCGCGCCGGTCGCGAAGCGTCTGGGCGAACTGCTCGGCCGCGACGTGCCGCTCGTGTCGAACTGGGTCGAGAACGGCGTGAACGTTGCGCCGGGCCAGGTCGTGCTGCTCGAGAACTGCCGCGTGAACAAGGGCGAGAAGAAGAATTCCGACGAGCTCGCGCAAAAGATGGCGAAGCTCTGCGACGTGTACGTGAACGACGCGTTCGGCACCGCGCACCGCGCGGAAGCGACCACGCACGGGATCGCGAAGTACGCGCCCGTCGCGTGCGCGGGCCCGCTGCTGGCGGCCGAACTCGACGCGCTCGGCAAGGCGCTCGGCAACCCGGCGCGCCCGCTGGTCGCGATCGTCGCCGGTTCCAAGGTGTCGACCAAGCTGACGATCCTGAAGTCGCTGGCCGGCAAGGTCGACCAGTTGATCGTCGGCGGCGGCATCGCGAACACGTTCATGCTCGCGGCCGGTCTGTCGATCGGCAAGTCGCTCGCGGAGGCCGATCTCGTCGCCGAGGCGAAGGCGATCATCGACGAAGCGCGCGAGCGCGGCGCGTCGGTGCCGATCCCCACCGACGTCGTCACCGCCAAGGAATTCTCGCCGACGGCTGCGGCCACGGTGAAGCAGGTCGCCGACATCGAAGCGGACGACATGATCCTCGACATCGGCCCCGATACGGCCAAGGCGCTCGCCAGCCAGCTCGAGAAGGCCGGCACGATCGTATGGAACGGCCCGGTCGGCGTGTTCGAGTTCGACCAGTTCGGCAACGGCACGAAGACACTCGCCGAAGCGATCGCCAAATCGTCCGCGTTCTCGATCGCGGGCGGCGGCGACACGCTCGCGGCCATCGCGAAGTACGGCATCCACGACCAGGTCAGCTACATCTCGACGGGCGGCGGCGCCTTCCTCGAGTTCCTCGAGGGGAAGAAGCTGCCGGCGGTGGAAGTGCTCGAAACGCGGGCGGCCTGAGCGTGGCGACGCGCGCAGGGGCGACGAAGGCCGCGCGCTCCGCGAAAGCGGAGCAGCCGGCTGGCGCGGGCAAGCGCAAACGCGCGCCCGCGCGGGCGAACACCGCCCCGCGCGCACCGGCGGCCGCCGGCGACGCGGCCGTGCAGCACCACGAGATTCAGAACAAAGCGATGCCGGGCGCAAGCACCGGCACGCTCCCCGGAGCGGCCGCCGCTGGGCCTGCCGCTTCCGGCTCTCGCAGCGTTTCACCCAGCGCATCCACCTTGATCCAGATGAGGAGTTTCATGCAGCGCGCCACCAAGATAGTCGCCACGATCGGCCCGGCCTCCAGTTCGCCGGAGACTCTGCTGCAGATGATGCAGGCGGGCCTCGACGTCGTGCGGCTCAATTTTTCGCACGGCACGGCCGACGATCACCGCCAGCGCGCCGAAATGGTGCGCGAGGCCGCCCGCAAGGTCGGCCGCGAGATCGCGATCATGGCCGACCTCCAGGGCCCGAAGATCCGCGTCGGCAAGTTCGAGAACGGCAAGACCACGCTCGTGCCGGGGCAGCCGTTCATCCTCGATGCGGGCTGCGAACTCGGCAACGACGAGCGCGTCGGCCTCGACTACAAGGAGCTGCCGCGCGACCTGAAGCCGGGCGACCTGCTGCTGCTGAACGACGGCCTGATCGTGCTGACCGTCGAGCGCGTGCTCGGCGACGAGATCCACACGACCGTCAAGGTGGGCGGCGAGCTGTCGAACAACAAGGGGATCAACCGCCAGGGCGGCGGCCTGTCGGCTCCGGCGCTGACCGCGAAGGACATGGAGGACATCCGCACCGCGATGTCGCTCGGCGCGGACCTCGTCGCGGTGTCGTTCCCGAAGAACGCGACCGACATGGAAATGGCGCGCCAGCTCGCGAACATCGCGGGCGCGCCGTACGGCATCAAGCCGAAGATGATCGCGAAGATCGAGCGTGCGGAAGCGATTCCGGCGCTGCAGAGCATCCTCGACGCATCCGACGGCATCATGGTCGCGCGCGGCGACCTCGCGGTGGAAGTGGGCAACGCGGCCGTGCCGGCTTTGCAGAAGCGGATGATCCGGATGGCGCGCGAGTCGAACAAGCTCGTGATCACCGCGACGCAGATGATGGAATCGATGATCTACGCACCGGTGCCGACCCGCGCGGAAGTGTCGGACGTCGCGAACGCGGTGCTCGACGGCACCGACGCGGTGATGCTGTCGGCGGAGACGGCCGCCGGCAAGTACCCGGTCGTCACGATCGAGACGATGGCGGCCGTGTGCGTCGAGGCGGAAAAGTCTGAGCACGTCGAGCTGGACAAGGATTTCCTCGACCGCACGTTCACGCGGATCGACCAGTCGATCGCGATGGGCGCGCTGTTCACCGCGTATCACCTCGGCGCGAAGGCGATCGTCGCGCTGACCGAATCGGGGGCGACCGCGCTGTGGATGTCGCGTCACTACACGCACGTGCCGATCTTCGCGCTGACGCCGCGCGTCGGCAGCGAGCGCACGATGGCGCTGTACCGCAACGTGACGCCGCTGCACGTCGACTTCAACAGCGACCGCGATTCGGCGCTGCAGGCGGCGCTCGAGATCGTCGTCAAGCAGGGTTACGTGCAGCACGGCGACATGGTCGTGCTGACCGTCGGCGAGCCGATGGGGCAGGCGGGCGGCACCAACACGCTGAAGATCGTACGAGTCGGCGAGCATTATTGAGCGCCGGCCGAGCCGCATCGAGCCGGCCTGCGGCCTGCGGCCGGATCGGCCGGAATCGATCCGGCACCGTTTTTTGCGCGAAAGCCGCGCGGGGTCCGAAGCCCCGCGCGGCTTTTTTTCTCCTTTTTGGCCGGATTGTGCCGTGCGAACGTAACAAATTGCGAGCGGGCGCTACCGGGCGGTCGGAATCGGAGGCGCTTCGCGATAAAATGCGGCTATTCGACGCTCAGCCGCGCCGTGCCGCCCCGGTCTGGACCGGGAGCGAGCGCCGCGCCGGCGTCAGGGCGCACCGGTTTTCATTCCAAGGAGTTCCACAATGCCTCTCGTATCAATGCGTCAATTGCTGGACCACGCGGCAGAGCACGGTTACGGCCTGCCGGCCTTCAACGTGAACAACCTGGAGCAGGTCCAGGCGATCATGGCGGCGGCGGATCAGGTCGGCGCGCCCGTGATCATGCAGGCATCGGCCGGCGCGCGTAAGTATGCGGGCGAGCCGTTCCTGCGCCACCTGATCGAAGCGGCGGTCGAATCGTATCCGCACATTCCGGTCGTGATGCACCAGGATCACGGCCAGTCGCCGGCGGTCTGCACGGCCGCGATCCGCAGCGGCTTCACGAGCGTGATGATGGACGGTTCGCTCGAAGCCGACGGCAAGACGGTCGCGTCCTACGAGTACAACGTCGACGTGTCGCGCAAGGTCGTCGAGATGGCGCATTCGATCGGCGTGACGGTCGAAGCCGAACTCGGCGTGCTGGGCTCGCTCGAGACGATGAAGGGCGACAAGGAAGACGGCCACGGCGCGGAAGGCACGATGACCCGCGAGCAGCTGCTGACCGATCCGGAGCAAGCCGCCGACTTCGTGAAGCTCACGCAGTGCGATGCACTCGCGATCGCGATCGGCACGTCGCACGGCGCGTACAAGTTTTCGAAGAAGCCGACGGGCGACATCCTGTCGATCCAGCGCATCAAGGAAATCCACGCGCGCATTCCGAACACGCACCTCGTGATGCACGGTTCGTCGTCGGTGCCGCAGGAACTGCTGGCCGAGATCCGCGAATTCGGCGGCGACATGAAGGAAACCTACGGCGTGCCGGTCGAGGAAATCCAGGAAGGCATCAAGCACGGCGTGCGCAAGATCAACATCGATACCGACCTGCGTCTCGCGATCACCGGCGCGATCCGCCGCTACCTGTTCGAGAATCCGGGCAAGTTCGATCCGCGCGACTACCTGAAGCCCGCGCGCGAAGCCGCGAAGAAGGTCTGCGTCGACCGTTACCTCGCGTTCGGCTGCGAAGGCCAGGCCGGCAAGATCAAGCCGGTGTCGCTCGACAAGATCGCCGAGCAGTACAAGTCGGGTGCGCTCGCCCAGGTCGTGCGCTGAGACTGTAGTACGATTGCCCCGCCCGGTTCTGCCGCCGGGCATGGGCGGGCCGCCAGGCTGGCCGGATCCGGTCCGGCCCCGGCAGCCGTTCCGTCCGGCCGAACGAGGGCCGGCCGGCAGCCGTCCGGGCGCTGCGTCCGCCGGTTCGCCGACGTATTGCAAGACCGCCGTTCCCGCCTGCCGCGGGGAACGGCGTTTCCCTTTTTGTTTGGCTCCTTATCTGCGAAAAGACGATGTCTACCCTTTACGAATCCACGCTCCGCTCGCTGCCGCTCCTCGGTCGCGGCAAGGTTCGCGATAACTACGCGGTCGGCAACGACAAGCTCCTGATCGTCACGACCGATCGCCTGTCGGCCTTCGACGTGGTGATGGGCGAGCCGATTCCGAACAAGGGCCGCGTGCTGAACCAGATGGCGAACTTCTGGTTCGACAAGCTCGCGCACATCGTGCCGAATCACCTGACGGGCGACGCGCCGGAAGCGGTCGTCGCGGCCGACGAGGTCGAGCAGGTGAAGGGCCGCGGCGTGGTCGTCAAGCGTCTCGAGCCGATCATGATCGAAGCGGTCGTGCGCGGCTACCTGGCCGGCAGCGGCTGGAAGGAGTACCAGGCGTCGGGCGCCGTGTGCGGCGTGCAGTTGCCGGAAGGTCTGCAGAACGCGCAGAAGCTGCCCGAGCCGATCTTCACGCCGGCCGCGAAGGCCGAGATGGGCGAGCACGACGAGAACATCACGTTCGAGGAAACCGAGCGCCGCATCGGCACCGAGCTGGCCGCGACGATCCGCGACATCTCGATTCGCCTGTACAAGGAAGCGGCCGACTACGCGGCGACGCGCGGCATCATCATCGCCGACACGAAGTTCGAATTCGGTCTCGACAACCACGGCAAGCTGTACCTGATGGACGAAGTGCTGACCGCCGATTCGTCGCGCTTCTGGCCGGCCGACCAGTACGAAGTCGGCACGAACCCGCCGTCGTTCGACAAGCAGTTCGTGCGCGACTGGCTCGAGGCGCAGCCGTGGGGCAAGACGGCGCCGGCGCCGGCGCTGCCGGCCGACGTCGTCGAGAAGACGGCCGCGAAGTACCAGGAAGCGCTCGAGCGCATCACGGGTCAGTCGCTCGCCTGACGGAGCTTTGCATGGGACCGGAGTAAGGGCTGAAGCACTCACTCCGGTCGACAGGAACACACGAAATGAATGAAAAGCAAACTGCCCACACGCACAGCGCGCCGCTCGTCGGCGTGCTGATGGGTTCGAGTTCCGACTGGGACGTGATGAAGAACGCGGTCGCGATCCTGCAGGAATTCGGCGTGCCGTACGAAGCGAAGGTCGTGTCCGCGCACCGGATGCCCGACGAGATGTTCGACTATGCGGAGAAGGCGCGCGAGCGCGGGCTGCGCGCGATCATCGCGGGCGCCGGCGGCGCCGCGCACCTGCCCGGCATGCTGGCCGCGAAGACCACGGTGCCCGTGCTCGGCGTGCCGGTCGCGAGCAAGTACCTGAAGGGCGTCGATTCGCTGCACTCGATCGTGCAGATGCCGAAGGGCGTGCCCGTCGCGACGTTCGCGATCGGCGAGGCCGGCGCTGCGAATGCCGCGCTGTTCGCGGTGTCGATCCTGTCCGGCAACTCGGTCGACTACGCGAACCGGCTCGCGGCGTTCCGCGTGCGCCAGAACGAAGCCGCGCACGCGATGGTGCTGCCGCCGCTGGAATGACGGCATGGCGCGCGGCCGCACGACGCGGCCGGCGCCGGATTTTCCTACTGCGGCGGGCATTTCCGCGTTCCGCCGCGACCGACCACTGACATGACCGCAACTCCTGATTCCGTTTCCCCGATCCTGCCCGGCGCGTGGCTGGGCATGGTCGGCGGCGGCCAGCTCGGCCGCATGTTCTGCTTTGCCGCCCAGTCGATGGGCTATCGCGTCGCCGTGCTCGATCCCGATCCGGCGAGCCCCGCCGGCGCGGTCGCCGATCGCCATTTGCGCGCGGCGTACGACGACGAAGCCGCACTCGCCGAACTGGCGGACCTGTGCGAGGCCGTATCGACGGAATTCGAGAACGTGCCGGCCGCGAGCCTCGATTTCCTCGCGCGCACGACGTTCGTCGCACCGGCCGGCCGCTGCGTCGCGGTCGCGCAGGACCGGATCGCGGAGAAGCGTTTCATCGAGGCGTCGGGCGTGCCGGTCGCGCCGCACGTCGTGATCGAATCGGCGGCGGCGCTCGCCGCGCTCGACGACGCCGCGCTCGACGCGGTGCTGCCGGGCATCCTGAAGACGGCCCGCCTCGGGTACGACGGCAAGGGCCAGGTGCGCGTCGCCACCGCGCAGGAAGCACGCGACGCGCATGCCGCGCTCGGCGGCGTGCCATGCGTGCTGGAGAAGCGCCTGCCGCTGAAATACGAGGTGTCGGCGCTGATCGCGCGCGGCGCGGACGGCCGCTCGGCCGCGTTCCCGCTCGCGCAGAACGTGCATCACGACGGCATCCTGGCGCTGACGGTCGTGCCGGCGCCGGCGGCCGATGCCGCGCGCGTCGAAGAGGCGCAGCAGGCGGCCGTGCGGATCGCCGATACGCTCGGCTACGTCGGCGTGCTGTGCGTCGAGTTCTTCGTGCTGGAGGACGGCTCGTTCGTCGCGAACGAAATGGCGCCGCGCCCGCACAACTCCGGCCACTACACGGTCGATGCGTGCGCAACGAGCCAGTTCGAGCAGCAGGTGCGCGCGATGACCCGCATGCCGCTCGGCAACCCGCGCCAGCATTCGCCGGCCGCGATGCTGAACATCCTCGGCGACGTGTGGTTCCCCGACGGTCCGGCAGCCGGTGCCGTCACGCCGCCGTGGGACACGGTCGCCGCGATGCCGGCCGCGCACCTGCACTTGTACGGCAAGGAAGAAGCGCGCGTCGGCCGCAAGATGGGCCACGTGAATTTCACGGCCGAGACGCGCGACGAAGCCGTAGCCGCCGCCAACGCGTGCGCGCAACTGCTGCGCGTGCCGCTCGACTGAGGCGCGGGCCGATGTCCATCGATCTTCCGAAGCACGTGACGCCCGCGCAGATCGACGCGGCCGCCGCGTTGCTCGACGCGGGCCAGCTCGTCGCATTTCCGACCGAAACCGTCTACGGGCTCGGCGGCGACGCGGCGAATCCCGAGGCCGTCGCGCGCATCTATGCGGCGAAAGGGCGGCCCGCGAACCATCCGGTGATCGTGCATCTGCCGCCCGGCGGCGATCCGGGCTACTGGGCCGACGATCTGCCGGCCGACGCGCACGCGCTGATCGATGCGTTCTGGCCGGGCCCGCTGACGCTGATCCTGAAGCGTCATGCGCGCATTCCGGATGCCGTGAGCGGCGGGCAGGATTCGGTCGGGCTGCGCTGTCCGTCGCATCCGGTCGCGCAGGCGCTGCTGGCCGCGTTCAGCGCACGGCGCGGCGGCCACGGCGGCGTGGCGGCGCCGTCCGCGAACCGGTTCGGCCACGTGAGCCCGACGACCGCGCAACACGTGCGCGACGAATTCGGCGATACCGTGCACGTGCTCGACGGCGGCGCATCCGAAGTTGGCATCGAATCGACGATCCTCGACCTGTCGCGCGGCTTCCCGGCGCTGCTGCGCCCGGGCCACGTGACGCCGCAGCAGATCGCCGACGTCCTCGGTCGCGCGCCGAAGCTGCCGGACGGCAGCGACGCGACCGCGCCGCGCGCGTCGGGCACGCTGAAAGCGCATTACGCACCGCGCACGCCGCTCGCGCTGCTGCCGTTCGACGCGCTCGAGCCGCTGCTCGCGGCCGCGCAAACCGACGGCGAGCGCGTCGCGCTCGTCGCACGTGCGTCGCGGGCAGGACACTGGGCGCAGGCCGACGGCGTGCATTTCATCGCGGCGCCGGAAGATCCGCAGGCCTATGCACGCGACCTGTACGGCATGCTGCGGGCGCTCGATCGCGCGCAGGTCGCGCGTATCCTCGTCGAGAAGCTGCCCGAGACCATCGAATGGATCGCGGTCAACGATCGCCTCGGCCGCGCGGCGGCGGCATTCGAAGCACGCGACTGACGCGTGCAGGCGCCTGCCGAATGAAAAAACGCCCGACCGGCGAACCGGTCGGGCGTTTTCGTTTGGGCGCGTGGCCGGCGGCTTACTTGCCGACGCCGGATTTCGCGATCTGCTGCTGGACGTATTGCGCGAACAGCGCGTGCAGGTGCGTCGTCGGGTGGACCGTGTCGGCGAACATGTAGGTCTGGTCCGCGTTCGCGACCGTGTAGGTCTGCGGCGAGCAGAACAGCGACGAGCCGAACGCGGTCGCATTCGCGACGCCGTACTGCGTGGCGGCCTGGACCATCGCCTTCAGGTTGCAGGCGGTGTCGGTATTCGACACGCTGAAGCCGTTCGCCTGGTAGTTGGCCGCGATGCCGTCCTGCCACGTGAACGAATCGACCACCACGTACTTCGTCGGGTCGACCTTCAGCGCGGCCAGCGTGCCGACGAGCGTCTTGTTGAACAGCCCCGACAGTTGCGTGAACGCGGCCTGCGTGCTCGCGCCGCCTTGCAGCGCGAGCGGCGTGCCGCCGATGTCCGGCACGTTCGCGACGAACACGTGCGTCGCGCCCGCCGCGACGATCTGCTGGACGATCCCGCCGAGCTGCTGCGCGGCCAGGCCGATCGCCTGCGCCGCCGCGAGTTGCGCGGCCGGCGTGTTGCCTTGCGCCTGCGCGACCTGGGCCTGGTAGAAGATGTCGTTCGCGCCGCCGTTGATCAGCACGATCTGGCCGGCGTTGAAGCTGCCGTGCTGCGTCAGGTATTGCTTGACCTGGTCGGCGATCGGCGTCGTCGTCGCCTGGGCGTAGTCGGGGTTCGGCACGCTGGCGTCCGCATGGCCGATGCCCGGCTGCAGTGTCACGCGGGAGCCGCCTTGCGCGTAGCCGAGGCCGCCCGTCGCCTGCAGCGGGATGCCGAAGCCGCCCTGGTTCGCGGGTTGCAGCGTGTCGCCGTAGTACTGCGCGACGTCCTGCGTCCAGACCTGGCCCGGGTTGGTCGTGAAGCGGCCGCCGCCGAAGCCGAGCTTGATCTGCGAGTAGGTGCCGACGTCGGACAGGCTGTCGCCGAACGACACGATCTGCATCTTCACGCCCGACGGCGGCGTGTTCGACGCGCTGCTGCCGTTGTTGTCGTCGCCGCCGCCGCATGCGGCGAGCAACGCGAGCGCGGCGCCGGCGATCGCGACTTGCGCGGTGCGCAGCATGCGCCGGCGCGTGCGGGAAGGGGCGTGTTGTTGTGTCTGCATCGTTCGATCTCCTCGTAGATATGGCCCTGATGTGTTTCTCATCTGCCGCGTGCCTGCTCGGTTCCGGGCTGCGCGGCGGCCGTTGGCTGAAACGGTTTATCGGTCGCGCGCAGCCGCCTGCGGCACGGTGCGCGGATCCGGGTTCGCGGCCTCGGCGATCTGCGCATGATAAGCGCTCGCCCATTCGGGCGGGCCGAAAATCGCGCGCAGCTTGTTGCGCCATCCGCCGACGCGCCACGCGTCGGACGCCATCGCCGCCCACTCGTGGAACGTCGCGACGAGCGGGTTGTTCGAGCCGAGCCGCTCGACGATTCCGTAGCGCGGCGGATCGTCGGGCGTTTCCTCGACATAGCTGCCGAACAGGCGATCCCAGATCACGAGGACGCCTGCGTAATTGCGGTCGATGTAGCGCGCGTTGCGTGCATGGTGCGCGCGGTGGATCGACGGCGTGTTCAGCACGTATTCGAGCCAGCCGAGCTTGCCGATCGCCTGCGTGTGCACGAAGAACTGGAACGCGAGGTTGATCAGCACGATGCCGACGATCTGTTGCGGCGGAAAGCCGGCGAACGCGAGCGGCAGCCAGAACAGCCACATGCCCGCGATCGGGTACATCAGGCTCTGGCGGAACGCGGTCGAGAAATTCATCCGTTCGGACGAGTGGTGCACGACGTGCGCGGCCCACAGCCAGCGCACGCGATGGCTCGCGCGATGAAACACGTAGTAGAGGAAGTCCTGCGCGACGAACAGCACCGCGAACGACAGCCAGCCGTCGTGCCACGTGTAGACGCGATAGTGCCGATAGCAGTACGCATAAACGGGAATCACGAACAGCCATGCGATCTTGTCGGCGCCCTGGTGCATCAGCGCGAGCGCCGCGTTGCACAGCGTGTCGCGCCATGCATAGATGCGGTCCTGCGCGCGGGTGCGGGCGAAGTGCCAGGCCTCCCACGCGATGCAGAGCAGGAAGACGGGCGCCAGCGCGAGCAGAAGCAATTCGACGTCGAATCGCATGGGCGTGTCTCCTTCGTTCCCCTGCAAGCCATGAGGCCGGGCGTGTGGCCCGTTGTAGATATCGGTCAGGCCAATAGCCTACGCAATCGCCACGCGCTAGGCGAGGGGGCAGCGTAGAAGGTTCCCTCAGAGGATAGGGTTTCTACGGAACCCGTACTGCGCGGGGCCGGGCGGTGTGGCCCCGTTTTGCAGGCGCAGCGTGCGCACGGGGCGTCGCGCGACGGTGGCGCGGGCGTTTCAAACTGCGCGGCGAGATTTTCGCGGGCGACGCGGTGCGGGGGCGCGCGTGCCGCGCTGTCGCGACGGCCCGCTGCGCTGCGCGCTGCACGTTGCGCGCCGCACGTTGCACGCCGCACGGATCGTCAGTGCGCGCCCGCGTAGATCCACTCGAGCAGCGTGTCGTGCGCGGCGCGTGCGCCTTCCGCGTGATCGTTGTTGATGAAGCTGACGACGACGTAGCTCTGGCCGTCCGCACCGGCGACGTAGCCGGCGATCGCGCGCACGTCGCGCAGCGTGCCGGTCTTGATGTGCGCGTTGCCGAGCACGCCCGCGTTGGTGAGGCGGTTCTTCATCGTGCCGTCGATGCCCGCGATCGGCAGCGAATCGACGAACGCCTGCGCGACGGGGCTCGCGTTCGCGGCCTGCAGCAGCGCGGCGAGCGACAGCGCGCTCACGTGCTCTTCGCGCGACAGCCCGGAGCCGTTCTCGAGCACGAGGTCGGGCATCGCGATGCCGTTTTTCTGCAGGAACGCCTGGATCGCGCGGCTCGACTGCTCGGGCGTCGCGGGCGGCTTGCCGCTGACCGCGCCGATCGTCAGGAACAGGTTGCGCGCCATCACGTTGTTGCTGAACTTGTTGATGTCGTAGACGATGCTGCCGAGCACCGGGCTGTGATGCACGGCGAGCGGCCGCGCGGTGGCGGGCACCTTGCCCTCGCTGACGGGCCCCGCGATCGTGCCGCCGTCCTGTTGCCACAGCGCGAGGAAGCCGCGTGCGAAGAACGTCGTGTGATCGAGGATCGCGAGGTTGGTCGTATGCGCGCCGCAGCGCAGCGGGTAGTCGCCGGCGAACGACGCGGTCATGATCCCGCCGCCGGCCGTCAGCGTCGGGCGCGCAGCCGCGGCGGCCGCGCTGCACGAACCCGAGCCTTCGACGAGCTGGTTGTCGATCGACAGGTTCGCGAGCGGCGGCAGCACGTCGACGGCGACCTTGCCGTCATCGCCCGGCGTGACCGTGAACGACACGGCCTTGAATGCATACAGCAACGGATCGGGGCCGACGTTGTACGGCGCGCTGACATCGTCGTCGAACGACGGCAGGTCGCGCGTCGACGCAGCGAAATAGCTCTTGTCGAGCACGAGACCGCCGGCCACGCGCTTGACGCCGGCCTTGCGCAGCTTGTCGACGAGGTCGATCAGTTCTTCGGGCACGAGCTTCGGATCGCCGGTGCCCTTGATGTACAGGTTGCCTTGCAGCGTGCCGTCGGGGTCGACCGTGCCGTCCGTGTACGCGGTCGTGCGCCAGCGGTAGTCGGGGCCGAGGATCGACAGGCCCGAGAAGGTCGTCACGAGCTTCATCGTCGAGGCCGGCAGCATCGGCCGGCTCGCATTCCATGCGATCAGCGGTTGCGGATCGCCGACGCGCTCGACGACGACGCTCATCGCCGACGCCGGCACCTTCGCACGCTGCAGCGCGACGAGCACGGATGCCGGCAGGCCGGCCGCGCGCGCGGCCGGCGACACGACGGCAGTCTTGCGCGCTTCCTTGTGGGACTTCTTGCGGGCCTGCGCGGACGGCGCGAACGCGAGGGCCGTGCACGTGGCGACGACGGCGGCCGCCCGCAGACAGACGCGGGCGCGGGGGACGAACCGGGCGGAAAGATCGGAAATCGGCATGGGCGAATACGGGAAAAGCGGGGGCTCGGGCAGGACGCGCGGGGGCGCCGAAGCGCACATTGTAGAGACAAGTCGGGGCAGGCCCCTTGCAATCCGCCTTACTGTTGCATTGCACGGTGCCGCGCACGCGATGCGCGGCGCTACAATGGTCGCCGTGTTTGACTCGCCCATGGATGCCTGTCCCGATGCGGATTCTGCTTGTCGAAGATGATCGAATGATTGCCGAGGGCGTGCGCAAGGCGCTGCGCTCGGACGGCTTTGCGGTCGACTGGGTGCAGGACGGCGACGCCGCGCTCACGGCGCTCGGCGGCGAGACGTACGATCTGCTGCTGCTCGATCTCGGCCTGCCGAAGCGCGACGGCATCGACGTGCTGCGCACGCTGCGTGGGCGCGGGCTGGCGCTGCCGGTGCTGATCGTCACCGCGCGCGACGCGGTCGCCGATCGCGTGAAGGGGCTCGACGCCGGCGCCGACGACTACCTCGTCAAGCCGTTCGATCTCGACGAGCTGGGCGCGCGGATGCGCGCGCTGATCCGCCGCCAGGCCGGACGCAGCGAGTCGCTGATCCGCCACGGCGCGCTCACGCTCGATCCCGCGTCGCACCAGGTGACGCTCGACGGCGCGCCCGTCGCGCTGTCCGCGCGCGAGTTCGCGCTGCTCGAGGCGCTGCTCGCGCGGCCGGGCGCGGTGCTGTCGAAGAGCCAGCTCGAGGAGAAGATGTACGGCTGGGGCGAGGAGATCGGCAGCAACACGGTCGAGGTCTATATCCACGCGCTGCGCAAGAAGCTCGGCTCGGACCTGATCCGCAACGTGCGCGGGCTCGGCTACATGGTCGTCAAGGAAAGCTGACGCGTGCGGTCGATTCGTCATCAATTGCTGATCTGGCTGCTCGCGATCGTCGTCGCGGGCGTGGGCATGGCGGGCTGGCTCATCTACCGGCAGGCGCTCGCCGAAGCGAACGAACTGTTCGACTACCAGTTGCAGGAAATCGCCGCGGCGCTGCCGTCGGAGCCGTTCTCGCAGGTGTTCGGCTCGCGCACCAACGGCGACGAAGGCATCGTGATCCAGATCTGGAATCGCAACGGCGTGCTGATGTACTTCTCGCATCCGCGCGCGCCGATCGCGCCGCGCGCCGAGCTCGGCTTCTCGACCGAGCGCACCGATCGCGGCGAATGGCGCGTGTACGGCGCGATCGTCGGCGACAACGTCGTGCAGCTCGCGCAGCCGCTGTCGGTGCGCAACCGGCTGGCGGCGAACGTCGCGCTGCGCACGCTGTGGCCGCTGATCGTGCTGCTGCCGTTCCTCGGCGCGGCCGTGTGGGGGATCGTCGGGCGCGGGCTCGCGCCGCTCGCGCGCGTGACGCGCGCGGTCGAGGCGCGCCGGCCGGAAGCGCTCGATGCGCTGCCCGACGCGCGCCTGCCGCTCGAGGTGCAGCCGCTCGTGCGGGCGCTGAACGGGCTGCTCGCGCGGCTGTCGGCGGCGCTCGACACGCAGAAGGCGTTCGTCGCCGACGCCGCGCACGAATTGCGCACGCCGCTCGCCGCCGTGCAGATCCAGGCTCAGCTCGTCGCCCGTGCGAAGGACGAGGCGTCGCGCCGCGAGGCGATCGCGGATCTCCAGGACGGCGTGTCGCGCGCGACGCGTCTCACCGAGCAACTGCTCGCGCTCGCGCGCGCGGAGCCGGACGGCGCGACGATGCGCGAACCGGTCGACCTGCAGGCGCTGCTCGCCGAATGCGTGGCCGCGCATGCGCCGCTCGCGCAGCGGCACGACATCGATCTCGGCTTCGAGGAAACGTGCGCGGCGAGCGTCGTCGCGGACGTCGGCGCGCTGCGCGTGATGTTCGGCAACCTGCTCGACAACGCGGTGAAGTACACGCCGGACGGCGGCCGCATCGACGTGTCGCTGACGCGCGACGCGGCGGGCCGCGCATGCGTGCAGATCGCCGACAGCGGGCCGGGCATTCCGGCGGCAGAGCGCGAGCGCGTGTTCGACCGCTTCTATCGCGACAGCACGGCGCGCGCGCGCACCGACGTGTCGGGCAGCGGGCTCGGGCTCGCGATCGTCAAGCGCGTGGCGGCGCAGCAGGGCGCGACGGTGTCGCTCGGCGATGCGGCCGCGGGCGGCCTGCTCGTCAGCGTCGTGTTCCGCGATGCCGAGATGCCGGCCCCGGCGCCGCAGTCTTCCGAATCCGTCTGAAGGGGGCTCCCGGCGAGGGTGGCGCGGGTTCGCCGCCGGCAGCCGCTTAAGCCCCGCTTAAGGCTGATTAAGCCTCCTTTAAGTCAGGGTCGTTACGCTGCGTCCTAACAAAGAGGAGGTCCTACGATGAACACCCGATTCCTTGCGCGCGGCACCGTCGCGGTCGCCGTGGCGGCGGCCCTGTCGGCCGGCTATTTCGCCGGCACCCGCCGCGCCGATCCGCAGATCATCACGCCCGCGCAGGCGGCCGCATTGATGCCGGCCGAAGCCGCGGCCAAGACCGGCATTCCCGATTTCTCCGGGCTCGTCGAGACCTACGGCCCGGCGGTCGTGAACATCAGCGCGAAGCATGTCGTGAAGCAGGTGTCGCGACGCGCGCCGCAACCGCAACTGCCGATCGATCCGAGCGACCCGTTCTACCAGTTCTTCAAGCACTTCTACGGCCAGGTGCCGGGCATGGGCGGCGACGCGCAGCCGGACGACCAGCCGAGCGCGAGTCTCGGGTCGGGCTTCATCGTCAGTTCCGACGGATACATCCTCACCAATGCACACGTGATCGACGGCGCGAACGTCGTCACGGTCAAGCTGACCGACAAGCGCGAATACAAGGCGAAGGTCGTCGGCTCCGACAAGCAGTCCGACGTCGCCGTGCTGAAGATCGACGCGAGCGGCCTGCCGACCGTGAAGATCGGCGACCCGGCGCAGAGCAAGGTCGGCCAGTGGGTCGTCGCGATCGGCTCGCCGTACGGCTTCGACAACACGGTCACGTCGGGCATCATCAGCGCGAAGTCGCGCGCGCTGCCGGACGAGAACTACACGCCGTTCATCCAGACCGACGTGCCGGTGAACCCCGGCAACTCCGGCGGCCCGCTGTTCAACCTGCAGGGCGAGGTGATCGGCATCAACTCGATGATCTACTCGCAGACGGGCGGCTTCCAGGGCCTGTCGTTCGCGATCCCGATCAACGAGGCGATCAAGGTGAAGGACGAGCTCGTGAAGACGGGCCACGTGAGCCGCGGCCGCCTCGGTGTCGCCGTGCAGGGGCTGAACCAGACGCTCGCGAGCTCGTTCGGACTGCAGAAGCCGGACGGCGCGCTCGTCAGCTCGGTCGACGCCAACGGGCCGGCCGCGAAGGCCGGCCTGCAGCCGGGCGACGTGATCCTGTCGGTCAACGGTTCGCCGGTCGCCGATTCGACGTCGCTGCCCGCGCAGATCGCGAACCTGAAGCCGGGTTCGAAGGCCGACCTGCAGATCTGGCGCGACAAGTCGAAGAAGTCGATCAGCGTGACGCTCGGCGCGATGTCCGATGCGAAGCTCGCGTCGAACGACGGCGGGCCGGTCGAACAGGGCCGCCTGGGTGTCGCGGTGCGTCCGCTGTCGCCGCAGGAGCGTAGCGCCAGCAACCTGTCGCACGGGCTGATCGTGCAGCAGGCCGGCGGGCCGGCCGCCAACGCGGGCATCCAGCCGGGCGACGTGATCCTCGCGGTCAACGGCCGCCCGGTCACGAGCCCCGAGCAGTTGCGCGACGCGGTGAAGGGCGCGGGCAACAGTCTTGCTCTGCTGATCCAGCGCGATAATGCACAGATCTTCGTGCCGGTCGACTTGAGCTGACCGGCCACGGCCGACGGCCGGTCCGGCCGGCCGCGGCGGGCGCCGCCGTGCGACCCGCGTGACGCTGCGCCCCGTATGTGTTCCGACCCCAAGGAGAGAGCCATGCAATATCTACGCAACGTGTCCCGATTTGCCGTCGCCGCGGCGCTGTCCGCTGGCCTCGCGGCCGGCGCGACCGGCGCGTACGCGCAGTCGGACGGCCTGCCCGCCGCGAGCCAGCAAGGCGATGTCAGCTACGTGTCGGGCGGTATCGGCAAGGACCAGTCGACGGCATTCCAGCGTAACGAGGCGTCGTGGCCACTGGCGCTGCGCTTCACCGGCAAGGGCGGCGAGTTCCTGGCCGACGTCCATGTCCGGATCGTCGACGGCAAGGGTACCGAGGTGCTGTCGACCGACGCGCGCGGGCCGTACATGCTGGTGAAGCTGCCGCCGGGGCGCTATACGGTGCATGCGTCGTACCAGGGTAGCGACGAATCGCGCGCCGTCACGGTCGGCGCGAAGGGCGGCGCGAAAGCCGCGTTCCAGTGGAGTGCGCAGTAGCCCGCCGCGCGCGGTCCGGGCCCCGGGCGCGCAATCGGACGAAGTTTCGCCCATAATGAAAGCCACGGCATGCGTGCCGTGGCTTTTTCGTTTCCTGCCCCGGCCTGGCGGCCGCCCGAAGGAGAAACGATGTCCGATGCAGCCGACCCTCGACTCGAAATCGTGCCGAACCGTCATCGCGTGCGCGTGATCCATCGCGGCATCACCTATGCCGATTCGCACGGCGCGCTGACCGTGCGTGAAGCGGGGCTCCCGGACATCCATTACCTGCCGCGCAGCGACGTCAACATGCGCCGGCTCGTGAAATCGGGCGTCACGTCGGCCTGCCCGTTCAGGGGGCAGGCCGTGCATTTCGACTTGCAGACGGAAGACGGCGTGATCGAGAACGCCGCATGGAGTTACGAAGAACCGAACGAGGCGGCGGCCGTGCTGGCGCACTACGTCGCCTTCGATGTCGCGCGGATCGACAGTCTCGTCGAGACGTCCTGATGCGGCGCGCGTTCATCGGGGAGGCGTCATGGAACTGAACGACACGTTACGCGTACCGCTCGCGCCGCCTGTCGTACGGGATGCGCTCGAGGATCTCGCGCTGTTGCGCGCGAGCTTCGATCATTGCGAATCGTTCGTGAAACTCGCGCACGGCGAATTTGCGCTGACGATCACGGTGCCGCTCGGCCCACTGCGTGCCCGCTACGACGTGCGCGCGCATGCGGCCGCCGAGCAGGGCGACGCGGAAGGGCAGCCGCGCCGCGTGCTCAACTTCAAGGCGCGGGCCGACGGGCTCGGCGCACTGCGCGGCCAGGTCGAACTCGCACTGATGCCGGATGACGATGCGACCGCCACGCGAATCGAGTACGTGGTCTGGGCGACGGCGAGCGGGCCGCTCGCCGAACTGCCGGGGCGGCAGATCGACAATGCGCTGCGCGAATGGACCGATACGTTCTTCCGCGAGTTCGGGGCGGTCGTGCAGGCGAAGCACGGTCTCGCGCCGAATCGCGCGAGCGCATCCGCGCAGCGGCGCCAGCACGTATTTCTGCGGCCGGCATCGCTAGTGGCCGCGACGAAGCGTGCGCTGCCGCCGCATCTCGGCGGCGCGCTGAGCGGGCGGGCGGCGAGCGCGCTCCGGCATCGCGATTCCGGCACGATACCCGTGTGGGCCTGGGCGGCGATGATCGTGTTCGTCGCGCTGCTGCTTTACGCGGCACGCTGGTTCAACGGCGGCTGATCGGCCGCCCGGCTCCGCGTCACGGCCTGCCCGCCGCCCGTGCGGCAGGCGTCACTGTCCCGCGCCGGCTCCGGCGCCGCGAAATTCCCTTCGATACGCAGACGGCGACGTGCCGAGCGCGCCCGCGAAATGCTGGCGCAGCGACACGCTCGAGCCGTAGCCGGCCGCCTGCGCGATCGCGTCGATCGATTGTCCGGTGGTTTCGAGCAGATGCCGCGCGCGCGCGAGCCGCTCGGCCTGCAGCCACGCCGTGACGGTCGTGCCCGTCGCCTGGCGGAAGTGGCGCGTGAACGTGCGCCGGCTCATCAGTACGCGCTCGGCGAGCGAATCGACGCTGTGCGCGGCGTCGAGATGGGCGCGCACCCAGTCGAGCAGGCCCGCGAGCCGCGCATCGCGCGGGTGTGCGGCGACCGGCTGCGGCACGTATTGGGCTTGCCCGCCCTGCCGGTGCGGCGGGATCACGAGGCGGCGCGCGATCCGGTTCGCGGCGTCCGAGCCGAAGCGTCGCCGCACGACGTGCAGGCAGCAGTCGAGCCCCGCGGCGGTGCCGGCCGACGTCGTCAGGTTGCCGTCGTCCACGTACAGCACGTCGGGATCGAGTTTCACGCGCGGAAAGCGCCGGGCGAAATCGTCGGCCCACGCCCAGTGCGTGGTGGCCGGGCGGCCGTCGAGCAGGCCGGCCGCGGCGAGCACGTAAGCGCCGAGACACAGCCCGACGAGTTCGGCGCCGCGCGCGGCGACCGCGCGCACGGCGTCGAGCAGCGCGTCGGGCGGCGCTTCGTCGGGGTCGCGCCAGGAGGGCACGATGACGATGTCCGCATCGTCGAGCGCATCGAGCCCGTACGGCGCGGCGATCGTGAAGCCGCCCGTCGTCGCGAGCGGGCCGCGCTCGGCCGAGCAGACGCGGAACGTGAACGCGGGCGACGCGTCCGCGTCGCGCTCCTTGCCGAACACGACCGACGGCACCGACAGGTGGAACGGGCTGATGCCGTCGTACGCGATCACGGCGACGACGGTCGGAACGGATGGGGCGGGCGACGCGGCGGCGAGCATGGCGGGTTCCGGAAAGGCGATGGCCCGATTTTATCGAAGAATGGCTATCGGGCCACTATCGGCGCTCGCCACGCGGCCCGACAATGCGTCGCATCGCACTGCTGGCCGCCCCGCTCCGGGGCGGGGCAGCGCCGCCGACCAGGAGCCCGCCATGTCGAACGCCGTCCCGCATTCCGCTTCCCGTCCCGCTTTCCGCCGCGCACTGATCGTGATCGACGTGCAGAACGAATACGTGACGGGCAACCTGCCGATCGAATATCCACCGCTCGACGTGTCGCTCGCGAACATCGGCCGCGCGATCGACGCCGCGCACGCGGCCGGCGTGCCGGTGATCGTGGTTCAGCACGTCGCGCCGGCCGGCGCGCCGATCTTCGCGCCCGGCACCGACGGCGTCGCGCTGCACGCGGTGGTCGCCAGCCGGCCGTACGCGCATCGGATCGAGAAGGCGCAGGCCAGTTCGTTCGCCGGCACCGATCTCGCCGCGTGGCTCGACGCGCACGGCATCGACACGCTCGCGGTGGCCGGCTACATGACGCACAACTGCAATGCGTCGACGGTCTATCACGCGGCGCATGCGGGGCTGAAGGTCGAATACCTGGACGATGCGACGGGCGCGCTGCCTTACGCGAACGAAGCGGGCGCGGCGAGCGCCGAGGAGATTCACCGCGCGTACGCGGTGGTGTTCCAGTCGAATTTTGCGGCCGTGATGTCGACCGACGCATGGATCGCGGGGCTGGCCGGCGCGCCGATGCCGGCGCGCGATTCGGTGGCCGCGTCGAACCGGCGGGCTCGCGCGCATCGCGCGGAAGCGGCCTGACCCGGCACGGCGACGGGGCGCGCCATGCGCCGCGTCAGTCGCGGTCCTTCAGCATCGCCGGGCTGTAGCGCAGCATGTCGAAGCAGCCGTCGACGAGCTTTTCCGCATGCTGCTCGGCGTCGATTTCGTCGGGCAGCATCAGCATGTCGCGCACGAACCCGCTGACGAGCGTGTGCAGCATCAGCGTCGCGCGCCACGTATCGAGCCGCTCCGGCAGCAGCTTGAGCCCCACGGCCACCGCGAGATCGGCGTCGATCATGTGCAGCGCCTCGCTCATCCCCGCGCGGTTGCGCTGCAGCAGCGGCTCCATGTCCGCGACGTACTCGCACTTCATGAACAGGATGCTGAACACGCGCCGCAGCTGCGGGTCGCGCTGCACGCCGAGCAGGCACCAGATCAGGATCTGGCGCACCTTGTCGAGCGGATTGCCGCCCGGCGCGTCGAGCGGTATCCGCTTCAATTCGTCGATCGGCAGGAGCACACGGTCGAACATCGCATCGAACAGTTCGCTCTTGTTCGCGAAATGCCAGTAGATCGCGCCGCGCGTCACGCCGGCGTGCTGGGCGATGTCCGCGAGCGACGTATGCGACACGCCTTTCTCGAAGAACACGTGTTCGGCGGCGTCGAGAATGCGATTGCGCGTCTCGAGCGCCTCCTCCTTGGTACGTCTGACCATGTGCAGGCCTGATTGGATCGATCGTCGGTGAATATAGGGTTCGCAACCCCTCGTCGCCGTCATGCAGACGGGCTATGCTTGCTGCTGGTAACAATCTGTAAGACTGGGCAGTCGGCGGAGCACAAACGGGCTTTTTACATACATTCGTGAATGTATATACAATACCACCCTACGATCGAATGACCCAAGTGGCAATCAGTTAATATCCCACTCTGCTGATTCCCGCCCCAGTACCAGTCCGCAGTTCGCGGCATCCCCGTCGGCACGGAGGTCTCGTGCCGACGTGCTGTATCTAGCAGTCCAGTAATTCAGGTGTTCGATCTGCGCCGCGAGGCGCATCCGTGTTGCGCTCCTGCCGGGCGCGTCACTTATTCCATTGGTTATACACAGAGGTCGCTCCATGCGCGTCGAACGGGTTCCATACCGCTTAATCACTGTCGCGACGGCCGCCGTTTTCCTGGCCGCGTGCGGGAAAAAAGAATCGGCACCGCCGCCGCAAACGCCGGAAGTCGGCGTCGTCACCGTCCAGCCGCAAGCCGTGCCGGTCTTCACCGACCTGCCGGGCCGCACCAGTGCATTCCTCGTCGCGCAAGTGCGCGCGCGGGTCGACGGCATCGTGCTGCGTCGTGAATTCACCGAAGGCACCGACGTCAAGGCGGGCCAGCGCCTCTACAAGATCGATCCGGCGCCGTACATCGCCGCGCTGAACAGCGCGAAGGCGACGCTTGCGAAGGC
>NZ_LOYC01000051.1:0-3767 GCF_001524725.1 Burkholderia sp. MSMB1072
GGACCGTGAAACGACTCCACGCCGATGATAGTGCGGATTCCCGTGTGAAAGTAGGTAATCGTCAGGCTCCCTAAGCCAAGGACCCCCGCCCGATCAGGCGGGGGTTTTTGCATTTCGGCGCCGAGAAAAAGCACGCGGTGATGTGCGCTCATTCCTCGTAATCCAATCGCGAGCGCGCCAGATCGGTCATCTGCGTTTCTGCTGCGTGCCAAGTCCTCCCTCGGAACGAAACCCCGTGATTTGATACGATCGAAGTGTCGTCGACGCGAGTATCCGTCGACGTTCGTGTTCGAAACCTGGACTTGATGAAGAGGGCGGAGGAATGAATATCGGCGACGCGTCGCGCGAATCCGGAGTCAGCGCGAAGATGATCCGGTACTACGAACAAGTCGGCCTTCTTGCGCCGAGCAAGCGTAGCGATGCCGGCTACCGGATCTACGGTGCGGACGAAATTCATATCTTGCGGTTCATCCGCCAGGCGAGACGACTCGGCTTTCTCGTCGAGGACATTCGCAAGCTGCTGATGCTCTGGCAGGATCGCTCTCGCGCCAGCGCTGAGGTGAAATCGATCGCTCTTGAGCACGTGGCCGAACTCGACAAACGCATCGCGGAACTGAGCGACATGCGCGACACATTGGTCGATCTGGCTGCGCACTGCCATGGTGACGGGCGGCCTGAATGCCCGATTTTGGCGCGCCTGGCCGACCCCGTCGGCGAACCAAATTAGTGCAGGCCTTCGAGTCTCAAAACGGGCTCAAACTCAACATCATTAAAAATCAATAAGTTATGGACAGTGTGGCTGTCTCCATTCCGAATTGGAATGGTCTCCATGCGAGTATTTCACTAGCATCTTGGTGCGGCATCGCTATAATTCGGGATAACCCTATACGGGAAATCCCTGAATTTCGATTCACCAGGGGTCCCTCTTCCTTGGAGAACGTCATGATCGCCTACATCGTCGAAAAGCTGAGCAACTGGTTCGAATCCGCAGAACGTGAGCGCCGTGAGGCCTACCTCGCCACGTCGTCGGACATCGTCCAGCTCGAGAGCCGCATCCGCTCGCTCGAAACCAACGGCTACTCGCTGTAATCGGAGTCACCGTCAGGTGCCGAGCGGCACCGAACGACAAGCAAGCCCCGTATTGACGGGGCTTTGTTTTTTGTGCGCCGGATCTGGCGAAATCGTCGGCGCAGCGCTATGGTATGGACCTGCTTTTCATCCTGAAGGACACGATCATGCGTTTGCGTGTCGATGTGCGTCGTAGTGCTCGCGCGCGTCTCGTTCTGGGCGCGGCCGTGCTCGTTCATGGCCTCGCGGCCGGTGCCGCGACGTCGTCCAGGCCGCTCGTTCTCGATACGCAGCGCGGCATCCAGGACGGCAAGGGCGGGTTGGTGTTGCAGACGGCACCGTTGTCGTCGGAGCCGATCGTCGAGCCCGCGGGCATGCGGGCCCCGGCCGGGCAGGCGCCGAACACGTCGGTTCCGCTGTTCGTCGCGCCGTATATCAATGTTCCCGCTTGGAGCGGGCAGCCGAGGCTCGCGCCGAGACCGCAGCCGTAACGACCAGTCGCCCGATCAGTTTCCGCGGTGCTCGATCTGACAGCGGGCACCGCTATCCTGGCCCAGCATCTCGACCAGGTAGGGCAGTACCTCTTTCATGCTCTGAGCGAGCGTATACGGCGGATTCAGGATGAACATCCCGCTGCCGTAGAGGCCCAGTCCGTCGGTCGGCGGATTCGATACCGTCAGCGTCAGGTGCAGCCAGTTGTTCGGTTGAAGGCGCTTCAACTGTTCGGGAAAGCGCTGCGATTCCAGCCGCGTGACCTGCGGGTACCAGATTGCATAGCAGCCGGTCGCGAAACGCTTCAGGCATTCCGTCATGCAACTCACCACGCGGGCGTAATCCTTCTTGTCCTCGTAGGACGGATCGATCAGTACGAGTGCACGTCGCGGCGGCGGCGGCAGCAGCGCCTTGATACCTTCGAAGCCGTCGCCGGCGAAGATCATCGCGCGTCGCCCCGCGTCGCGGAAATTGTGGCGCAGCACATCGATTTCCGTCGTGTGCATTTCGAACAGGCGCATCCGATCCTGCTCGCGCATCGACCGCCATGCGATGTACGGGGAGCCCGGATAGAAGTGCAGTTCGCCGTCGGCGTTCAGCGCGCGGACTTCATCCACGTAGTCGCCCAGCGCCTCAGGCAGGTCCTTTTCGTTCCACAGCCGGCCGATGCCGGTATCGAATTCCGACGTCTTCGCTGCATAACCGTCGCGCAGCGAGTACACGCCGGCACCTGCGTGCGTATCGATGTACCAGTACGATTTGTCTTTCTTGTTCAGGTAGCGCAGCAGCTGGACGACGACGGCGTGCTTGAGCACGTCCGCGTGGTTGCCTGCGTGAAAACCGTGACGATAACTGAGCATGGCGGGCTGCCTGAAACGAAAGGTGAATCGATGAAAGCGGATCGCGCGCGGCCGTCGGGCCGGGCGCCGAGGCCGCGTATTGTACGCGAGTGGTACGCGAGTGGCCGTGAGTCGCCTTACTCGTATGCGTCGCCGACTACCGCCTCGATGCGTTGCTTTACATCCGGCGTCAGCTTCGCTGCAACGTCGAGCGCGCGCATGTTGTCGCCGATCTGGTCCACCCGCGATGCGCCCGTGATGACCGAACTCACGCGCGGATTCGCGAGCACCCATGCGATTGCCAATTGGCCGGTACTGCAGCCGAGTTCGGCTGCAATCTCACCGAGCCGTTCGACGATGTCGTTGGCGGCCCGATCGGTCAGGCGTTCGCGCATCCAGTCGTAGCCCTGCAACTGCGCACGGCTGCCGGCCGGCACGCCGTTGCGGTACTTGCCGGTGAGCAGTCCCGACGCCAGCGGGCTCCAGGTCGTGAGGCCGAGACCGTAATCGTCGTAGAGCCGCGCATATTCCTGTTCGACCCTGGTACGGTGGAACAGGTTGTACTGCGGCTGCTCGACGACCGGCTTGTGCAGATGATGCCGCTCGGCGATCTCGCACGCCGCGCGGATCTCGTCGGCGCTCCATTCCGACGTGCCCCAGTACAGCGCCTTGCCGCGCACGATCATGTCGCTCATCGCCCACACGGTTTCCTCGATCGGCGTATGCGGATCGGGCCGATGGCAATAGACGAGGTCGACATAGTCGAGCTGCAGCCGGCGCAGCGAGCCGTCGATCGCGTTCAGCAGGTATTTCCGGTTCAGCGTGTGGTACTGGTTCGGGGCTTCCGCGAGCCCCCAGAAGAACTTCGTGGACACGATATAGCTGATGCGCGGCCAATCGAGCGACTTGAGCGCGTGGCCCATGATTTCCTCGGACTTGCCGCCGGCGTAGACTTCGGCGTTGTCGAAGAAATTGACGCCCGCATCGCGGGCCGCGGCGAGGCATTCGCGCGCGACCCGCTGGTCGACCTGATTGCCGTACGTCACCCACGAACCGAGGGAAAGCTCGCTGATCTGCAGGCCGGAGCGGCCTAGCCGTCGATAGTGCATGAGAACCTCCTGTCGAACGGAATCGACCTTAAGCTTAGACGTTTTGCGCGCGAACGGCGGGGCCGATCGTGCACAATGACGGCTGGCACGCCGATACGATTTCGCGATGAGCGCGGATACGGCGGGCGCGTGTTTTATCGATCCGACAACGGGAGGAGACGGACATGGCAGCAGATCTGAGCGGCAAGACCGCAGTCGTCACGGGCGCCGCGAGCGGCATCGGCAAGGAAATCGCGCTGGAGCTGGCCAAGGCAGGCGC
>NZ_LOYC01000052.1:0-1430 GCF_001524725.1 Burkholderia sp. MSMB1072
AAGGAGAATGAAATGAACGCGTCCCACCCACGCACGTGAGGGTAAAGAGGGGTGGATCCTCACGGGCCAACGGCATCGATGTGCCCAGGTGGAAAATGCAAGCATTTCCCGGTGACCGGAGGACCCACGATGAACAGTATGGCCGTAGGCGTAGACATCGCCAAACAAGTTTTTCAGGTGCATTACGTTGATCGGGAAACCGGTGAGATCGTGAACAAACCGATTAGACGGGCGAAGTTTCTGGAGCACTTCGCGAACAGTGTCCCCTGTCTGGTGGGGATGGAAGCGTGCAGCGGTGCACATCACTGGGCCCGGCAACTGATGAGGCTGGGTCATCAGGTGAAGTTGATGCCGGCTGAATTCGTGAAAGCATTCAACATCCGCAACAAGAACGATGCCGCTGACGCCCGAGCAATCTGGCTGGCTGTCCAGCAGCCTGGCAAGCCGGTGGCTGTGAAGACGGAAATACAACAGGCAATGCTGGCGTTGCACCGAATGCGTGAGCAGTTGGTGAAATTCCGCACCATGCAAATCAATGGGCTGCGCGGACTACTGACGGAATACGGCGAGGTAATGAGTAAAGGCAGGGCAAAGCTAGATCAGGAGATACCGGCCGCACTTGGCAGAATCGCGGAGCGCCTACCCTCAGCGTTGATCGATACGCTGCGCGAGCAATGGAATGGTCTGGCGAGACTGGACGAGCAGGTTGCCGAAATTGAGCGGCGGATGCGCGACTGGAAGAAGGAAGACAAGGCGGTGAAGGCAATTTGCGAGATTCCCGGCGTGGGGTTGCTGACGGCCACGGCTGCGGTAGCGATGATGGGCGACCCAAAGGCGTTCAGTTCGGGGCGGGAATTTGCGGCGTGGGCGGGCCTCGTGCCCAAGCAGACCGGTTCGGGCGGCAAGGTGGTCCTGCATGGAATCAGTAAGAGAGGCGACACATACTTGCGCACGCTACTCATTCACGGGGCTCGAGCGGTGTTGACGCACTCGAAGACCCCTAGCCCGTGGGTCGACCAGATGAAGAAACGGCGACCGACGAATGTGGTGATCGTCGCGCTAGCAAACAAGATGGCACGGACGATCTGGGCAGTGCTCGCTCACGACAGACCATACCGGAGCAACTATGTGAGCGTGAAGCCAGCTTGAGCGGCTCGCGCGAGGTAGAACGATCAGCTTTTAATACAGGGTGAACGTCGAAAGGTTGCGCAGTAATCAAATGTGATGACAAGCCAGGTAGGACCGGGACTCGCTAAACCTGAATGGAGTGAGGAGCCTCGAGCTCTTAAGGAGAATGAGGTGCGAGTCAGCGAATTTCATAGGGGCCCGCAGCGACGGTATCGGCTGCATGAAGGCCGGATATAGAGCTGCAGCCCATCCTGTCTGTCGGAACACACGAAAACTGTTGCAAACGGGACGCGTTCATATAG
>NZ_LOYC01000053.1:0-3653 GCF_001524725.1 Burkholderia sp. MSMB1072
GCTTGTAATGCGGCGCCATCGTGCACCCCGTGGCAAGGAGCGCGACTGCGATTGCAGTCAAAGCGTGTTTTTGCATCATCACTGTCCCTTGTTGCCTTCGTCGCCGTTGCCCGGCTTCTCTTCGTGGTGCGAGTGCTCCTGAGCCAGGCGCAGCGCCTCGTCGACGTCTTCCTTCTCGCCGCTGAAGATCGCACGGATCTTCACGAAGAACATCGGGATCATGAAGATCGCGAGGAACGTCGCCGTGATCATCCCGCCGATCACGCCCGTACCGATCGCGTGCTGGCTCGCCGAACCGGCGCCGTTGCTGATCGCGAGCGGCATCACGCCGAGAATGAACGCGAGCGACGTCATCAGGATCGGACGCAGCCGCAGGCGCGCCGCTTCCAGCGCGGCCTCGATCGGCCCCATCTTCTCCGTCTGCTGCAGCTCCCGCGCGAACTCGACGATCAGGATCGCGTTCTTCGCGGACAGGCCCACGGTCGTCAGCAGGCCCACCTGGAAGAACACGTCGTTCTCGAGGCCGCGCATCGTGGCCGCGAGCAGCGCACCGATCACGCCGAGCGGCACGACCATGATCACCGAGAACGGGATCGACCAGCTTTCATACAGCGCCGCGAGACACAGGAACACGACGAGGATCGAGATCGCGTACAGGATCGGCGCCTGCGAGCCGGACTGGATTTCCTGGAACGACAGCCCCGTCCACGAATAGCCGATACCGACCGGCAGTTTCTTCGCGAGCGTTTCCATCGCCGCCATCGCCTGGCCGGTCGACTTGCCCGGTGCGGCCTGACCCTGGATTTCCATCGCCGACACGCCGTTGTAGCGCTCGAGCTTCGGCGAACCGTACGTCCAGTGACCGGTCGCGAACGCGCTGAACGGCACCATCCCGCCCGACCCGTTGCGCACGTACCAGATGTTCATGTCTTCCGGCGTCATCCGGAACGGCGCGTCGGCCTGCACGTACACCTTCTTGATCCGGCCGTCGGTGTCGAGGAAGTTGTTCACGTACTTCGACGCCCACGCGATCGAGAACGTCTGGTCGATCGCATCCGCCGTCACGCCCAGTGCATTCGCCTTCTCGCGGTCGATGTTGACCTTGTACTGCGGCGTATCGTTCAGGCCGTTCGGACGGACACCTTGCAGCGTCGGATCCTTCGACGCCATCCCGAGCAACTGGTTACGTGCGGCCATCAGCGCGTCGTGGCCGAGACCGGCGTTGTCCGTCAGCTCGAAGTCGAAGCCGGCGGCGGTGCCGAGTTCGGGAATCGACGGCGGGTTGAACGGAATCACGAGCGCGTCCTTGTAGCTCCCGTAGCGCCCGAACATCCGGCCGATCAGTGCCTGCACCTTCTGGTTCGCATGCTGACGCTGCGAGTAGTCCTTCAGGCGCACGAACACGAGACCCGAGTTCTGGCCGCGGCCCGCGAAGCTGAAGCCGTTGACCGTGAACGCCGATTCGACGATGTCCTTCTCGTCCTTCAGCAGGTAGTCGGAAATGTTCGCGAGCGTCTTCGCGGTCGTTTCCTGCGTCGAGCCCGACGGCGTCTGCACGATCACGAACATCAGGCCCTGGTCTTCATCGGGCAGGAACGACTTCGGCAGGCGCACGAACAGCAGCCCGACCGCGACGATCACGACCAGATAGATGATGAGCCAGCGGCCCGAGCGCTTGATCACGTGGTGCACGCCGACGTGGTACTTGTCGCGGCTGTTGTTGAACGTGCGGTTGAACCAGCCGAAGAAGCCCTTCTTCTCTTCGTGATGGCCCTGCGGGATCGGCTTGAGGATCGTCGCGCACAGTGCGGGCGTCAGAATCAACGCGACCAGCACCGACAGCACCATCGCCGACACGATCGTCAGCGAGAACTGACGATAGATCGCGCCGACCGAGCCGCCGGAGAACGCCACCGGCACGAACACCGCCGACAGCACGAGCGCCACGCCGACGAGCGCGCCGGTGATCTGGCCCATCGCCTTGCGGGTCGCCTCCTTCGGCGACAGCCCCTCCTCGGCCATCACGCGCTCGACGTTCTCGACCACCACGATCGCATCGTCGACCAGCAGGCCGATCGCGAGCACGAGGCCGAACATCGACAGCGTGTTGATCGAGAAGCCTACCATCGACATGATCGCGAACGTGCCGAGCAGCACGACCGGCACCGCGATCGTCGGGATGATCGTCGCCCGCAGGTTCTGCAGGAACAGATACATCACGAGGAACACGAGCACGATACCTTCGAGCAGCGTCTTGACCACTTCCTCGATCGACAGCTTCACGAACGGCGTCGTGTCGTACGGGTACTTCACGACGAGCCCGTGCGGGAAGAACGGTGCGAGCTCGTCGATCTTCGCGCGCACGGCCTTCGCGGTCGCGAGCGCGTTCGCGTTGGTCGCGAGCTGGATACCGAGCGCCGCGGTCGGCTGACCGTTGTACTTCGTGTCGAAGTTGTAGTTTTCGCCGCCGAGGCCGATCTGCGCGACGTCCTTCAGGCGAACCTGCGAGCCGTCCTGGTTGACCTTCAGCAGGATGTTGCCGAACTGCTCGGGCGTCTGCAGCAGCGTCGATTCGGTGATCGTCGCCTGCAGCACGGTGCCCGGCGTGGCCGGCGTGCCGCCGATCTGGCCGCCGGCGATCTGCACGTTCTGCGCGGTGATCGCGGAGCTGACGTCGACCGGCGTGAGCCCATAGTTGGTCAGGCGGTTCGGGTCGAGCCAGATCCGCATCGCGTACTGCGAGCCGAACAGCGTGACGGTACCGACGCCGTTCAGCCGGCTGATCGGATCCTTCACGTGCGACGCCACGAAGTTCGCGAGGTCGTACTTGTTCATGCTGCCGTCTTCGGAGTTGAAGGCGAGCACCAGCAGGAAGCTGCTGCTCGACTTCGTGACCGACAGACCGAGCTGCTGCACGACCTGCGGCAGAACCGGCGTCGCGAGCGACAGCTTGTTCTGCACCTGAACCTGCGCGATGTCGGCGTTGGTGCCCGGCGCGAAGGTCAGCGTGATCGTCGCGTTGCCCGAGTCGTCACTCGTCGACGACATGTACAGGAAGTTGTCGAGACCGCTCATCTGCTGCTCGATCACCTGCGTCACCGTGTCTTCCACCGTCTTCGCGGAAGCGCCCGGGTAGTTCGCGGTGATCTGGATCGATGGCGGCGCGATCGTCGGATACTGCGCGATCGGCAGCGTGAAGATCGCCGCAACCCCGGCCAGCATCAGGATGATGGCGATCACCCACGCGAAGATCGGGCGATCGATAAAAAACTTTGCCATGAAACAGGCTCCCTGTTATTGCGCGCTCGAAGCAGCGGCAGCACTCGCCGGCGCGGCGCCCGATGCGGCGGCACCGGAAGCGGCAGCGGCGCCGGACCCGGCGGCGGCCGGCGCGGCGGGGGCAGCAGCACCCGAGGCGGCATCGGCCGCCGGGGCGAGCTGCGCGGGGACCGTCTTCACGGTCGCGCCCGGGCGCACCTTGTCGACGCCTTGCACGATCACGTGATCGCCCGCCTGCAGACCGCCTTCGACGATCCAGTTCTGCCCTTGCATGCCGGTGGTCTTCAGCGGACGCGGCTCGACCTTGTTGGCCGCGTTCACCACCATCGCGATCGCCTGGCCCTTCTGGTCGTGCGTGACGCCGATCTGCGGCA
>NZ_LOYC01000054.1:0-764 GCF_001524725.1 Burkholderia sp. MSMB1072
CGGTAGCGGTTCAGCTCCTGCGCGGTCGCGAACGTGCGCTCGAACAGGATCGACAGGTTGTGCAGGATCCGCTCGACGACCTTCTTCTCCCACTCGCCGTCGAAACGGATCTGCTCGTCGAGCCAGCGCTCGAGCCATTCCGGATCCGGCAGGCGCGACTGCACCGTGTCGCGCGGGAACAGCGCCTGGTTCACGTGCAGGTTGGTCGGGTGCAGCGGCTTCTCGGTGCGGCGCGCCGACGCCATCAGCACGCCGATCTTCGCGAATGCCGCACGCGCGACGTCGCCGCAGTTGTTCAGCGCCTTCTTCATGTAGCGCAGGTACGCGCCGCCATGACGTGCTTCATCGCGCGAAATCGTTTCGTAGATCTGCTTGATGACGGGCTCGGTGTGCCAGTCGGCCGCGCACCGGTACCAGTGGTTCAGGCGGATCTCGCCGCAGAAGTGCAGCATCAGCGTCTCGAGCGGCGGCGCCGGATCGAACTGGAAGCGCACCGCGTGCAGCTCCTCTTCGGTCGGCACCATCTCCGGCTTGAAGCGGCGCAGGTATTCCATCAGCACGAGCGAATGCTTCTGCTCCTCGAAGAACCACACGCTCATGAACGCGGAAAAGTCGCTGTCGTGCTGGTTGTCGCGCAGGAACATTTCCGTCGCGGGCAGCGCCGACCATTCGGTGATCGCGTTCATCTTGATCGTCTTCGCCTGCTCGTCGGTGAGCAGCGAAGCGTCGAACCTGTCCCACGGAATGTCCTTCTCCATGTCCCA
>NZ_LOYC01000055.1:0-11071 GCF_001524725.1 Burkholderia sp. MSMB1072
TCGCCGCCGACAACCCGGCGGGGCCGCCGCCGACGATCACGACGTCGTATTCCATCGATTCGCGCGGGCCGTATTGCGCGAGCAAGTCCTGTGTGGTCAAAATCCTGTCTCCTCCTGCTGCATCCCGACCGTCAGCCGGTCAGAACTGGTCTTCCGTCAACGCGAGCACGCTCTCGTTGCCCTTCGCGCCGACGATCGACGCTTCGAGCGCGCCCGCCTGCACCAGCACGTGCTCCGCATAGCATTGCGCGATCGCGATCTTCGCGTCGAAGAACGCGACGTCGTTCGCGCGGTTCGCGTGAGCGGCCACCAGCGCGCGCGCCATCTGCCACCCGCACAGCACCACGCCCGCCAGCTTCAGGTACGGCACGCTGCCCGCGAACACCGCGTTCGGGTCCTGCTTCGCGTTCGCCAGCACGTAGTCGACCACCGCCGACAACGCGCGCGCCCCCTTCTCCAGTTGCGCCTTCATCGAAGCGGCCGCCGCGCCGTCGATCTTGCCGAGCGCCGCGACCGTGTCGCCGATCTCCGCAATCAGCGCCTTCGCCACCGCGCCGCCGTCGCGCATCGTCTTGCGGCCGACCAGGTCGTTCGCCTGAATCGCGGTCGTCCCTTCGTAGATCGCCAGGATCCGCGCGTCGCGGTAGTACTGCGCCGCGCCCGTCTCCTCGATGAAGCCCATCCCGCCGTGCACCTGCACGCCCAGGCTCGCGACGTCGTTCACCATCTCCGTGCTCCAGCCCTTCACCACCGGCACCAGGTATTCGTAGATGGCCTGATGACGCGCGCGCGTCGCCTCGTCCGGATGGCGATGGGCGATGTCGCTGTGCGCGGCAGCCACATACGCGAGCGCCCGCGCGCCTTCGGTCAGCGCACGCATCGTGCCCAGCATCCGGCGCACGTCCGGGTGATGGATGATCGTCACCGACTGCTTGGCCGAGCCGTCCACCGGACGGCTCTGCACGCGTTCCTTCGCGAATTCGGCCGCCTTCTGGTACGCGCGGTCGGCCACGCCGATCCCTTGCATCCCGACCCCGAAGCGCGCCGCGTTCATCATGATGAACATGTATTCGAGGCCGCGGTTCTCCTCGCCCACGAGATAGCCGATCGCGCCGCCGTGATCGCCGTATTGCAGCACCGCCGTCGGGCTCGCCTTGATCCCGAGCTTGTGTTCGATCGACACGCAGTGCACGTCGTTGCGCGCGCCGAGCGAGCCGTCGTCGTTGACCAGGAACTTCGGCACGATGAACAGCGAGATGCCCTTCACGCCTTCCGGCGCGTTCGGCGTGCGCGCCAGCACCAGGTGGACGATGTTGTCCGCCATGTCGTGCTCGCCCCACGTGATGAAGATCTTCGTGCCGAACACCTTGTACGTGCCGTCGCCCTGCGGCTCCGCACGCGAGCGCACCAGCGCGAGATCCGAACCGGCTTGCGGCTCGGTCAGGTTCATCGTGCCGGTCCATTCGCCCGAGATCAGCTTCGGCACGTAGCGCTGCTTCTGCTCGTCGGTGCCGGCCGTCAGCAGCGCCTCGATCGCGCCGTCGGTGAGCAGCGGGCACAGCGCGAACGACAGGTTCGACGCGTTCAGCATCTCGATGCACGGCGTCGCGATCAGCTTCGGCAGCCCCTGGCCGTCGTATTCGGCCGGATGCTGCAGCCCCTGCCAGCCGCCTTCGACGAACTGGCGGAACGCTTCGCCGAAGCCCGGCGTCGCGGTCACGACGCCATCCTTCCAGCTGCTGGGATTGCGGTCGCCTTCGACGTTCAGCGGCGCCAGCACCTCGCCGCAGAATTTCGCGGACTCGTCCAGCACGGCCTGCGCCGTGTCGTAACCCGCATCCTCGAAGCCCGGCAATTGCGCAACGGCGTCGATGCCCGCGAGTTCCTTCAGCACGAACAGCATGTCCTTGACGGGGGCGTTATAGCTCATGGTCGATGTTCCAATCAGGCAGTGAATAGGAGCGCCACGGGGTCCGATACGGCAAAACCGGCCAGCGTTGGGCGACGTGATGGGCCATCCTAACGCCGGGCATCCGGATTCCCATTGTCATATCCGGCCCACATGGTGACAAAACCGGCCACGTCGCGTACCGGCGAACACCGCCGTGCCCGGCGGCGAACGCCCGCCGGACGGGCGTCGGCGCCCGGTCCGTCGGTATCGGCAATCGCGGTGATGCGCGCCAAAAGGAAACGACCGGCCGCACTCGCGCCTGCCCGGCTCGAGCGACGAAGGAAGCCGGTTATGGGAGTGTCCGCTCAAACACCGGCCGTGAAAACCACAAAAGGAGCCGGTTATGGGATTGAATCCGTGCACGCGCCACCCGCGACGCTCATCCCCGCGCCCGCGTCACGCCCGGCGCCGATACGTCCCCGGCGTACTGCCGGTCCAGTGCCGGAACGCGCGATGAAACGCGCTCGGATCGTCGAAGCCGATATCCGCGCCGATCGCAGCGATCGTGTCGGGCGTATCGGTCAGCCGCTGGATCGCGATATCGCGCCGCAGTTCGTCCTTCAGCACCTGGAACGTCGTCCCTTCGGCGGCCAGATGGCGGCTCAGCGTCCGCACCGAACAATGCAGATGCTCGGCCGCTTGGTCGATCACGGGCAGATCCGGCAGTGCCGCCGACAGGTACTGCCGCACCCGATGGCACACGAGCTGTTCGCTGAACGATTCGAAGATCCAGTCGCCGGGCGCGCGCGCGAGGAATTTGCGCAGGTTGCGCTTGCTCTGCCGGATCGGCGCGTCGAGGTAATCGGCGCTGAAGCGCATCAGCGTGCGCTCGCGGTCGAACTGCACCGCGCCGGTGAAGAAGTACAGGTGATCGACCGCGTGGCGCGGCCGCGGGCATGCGAACTCGATCTGCAGCAGCGGAATCTTCTGCCCGATCAGCCAGGAGCACACGCCGTGCACGAGCTTGAGCATCAGCTCCTGGCCGAGCGCGCCGATCGGCCCGATCGCCTCGTTCGGGCGCAGCAGCACCTGCGCGACGAGATCGTCGCGCTTCGATTCGACGAAGAAGTCGTCGAGCAGGATATGGAAGAATTGCCCGAAACGATGCAGCGCCGTTTCGAGGTTGCGCGCATCGAGCAGGCTCAGGCACAGATACTTCAGCGTGCCGCCGCGCAGCGGGCGCGAGAAGATGCCGGGCATCTCGTCGTCGAGATCGATCGCGAGCGTGCGGTACAGCGTCGAGAACTGTTCCTCCGTCACGCGCGCGTGCGGCTCACCGAGCAGCTCGATCGGAATGCCGGCGCCGCGCAGGTAGCGTTCGACCACGTCGCGCTGCACGCCCGCGCTCGCGAGAAAACCGTTGACGAGCGAGATCGGCACCGTCGCGCTCGGCGACGGCAGCGCACGCCCGGGCCGGGCGGAAAGTGAGTCTGAGCCGGTCATCGCGTCCCCGTCGATCGAACCGACCGCATTGTACTTGAGCGGCCCGCGCGCCACCTTCGGGGCTTTCCGCACACCAGGCCGCGCAGCCGCAGCCGCCGCGCGACGCGTCGCCAACATCAGTCGGTGCGGCTGAGTTCGCGGCGCAGGATCTTGCCGACCGTCGACTTCGGCAGCTGGTCGACGAATCGAACCAGCTTCGGCACCTTGTACGCGGCCAAGCTCGCGCGGCAATGCGCGACGAGCTGCGCTTCCGTCACGTCAGCGCCCGGCGCCAGCACCACGAACAGCTTGACGGCCTCGCCCGTGCGCGGGTCCGGCACGCCGATGCACGCGCATTCGGCCACGCCCGGCAGCGCGGTCGCCACCGCTTCCACCTCGTTCGGATACACGTTGAAACCCGACACGATGATCATGTCCTTCTTGCGGTCGACGATCCGCAGGAAGCCGGCCGAGTCGAACACGCCGACGTCGCCGGTGCGGAAATAGCCGTCCGCCGTGAACGCGGCCGCATTCGCGTCCGGCTTCTGCCAGTAGCCGCTCATCACCTGCGGCCCCTTCACGCAGATCTCGCCCGCTTCGCCGATCGCCACCTCGCGATCCTGCTCGTCGAGCAGCTTCACGTCGGTCGACGGCAGCGGCAGGCCCGTGGTGCCCGTGAACCGGTCGATCGACTGCGGGTTGAACGACACGACCGGCGACGTTTCCGAGAGCCCATAGCCCTCGCGGATGAAATTGCCCGTCACCGCCTTCCAGCGCGACGAGATCACGTCGATCACCGCCGCGCCGCCGCCGGCCGACAGCTTCAGCCGCGACCAGTCGACCTCCTTCAGGCGCGGATGGCCGGCAAGCCCCGCGTACAGCGTGTTCACGCCGACGAACACCGTCGGCCGCGCGGCCTTCAGCACGTCGACGAACCCGTCCATGTCGCGGGGATTCGCGACGAGCCAGTTCTGCGCGCCGATCGCGAAGTAGGACAGGAAGTTCACCGTCAGCGCGAAGATGTGATACAGCGGGATCGCGGTGACGACGACCTCTTCGCCCGGCTGGCGCGCATCCGGCACGATCGCCGCGAACTGCGCGATGTTCGCGACGAGGTTGCGATGCGACAGCGCCGCGCCCTTCGACAGGCCGGTCGTGCCGCCGGTGTATTGCAGCAGCAACAGGTCCGCGCCGCTCAGCGCAACCGGCTCGCACGCGAGCGATTCGCCGGCGGCGATCGCGTGCGCGAGCGCGATCGAACCGGGCGGCAGTGCGTCGCACGTGCCGGCCGGCGCATCGACGACGCCGAGATCCTCGCGCCCCACGCTCAGCACGGTGCGCACGCGCGTGCCGCCGACCACCTCCGCGAACGTGCCCATCGACCCGCCGCATACGACCGCCGCCTCGACTCCTGCGTCGTTGAGCTGATGCTCGAGCTCGCGCGCGGTGTAGTGCGGATTCACGTTGACCTGGACCGCGCCGATCTTCGCGACGGCGACGAACACGACCGGAAACGCCAGCACGTTGGGCAGCATCACAGCCACGCGATCGCCCTTTCGCACGCCGACGACCTGCTGCAGATACGCGGCCAGCGCGGTCGACAGGCGGTCGACGTCGGCATACGTGAGCGTGCGGCCGAACGCATGGAACGCCGGGCGGTCGGCGAAGCGGCGCATCGCGTCGTCCAGCAGCGCGCTGACGGAAGGATGGCAGTCGGCGTCGATCTCGGGGGGAATCGAGCCGTACGACCCGGTCCAGTGTCTCTTCGTCATGTCTCGCTCCTCGGGGACGGCACGGCGGCCTGCACGCCGGAAGGACGCGGGCCGCCGCCTGAGCGGCGACTATCGCCCGCGCGGCGCGCTTTGCAAATGATCCGGCCGGCCGAAAACATGATCGAAACGGACACGCGCATGCATGTGTCCACGTCGCTTCGCACGGCGAACGCCCGTCCGATCGGGCCGTACCGTCGGCACGTCAGGGTGAACCCTGTGGCGAACGGAATCGTTCCCGCGCAAAATTGCAAGCCGTCAACGATATCGATTCGGACGCAGGATCCCCATGTCGCGCAGTGCGCTGTTGAAACCGACGGACGCCCGTCCCCCGCGGCTGCCCGACGCCGACGCCGCCCACGCGTTGCGCGAGCAGCGCTTCACGCCGGCCAAGCTGGCCGTGCTGGTCGACGTGGCCGCGCAAGCCGGCCTCGACCCGGCGGCGGTGCTCGCCGGCACCGGCCTCGCGCCGGCCGACGTCGCGGACCCGTTCACGCTCACGTCGCCGCTGCAGTTCCTGACGGCCGCGCGCAACGCGGTCGGCCGGTACGACGGCACCGACCTCGGCGTGCGCGTCGGCCGCCTGCTGCGCGCGTCGAGCTACGGCATGTACGGCTACGCGATGCTGTGCTCGGAATCGCTCGCGCGCGCGTTCGATGCGGCCGTCAAATATCATCGGCTCGCGAACGGGATGCTGCCGATCCGATGGGTCGAACACGGCGACACCGCGTCGTGGCTGTTTCCGGACCGCCACGAAGTCGCGCTGCCCGATCTCGACGAGCCGCTGTACCGTTTCCTGATCGACATGCAGTTCGCGCTGCACGTGACGATCATCAAGGACGTGATGGGCGGATGGTGCGTGCCCGCGCGCGCGCAGTTCGCGCAGCCGCGGCCGCCGCACGGGGCGCTGCTGGCCGACGCGCTCGAATGCCCGATCGCGTTCGACCAGCCGCATCACGTGCTCAGCTATCCGGCGGCCTGGCTCACGCGCGCGCCGCAGCTCGCGAATCCGATCACCGCCGCGCAGGTGTCGTCGCACTGCGCGCAGTTGCTCGACGAATTGCGCAGCCGATCGGGTATCACGCGACGCGTATACGAGGAGCTCACCCGCACGCCGGGACAATTCCCGGACATCGACGCGATCGCCGAGAGCCTGTGCATGACCTCGCGCACGCTGCGCCGCAAGCTCGAAGCCGAAGGCACGTCGTACAGCGAACTGCTGACGAGCGTGCGCAAGGCGCTCGCGATCGACTACCTCGGCACGACCACGCTCAGCACCGAGGACATCGCGCTGACGCTCGGCTTCAGCGATGCCGTGGGATTCCGTCACGCGTTCAAGCGCTGGACCGGCACGACGCCGAGCGACGTGCGGCGCAAGCGCGGCCGATGACGCCGCCGATCGCGGTCAGCGCGCGTCGCCCGCCGCCGGCGACGCCACCGCCAGCGCAAACTCGAACACCGCGCCGCGCCCGGGCCGGTCGACGAGCCGGATGCCGCTGCCGTTGAGCGCCAGCATCCGGTGCACGATCAACAGGCCGAGCCCGCCGCTCGTCGCCGTGCCGCCGCTCATCGGCCGCTGCGGCCGCTGGAACAACCCTTCGCGCCGCGCCGCCGGAATCCCTTCGCCGGTATCCGACACGGTCACGACCACGCGGTCGCCCTGCGGTTCCAGCGCGATCTCGACCTCGCCGTGCGAAGGCGTGTGCCGCAGCGCGTTGTCGAGCAGGTTGGTCAGCACGCGCTCGATCATCCCGAGATCGGCCGACACGGCCGGCACGCGCGGCGGAATCCGCGCATGCAACGCGACGCCGCGCGATTGCGCGGCCAGCTCGAATTTCTGGAACACGTCCTGCACGAGATCGACGAGCGAGAACGGCTCGCGCTCGGCCTGTACGCCGCCCGATTCGAGCCGCGCGAGCTCGAACAGCGCCTGCGCGAGCCGCCCGACCTTCGCGCTCTGCGCGAGCGCGATCGACAGGTAGCGCCGCCGCTCGGGCTCGGCCAGCGTGTCGGCCTTCAGCGACAGCGTCTCCAGATAGCCGTGCAGCGACGTGAGCGGCGTGCGCAGGTCGTGCGAGATGTTCGTGATCAGTTCGCGCCGCTGCTGGTCCTGGCGCGTCAACGCGCGCCACTGCTCGCCGATCCGGTCGGCCATCTGCGCGAACGCGGATTCGAGCACCGCGATGTCGTCGCCGCGACGGCCCGGCGGCAAGCGCAGCACCGGCGGCGGCGTGTCGGGCGCGCCGGGCGCAGCGTTCGCGTCGAAGTCGCGCATCGCGGCCGTCAGCCGGCGCAGCGGGCGCGTGATGAAGCCGAATGCGACGAGGCCCGCCAGCAACCCGAGCAGCGCGACGATCGCCATCGACCACAGCGTCGTGCGCAGCACGTTGCCGGCGTCGACGCGCGCGGCGAGCCGATCGTGCGCCTCGCCGAGCAGCACCACGTAGATGTAGCCCGACGGCGGCTGCCCCGCGCGCTGCAGCGGCGCGGCGCTGAACACCTTGCGCGCGTCCGGGCTGCGCGGATCGTCGCCGAGGATCGGCAACGGCTGGCCCGCGATGAAGCGCTGCACGGGCGCGAGATCGACGCGGTCGCGCTTCACGTGGCCCGGCGGCGCATCGTCGCCCTTGATGCGCCCGGCGTTGTCGAGCAGGTACACCTCGACGCTCGGGTTCACGCCCATCAACTGCCCGAACAGCGTGCGTACGGCGTCGGGACGCAGCCCGTTCGCGTCCATCAGCGGCGCGCTGCCGGCGATGTTGGCGGCCAGGTCGCGCGACAGCGCCTGCACGACTTCCTTCTCGCGCATGTCGTTCGCGCGGATCTGCAGCCATGCCGACGCGCCCGAGCACGCGAGCAGCAGGATCGAGAACACGAGCGACAGCCGCCGCGTGAGCGTGAGCTTCATCATGCGTCCGGCGCGGCGAGCTTGTAGCCGCGTCCCCACACGGTGAGGATCCGCACGGGCTCGGCCGGATCGGCCTCGATCTTCGCGCGCAGCCGGTTGATGTGGGTGTTGACCGTGTGTTCGTAGCCTTCGTGCTGGTAGCCCCACACGGCGTTCAGCAGGTCCATCCGCGAGAACACCTTGCCCGGATGCCGCGCGAAGAAATACAGCAGGTCGAATTCGCGCGGCGTGAGATCGATGCGCGCGCCGTCGACGCTCGCCTCGCGCGCGATCGGGTCGATCGCCAGCCCCGCGACGTCGAGCGTGCCCGCGTCGATCCGCGAATCGCGCGCGAGCGCATCGACGCGCCGCAGCAGCGCCTTCACGCGTGCGACGAGCTCGAGCACCGAGAACGGCTTCGCGAGGTAATCGTCGGCGCCGAGTTCGAGGCCGAGGATCCGGTGCACCTCGCTCGACCGGGCGCTCGTGATGATGATCGGCGTGTAGCGCGTCATCGCCCGCGCGCGCCGGCAGATTTCGAGGCCGTCGACGCCGGGCAGCATCAGGTCGAGGATCAGCGCGTCCCAGCCGCCCTGTTCGAGCAGGCGCAACCCTTCGGCGCCGTCCGCGCTGTGCACGACCTCGTAGCGCTCGTCGCGCAGATGCAGGCTCAGCACGTCGGCGATGTCGGCGTCGTCCTCGACGATCAGGATACGTTTCGGGTGGTCCATGGCGGTGGGCGGCGGTACGTCGGAGCGGGGCTGGGTCACGGTTGTCGGGCGGCGATCGGGGCCGGCGCGAAGCGCGGCGGAAGGCCGCGCTGCCGCCATTGTGCAAAATTTTGCGGCCGCGAGTGATCACATTTCGTTTAAATTTCGATCGTGCCCGTGATGGGGGCCAATATCAGCAAGGCTTCCCGCCGTCAAAAGGTGCTGCGGCATTCGAGTGTGATGACGAAACAGGCAGGGCTGGAGACTCACCGGGCACATCGGCCGGACGGCTCGGCGTCGAACGCGAACCCGAAATGCCGCTCTCCGCGCTGATGCGCGAGGTCGCGCAAGCGCGGCCGGACCCGGTCGCGACGTTCTGCACGAACCTGCATGTCGCGCGCGTGGCCGCACCGTTCGAGCCGGCGACGGGCGTCGCGGCTTACGACCGCTCCGAGCCACGATTTTGCGGGTACATCGTTACTCAGCGATTCGCTCGAATGTATCCGCATTGGTCTGGACGGCATGTGCCCATCCAAACTCCGACGATCGCGAGCCTTGCCGAGGCGCCTTGCTGGTCACGACATGCCATGCCGTCTGCAGCTTGCCGTCACGCAGCATGCCTGTGAAAGAACAGATCGCCGTCACTACGTCATTCGATATGCCGAAAGCGAAGTTGATGCAATCGCCAAACCAAACGCCTGAGACAGGCAGATCGTGACCGAAGAAGGCGCTGTCCTGCAACGCGGTGCTGAATACGCCACGGATGGCGCCTTCCTTGTCGCTTGTGATGGAAAGCGTGGAGCCGTATTGATTACGCCACGTACCGATCCAGTTCATAACCCACCTCCGGAGGACTTGATCGCGCGCTAACGGGCCGAGCGTTCCTGGTGCCAGCGCCTTCTCGCGGCAATCGGACTCTCAAAGCCAGCGCCGCACATAGGCGAGCGCCGTCGTGATGGCCAATCCCGGCGCGAATCCGGCAATAGTGAAGAATCGCCAGCGCCCACGGCGCCGACATTACAGTCAAAAAGTATAGACGCTCGTCAGATGATATGAAGTGCTGCATATAGCGAGCCGGCAAGCACATACTCTTTCGTTCGCTACCTTATTGATCACGATACGCCGTCCGGGGCGAAAGCCAGCCTGCGTCGACATGAGTCGATCAGGATGCCTGTACGTGTTCCAATTGCTCGTGCGGTCGCCGCGACGGCGTCGAGGAGTTGTCGAGCAACTTCCTCGCCTGACCCGCTTGGGGTTTCTGGATGAAGTCCGTGCGGCTCGCTCTTTCAACGCCCCGTCGTTGCAACGGGGATCTCAACGGCGGACGGCAGAACGCACCGTCACGCTCCTGCAAGTCCGAGAATCGGTCAGCCATCCGCGTGACGGCGTGACCTGCTGCATGCCCCAAGCAGCAGGTCGTCAACGCCCCCGATGCGAGACCGATCGCGGCGCGCCGCCCATGCGCACTCAATACGACTTGCCGCCCACCGTCGCCGCTTCCAGTTCGCGCGTGATGATCTGCGTGCCGCCCACGTCGGCGACCGATTTGACCAGGCCGACACCCGGCGCGAGCCAGTCGTCCGCGATCGTCTTGCTCGTCAACGCCGGGTTGGTGAAGGTCTCCGTCGTGTGATAGTGGCAAGCGTTCGCGAAGACCTTGCCGTTGCGGAGACTGACCGTTTCGCGCGCGACGTACGTCCGCTGGATCGAGACGGACGTTTGCGCACCGCCTGCCGGAAAGACCGGCGTATCCACGTAATTCACCGTTTCGCTTCCCGCGAGGCCGATCGTCTCGACATAGGGCGGCGAGTTCACGTCCCGCAATGCAAGCGTGCCGCCGCTGTAGACCTCGCCACCGTAGTTCGTGCGCACGCCATTGCCGACGAGGTAGTAGTGATTGGTCTGAATCGGCGAGCCCGTCGTGGTTTCGGCCTGCTGCGTGAGCGCCACGCCGTTGAACGTCGCCGGCGCGTAAGTCCGCGTGTACACGCCGTTGTCGACCGACGGGCTCTGCGACGTCGCTTGCGTATACATGTGCAGTTGCACGGTATCGCCCTGCTGGTAGACCGGATCGCACTCGACGTTCGAGGCGGTCGGCGAACCCGCATTGCCGTCGGGTGCGCCCGTGGTCGGCGTCCCGCCGCCCGTTCCACCGCCACCGTTGTTGCTCGTCCCCGATCCGCCGGACGCCACAGGCGAGGAATTGTCGTCGCCGCCGCAAGCGGTCAGCGCGAGGCAGGTCAATGCAATCAGTGCAGCGGCTTTCATCGGGGTCCCCTTTCAAACGAACTGGACGAACGAAGCCGGCACGCGCGCATCGCGCCGCACGCAC
>NZ_LOYC01000056.1:0-309912 GCF_001524725.1 Burkholderia sp. MSMB1072
CTGGAGCAGGGGATCACGATCGGGCCGGGCTACATGTTCTCGATCACCGACAACTACCGGAACTTCATCCGCCTGAATTACAGCAGCCCATGGTCGCCGGATATCGAGCGTGCGGTCATCGTCGTCGGCAAGCTCGCCGCAGCCTGCGTCGGCTGAGCGCACCATCGCGCGGCGCGTCGTCATGTCAGCCGGTACGACTGCGCGCCAGTGCATGCAAGCGTGCCGTCGTCGACGATCAGGCATTCGTTGCGGATCGGCTTGCCGTCGAACCGGCATTGCAGGATCTCCAGCGTGCCGCCCGCATCGCGCCTGCGCGGACAACGCGCCCCTTTGACGGGGGAAGGCGGCACGCGGCTTGCGCGCGTCGCGCGGCGGCCCCTCGCGGAGCGGCCGCCGTGTTGCGCCGCAACGTCGATCATGGGCTACGCCGGTCATGGATCGCGTACACGCTGCAGTCGGCGTTTGCGTGCGCTGCGGGGCGTCTGTACCTGTTCTTTTCAGGACGGACGTCGATAATGGGATCGTTACCTGACTTTCCGGGAGCCACGTCATGACTGGAAGCGATGCTGCGTCCTCACCCGATCTCACGCAAGGGATCGCCCTCGACGATCTCGCCGACGGCGCGATGATCGAGGGCAATGTCGGCGACGCGGCGGTGCTGCTCGTGCGCCGCGCTGACGAACTGTTCGCGGTGGGCGCGCAATGCCCGCACTACGGCGGCCCGCTGGCCCAGGGCCTGCTGATCGGCGACACGATTCGCTGTCCGTGGCATCACGCGGCGTTCTGCCTGCGTACCGGCGAGATGGAGCGCGCGCCGGCGCTCGACGGGCTGACGTGCTGGCGCGTCGAGCGGCGCGATGGCCGCGCCGTCGTACTCGATGCAAGGCCCGCCGCCGTGCCGTCTGCGCCGAAGGCAGCCGGGCTGCCGGCGTCGGTCGTGATCGTCGGCGGCGGCGCCGCTGCGATCGCGGCCGCCGTGACGCTGCGGCAGGAAGGCTATCCGCATTCGATCACGCTGCTGAGCGCCGATGTCGATCCGCCGTACGACCGGCCGAACCTGTCGAAGGATTACCTCGCGGGCACGGCTCAGGCCGACTGGCTGCCGCTGCGTGCGCCGTCGTTCTATGCCGAGCAGCGGATCGACGTGCGCTGCAACACGCGGGTCGTGCGCATCGATCCCGCGCAGCGGGCGGTCGAACTGGCCGACGGCAGCCGTGTCGAATACGGTGCGCTGCTGCTCGCCACCGGCGCCGAGCCGAACCGGCTGAACGTGCCCGGCGCCGATCTGCCGCACGTCTGCCTGCTGCGCTCGCGCGCCGATTGCGATGCGCTGATCGGCAAGCTGAAAACGGCGCGCCGTTGCGTGGTGGTCGGCGCGAGCTTCATCGGGCTCGAAGCGGCCGCCGCGTTGCGCACGCGTGGGCTCGACGTGCACGTCGTCGCGCCCGATGCGCATCCGATGGGCCGCGTGCTCGGCGATGCGCTCGGCGACACGATCAAGGCGCTGCACGAAGCGCACGGCGTGGTGTTCCATCTCGGCGCGACACCCGCGCGGATCGGGCCGGACAGCGTGACGCTGTCGAGCGGCGACGTGCTGCCGGCCGACGTCGTGGTGGTCGGCATCGGCGTGCAGCCGAACGTCGGGCTCGCGCAGGACGCGGGGCTCGCCGTCGAACGCGGCGTGACGGTCGACCGCTTCCTTCGGACGAGCGCGCCCGACATCTACGCGGCCGGCGACATCGCGCGCTGGCCCGATCCGCTCACGGGCGAGCGGATTCGCGTCGAGCACTGGGTCGTCGCCGAGCGGCAGGGCAGCGTCGCGGCGCGCAACATGCTCGGCCAGCAGCGGCCGTTCGACGCCGCGCCGTTTTTCTGGAGTCAGCAGTACGACCTGACGATTCGCTATGTCGGCCATGCGGAGCAATGGGATCGCGTCGAGATCGACGGCAACCTCGGCGCGCACGATTGCACGATCGGGTACTGGCGCGGCAACACGCGGCTCGCGGTCGTGACGATCGGGCGCGATCTCGACAGCCTGAAGGCCGAAGCAGCCCTCGAGCGGCAGATGTCCGCCGCGTGACGGCCGAACCGCCGATGGAGGCGAGAGGGGCCCCGACGTCCGTGCACGTTTCAGAACCGCGTTCGCGCCGCGCATCGCGACGCGCGGATGTTCCGGGCGTCGTTACCGGTCGCGCGTCCTGATCATCACGCGCCCCTGGTCGATGCCGCCGCGCAGCGCTTCGTCGCACGTGAGCCATTCGGGCGTGACGAGTTCGGGCGCGGGCAGATCGACCGGCGCGCCGTCGCGGAAGATCCGCACCTGCGCGACCCACGCGCCGTTCGCGTTGCGCGTCGCGTCGACGCGAATTTCGTGATCCATGAAAATGTCGGTGGCTTGCATCGGTCGGGGCCCTCCGTCGTGCGCGAATGCGGTGCGTCGATCGTATCAGCAACGCGCGACGTGTTGTCCTGTTCCGATATCGACGCGCCGCGCGCCGCTGGGCGGCGACGCGACCGACACGACACCGCCGATCGGCGCCGCACCGACGCTCGTCGAAGCGATCTCGAACGCGCATGACGGCAGCGGCCCGGCGACGGGCCAACGCGTCGGCACGACCCCTCCTCGAAAACGAAGCGCTTCCTGTCCGTGCATCGCGCCGCACGTGCGCAGCACAGGAGCATGCCTTGCTCGATCGGCTCGACGGTCACATTCACCGTTTCCGCTTTCGACAAGGAGGGCCAGACATGAAAGCAGTCGTATTTCACGGCATCGGCGACATTCGCATCGACACGGTGCCCGATCCGGAAGTCTCCGAGGCGACCGACGCGGTCGTGCGCCTGACAGCCAGCGCGATCTGCGGCACCGATCTGCACATGGTGCGCGGCACGCTCGGCGGCATGAAGCCGGGCACGATTCTCGGCCACGAAGGCGTCGGCATCGTCGAGGCGGTCGGGCGCGACGTGCGCAACCTGCGGCGCGGCGATCGCGTGCTGATTCCGTCGACGATCGCGTGCGGCAGTTGCGCATACTGCCGCGCGGGCTACACCGCGCAATGCGACGCCGCGAACCCGGGCGGGCCGCGGGCAGGCACCGCGTTCTTCGGCGGCCCGGCCGATACGGGCCCGTTCGACGGGCTGCAGGCCGAATACGCGCGCACGCCGCTTGCGCACGCAAGCTTGATCCGGCTGCCCGATGCGATCGACGACGATCGCGCGATCCTGATGTCGGACATTTTCCCGACCGGCTATTTCGGCGCGCAGCTCGCGGAAGTGAAACCCGGCGATACGGTGGCCGTGTTCGGCGCGGGGCCGGTCGGCCAGTTCGCGATCGCGAGCGCGAAGCTGATGGGCGCCGGGCGCGTGATCGCGATCGACCGCATCGCGTCGCGGCTCGAGATGGCGTGCGCGCAGGGCGCCGAGATCGTCGATTTTTCCGAGGACGATCCGGTCGATACGGTGCTGCGGCTGACGGGCGGGATCGGCGTCGATCGCGTGATCGACGCGGTGGGCGTCGACGCGATGCGCGCGACGCACGGGCCGGCGGCGGCCGATCGCGAGGCTGCGCGCGCGTTCGACGAGGAAGTCGACGCGATCGCGCCGCACCGCAAGCCGGACGGTCGCAACTGGGTGCCGGGCGACGGGCCGTCGCAGGTGCTGCAATGGGCGGTGCACGCGGTCGCGAAGGCCGGCACGGTCGCGGTGATCGGCGTGTATCCGCCGGCGGCCCGCGTGTTTCCGGTCGGCGAGGCGATGAACCGCAACCTGACGATCAAGATGGGCAACTGCAATCACCGGACGGTGACGCCGCCGCTCGTCGAGCTCGTGCGCAGCGGTGCGTTCGATCCGCTGTCGGTGCTCACGCGCTGCGAGCCGCTGACGAACGCGATCGACGCGTACCGCGCGTTCGACGTGCGCGAGCCGGGCTGGATGAAGGTGAAGCTGACGCCGTGACGACACGAACCTCAACCGGGAGCACTGCAATGACGGATCGATACGACAACTGCATGGCCGCGTGCGACGCCTGCGCGCACGCGTGCGACACCTGTGCGGCCGCCTGCCTCGCGGAGCGCGACGTGCATGCGCTGGCCGGCTGCATCGCGCTCGACATCGAATGCGCGCAGCTGTGCCGCTTCGCGTCGGGCGCGATGGCGCGCCGCAGCGCGTTCGCCCCGCGCATTTGCGGGCTGTGCGCGCACGCGTGCGACCTGTGTGCGGCCGAGTGTTCGCGGCATGCGCACGAACATTGCCGCCGCTGTGCGCTGGCATGCGAGGCCTGCGCGGCGATGTGCCGCGCGATGGCCTGAGCACGGGCGCTTACGGCGTGTCCTGAACTTCGCGCGCGACGCGCTGGAGCAACGCATCGAGCACGGCCATCTCGACGGGCTTCACGAGATGATCGTCGAAACCCGCGAGTTCCGTGCGCGCGAGATCCGACGCGCGTGCATGGCCGGACAGCGCGACACAGGTCGTGTCGCGCAGCGCGTCGATCGTGCGTAGTTCCTCCAGCAGCGCGAAGCCGTCGACGTCCGGCATCGTCAGGTCGAGCAGCATCAACTGCGGTGCATAGTCGCGCGCGAGCGCCAGCGCGTCGGCCGCGTTGTACGCGACGCGCGGTGCATGGCCTTTCAGTTGCAGCAGCACCGCGAGCGTGTCGGCCGAGTCGCGGTTGTCGTCGACGATGACGATGCGCAGCGGCACGGCGGCAGGCTGCGGGGGCGCGGCAGGCGCGTGCGGCTCGGCGCGCTCGTTGCGCGTCGTTTGCACGATCGGCAGCCAGACCGTGAACGTCGCGCCGTGGCCGGGCCCGTCGCTTTTCGCGACGATCCGCCCGCCGTGCAGTTCGACGAAGGACCGGCAGATCGCGAGACCGAGCCCGAACCCGCCGGACGGGGAGTGGCCCGACGCACCTTCCTGCTGGAACAGGTCGAAGATCGTTTCGAGCGCGCCGGGCGCGATGCCCACGCCGTGATCGACGACGTCGATCGCCACCGACGATCCGTCGATACGCGCGCCGACGTCGATCCGGCCGCCGTGCGGCGAGAATTTCGATGCGTTGTCGAGCAGGTTGTGCAGCACCTGGACGAGCCGTGCGTCGTCGCCGTGCAGCACCACGGAATCGTCGGGCAGGTCGACACGGATCCACTGCCCGCGCGCGGCCAGTTTCGGCTGGATGCTCTCGACGCCGCGGCACACGATGTCGCGCACGGTGACGGGGCGATCGTCGAGTTCGACCTTGCCGGCCGTGATGCGCCCGACGTCGAGCAGATCGTCGACGAGCCGTGTCAGTTGCCCGACCTGACGGTGCACGGCGTCGCGGCACTGCGCGAGCGCGGGCGCCGGATCGGGCAGGCTCTGCAGCACGCCGACCGAATTGCGCAGCGGCGCGAGATGATTGCGCAGCTCGTGCGCGAGCATCGCGATGAATACGCTGAGCCGGTGTGTCGAGGCTTCGAGCGCCTCGAGCCGCTTGCGCTCGGTCATGTCGCGCGTGATCTTGATGAAGCCGCACAGCTGGTGCGTCGCGTCGTGCACCGGCGTGATCGTCACGCTCGCCCAGAACTGCGTGCCGTCCTTGCGCACGCGCCACCCTTCGTCCGCGAAGTGGCCGTGCGCGGCGGCCAGCGCGAGCCCGTGCGCCGGCCGGCCGGCCGCGATCGCGTCGGACGGATAGAACAGCGAGAAGTGGCGGCCGACGATCTCGGCGGCACGGTAGCCCTTGATGCGCTGCGCGCCGGCGTTCCAGGTCGCGACGTTGCCGTGCGGGTCGAGCATGAACACCGCGTAGTCGGTGATCGACTCCACCACGGTCTGGAACCGGAATTCGGCGAAGCGATGCAACAGGTCCCGCGCGTCGTGCGAGCCAGGCGGCAGAGGCGGGTGAAGATCGGCGTCGTCGTTCGTCATCAGGGGCGGCAGGTCCAAAATGCGGGCGGCCGAATACCGTCCGCCCGCCGCCGGATACGCCGGGGGCGGCTACGCGAACCGGATTGGCACGTCCGAAAGAATAAAGGAACTCGATTCGGGTGATCAATGGGTGCGCATCGGCCGTGCCGTCCACCGCACCGCGAGCCGGATTCGCGCCGGCGCGCCCGACGGCGGCCGGCGCGGCATGCCGATTGCACGACCGTTCGGTCCCCCTGCCGTGCGGCGGCACGGCAGGCAAGCCAGGCAAGGAGATCGACATGAACAGCACGCTGAATCCCGACAACGAACCGGCCGGCCCGGACGACGACAACGCCAGCCGCGGCCGCGACGGGCGCGCGCTCGGCCCGAGCGATTCCTCCGACAGCGGCAGCGACACGGCGGGCGCGCGGCGCCATCCGTTCGACGTCGATTCGCCGCTCGACGATCACGCGCTCGAACGCGGCGACGCGTCGCTCGACAGCGATACCGACCGCGCGGGTACCGGCGAGCGCGCGTCGGCGGACGGCGACTCGACGCTCGAGGAAGGCGCCGACATCGAGCCGGACCGCACCGAGCGGCTGAGCGAGCCCGGTCGCACGGACGAACCGGGCGACGGAGGCGAGGCCGGCGGCGCGCCGTGACGCCCGACACGCAAAAACTGCAATCGCGTTGCAGATTGGGGCGCCTGGCGGCTTCCCGGCGCTGCGGCGCACAACCGTCGCGGCCCGGCAACGGCGCCGGCACGCGACTTGCATTGACCCGACCGACGCGCGTCGCGATCCGGCATGGGGCCGCGCGGCGCAGGCGCGATCAAGGAGAGACACGATGCAACGACGATATCCCGGACGGCACGGCGAGCGTGGCGGCCCGCCCGACTGGCAGGAGCGCAACGAACGCGCGTACCGGGGCGCCGGCGAGCGCGGCATCCCGGACGACCCGGCACTGTGGCCGGAAGAAGACGATGAATCGGCTTACCGCCGCTTCGCGAGCGAGGACGTGGGCCCGGAAGACTGGGGCAGCGAATGGACCGAGCGCGCCGCGCGCCCGGCCGACCAGCGGCGCGGCGGCACCGACCCGGACTGGCCGGGCGGCGCGCGCCAGCCGGCGCGGGACCCCGAGCGCGGCTACGGCGGGCCGGCCCGCCGCGCGGAGGGCCGCGAAGGCCGGTACGGCGGCGAGCGCCCGGAATTCCGCGGCCAGCACCGGATGGGCTGGTACGGCGGCGAGCGCGACGTCGGTAATCCCCGCAGCGATCCCCGTGGCGACCCGCGCTACGGCGGTCGCGCCCCCGACCTGTCGCGGTTCGGCAGCGAAGCCGAACGCGACGCGCTGCGCCATCGCCGCGGGCCGAAAGGCTATACGCGCTCGGACGAGCGCATTCGCGAGGACGTGTGCGAGCGGCTCGCGCATGCGCTCGAGATCGACGTGAGCGACGTCACCGTGCAGGTGAAGGAGGGGCGCGTCGAGCTGGACGGCACGGTGCCGGCACGCTGGATGAGGCACGACATCGAGGATCTGGCCGATGGCTGCATGGGCGTGCGCGACGTCGAGAATCGCGTGCGCGTGCGCCGCGACGGCGAACACGATACGGGCATGGTGCTGCATCCCGATCAGCGGACCGTCACGCCGACCCAGCCTGCCGCGCGCGACCCCGAGCCCGGCACCGTCGTGCCCGGCCGCGAGCGCGAATCGCGCCATTGACGCCCGTGCGTGAAACGGCCAGACCCCGACCGCGGGCAACGCGTGCATGACGACCGGAATCGACGACACGCTAATCAGGCACCGTGATGCCCCTGCAGCCCGCGAGCGCCGCGACGCGCGCGGCTTGCGGCTGCGGATCGCGGCCGAACTCTGGCGCGCGATCTGGCATTACCGCGCGCGCGTGCTCGCGGCGATCGCGCTGCTGGTGCTCGCGAAAGCGGCGGCCGTCTCGGTGCCGCTGCTGCTCAAGGACATCGTCGACGGTTTCGGCCGCGTGGCCGGCCAGCCGCTGGCGTGGCCGGTGCTGCTGCTGTTCGCGTACGCGGTCGTGCGCTTCGCGTCGAACGCGCTGAACGAAGTGCGCGACATGACCTTCGTGCAGGTCACGCAGCATACGGTCGCGGCATTTACCGTGCGCACGTTCGGTCACCTGCACCGGCTGGGCGCGCGTTTTCATGCGCAGCGCGAGACCGGCGCCGTCGTGCGCGACCTCGAGAAAGGCACCGCCGGCATCGGTTATCTGCTCGGCGTCGCCGTGTTCACGATCGTGCCGACGGCCATCGAGATCGGCTCGGTGCTCGTGATCGTGATCGGCAAGTACGGCGGCGGCTTTACCGCGATCATTCTCGTCACGTTCGCCGTCTACGCGGCGTATACGGTGGTGTTCACGCGCCGCCGCATGCGTTTCCAGCGGCGAGTGAACGCGCTCGAGGCCGAGTCGAATTCGCGGGTGGTCGACAGCCTGCTGAACGTCGATACGGTCAAGTACTTCGCCCGCGAGGACGTCGAGCGCGACCGGCTCGATCGCGTGCTCGACGCGTGGCGCGAAGCCGGCGTCGACAACCAGTACGCGCTGTCGACGCTGCATATCGGGCAGAGCGCATGCATCGGCGCGGGGATCGCGGCCGTGATGCTGCTCGCCGGGCAGCAGGTCGCGCGCGGCGCGATGACGATCGGCGATCTCGTGCTGATCAACGCATACATCATCCAGATCAGCCTGCCGCTGAACGCGCTCGGCTTCGTGTTTCGCGAGGCGAACGATGCGATGACGAACATCGAGCGGCTGTTCGGGCTGCTCGATGCGCGCGGCAAGCCCGGCGAGGACGGCGATGCGCCCGGTGCGCAGCCGCTCGTCGTGCGCGGCGGCGCGATCGAGTTCGAGCATGTCGACTTCGGCTACGAGCCGAGCCGGCAGATTCTGTTCGACGTGTCGTTCCGCATCGAGGCCGGGCAGACGATCGCCGTGGTCGGCGGCAGCGGCTCGGGCAAGTCGACGCTCGCGCGACTGCTGTTCCGGCTGTATCAGCCCGACGCGGGCACGATCCGGATCGACGGCCAGGACTTGCGGCTCGTCACCGAGCGCAGCCTGCGCGACGCGCTCGGCATCGTCCCGCAGGACACCATCCTGTTCAACGACACGCTCGCGTACAACATCGCATACGGCAAGCGCGATGCGACCCGCGGCGAAGTGATCGCGGCCGCGCGCGGCGCGCAGCTCGACGCGTTCATCGAGCGGCTGCCCGACGCGTACGACACGCGCGTCGGCGAGCGGGGCGTGCGGCTGTCGGGCGGCGAGCGGCAACGTGTCGCGATCGCGCGCGCGTTGCTGAAGGCGCCGCCGATCGTCGTGTTCGACGAGGCGACGTCGGCGCTCGACACGCGCTCGGAGCGGGCGATCCAGCAGGAGTTGATGCGCGTCGCGCAGCATCGCACGAGCCTCATCATCGCGCACCGGCTGTCGACGATCGTCGATGCCGATCGCATCCTCGTGATGGAGCACGGCCGGCTCGTCGAGCACGGCACCCACGACGAGCTGCTCGAAAGCGGCGGCGTGTATGCGCAGATGTGGTCGCTGCAGGCGAAGCAGCGCGAACTGGAACGCACGGAGGCGAAGTTCGCGCGGCAGCCGGTGCGGATCAACCCGATGGTGTCGCAGGTGCTCGATTCGCTGGCGGAGGCGGCCGCGCAGCGCGGCGTGCCGGTGTTCCGCCACGTGTCCGACGAGGATCTCGTCGTCAAGGCCGATCCGGCCGCGCTGCGGCGCTTCGTGTGGGAACTGTGCCGCGGCGCGATTGACGCGAGCAGCGGCGGGCAGCTCGAGGTGCGCACGGCGCGCCACGATCCGGAAGCGCGGATCACGATCGCGTGCGCGGGCGTCGACGCCACCGAACTGTCGCTGATCGATCTCGAACGATTGCAGGACGCGATCGAGGAGGCCGGCGGCTACGTCGTGCGCGAACGTGACGATATCGGCGTGACGCTGCATCTGTCGCTGCCGATGTGCGCGGTGGCGCCGGCGTCGATGCAACCGGACGGCGCCGTGCCGAACGCGGGCGCCGGCGCGACGGCCAAGCCGCTCGACGGCCTGCGCATCGCGTGCGTGGACGACCACGACGAGGCGCGCGACGCGCTCACCGCGCTGTTGGAGGTGGCCGGCGCCGACGTGCGCGCGTATGCGTCGGGTCAGGCATTGCTGGACGACCTGTGGCGCGCGCGCCGGGCCGACTGGCCGGCGCTGCTCGTTTGCGACATCGATCTCGGCGACGACGAGGAGGACGGCTACACGGTGATGTCGCGCGTGCGTCAGCTCGACGCCGCGCGCGATCGCGACGGCCGCGCGCCGCTTGAGGCGCTGGCATTGTCCGGCCATGCGCGCGATCGCGATCGCACGCGCGCGGTCGAAGCCGGTTTCCATGCGTACCTGACCAAGCCCGCGGTAGCGGCCGACCTGATCGCGGCGTTGCGTGCGCTCGCGTTTTCCTCCGGAGAAATCCATGCCGAACCTTCTGAATCCGACGACACCCGAAGCCCTGAACGCGCGTCGCGGCGGTAGTGCGTTCGCCGACCGCCAGGCCGCGGTGGCGGCCGTCGAGCTGCTGCTGCCGAGCCTGGCCGCCGCGCTGCAGAGCGACTTCGTCGGCGACAGCGGCTGCCTGCACATCGTGATCATGGACCCGGCGCTCGGGCCGCACGACGCGGCGTTCGAGGACGCGATCCTGTACGAGTTTTCGCTGCCCGACCCGAAGGACTGGGACGCCGACTATCGCGCGTATGCGCGGGCCAAGGCGCGGCTGTCGTGGGAAACGGGCCGCGACGGCCACGTCGTGCAGGCGCTCGAGCCGTACCGGCTGCGCGCGGGCGACACGAACCTGTGGGGCGGCGTCGCGCTCGGCGGCATCGTGGTCGGCGTGTCGGGCGCGCAGCCGTGGTTCGACGAGGCGTTCGCGGGTTGCATCGCGCACTGCCTGCGCGCGCTCGCGAAGCACCGTGCGCAGGCGACGCCCGACGGGCTCGCGATCTGAGGGGGCCGCCCAGGACCCGTTTTTACAGCCGGTTATAAAAAAGCCAGCGAGCGCGCGGCACGGCCCGATGCGGCGCGGGCGCGCGCGGGCCGGCACGGTTTTCGCTGTATCTCCTCCACGGACGGTTGTCGCGACAAGCGTCGCCGTCAGCCGGATTGCCTTTCCGACATCGACAGGAGGTGCAGGTGAACGCGACTCACGATCCAGCCAGACCGCCGCTCGCCGGCCGGACCGCCCTCGTGACCGGGGGCGGCCGCGGTCTCGGTGAAGCCATTTGCGAAGAGCTTGCGCGCCATGGCGCGCACGTGGTGGTCGCCGATCTCGACGGCGATCGCGCGGCGGCCGTCGCGCAGCGGCTCGAACGGCACGGCGGGCAGGCGGTGGGCCGGCCGCTCGACGTGCGCGACGAAGCGTCGGTGCTGCAGGTCGTGCACGATGCGCGCGAGTCGCTCGGCGAGCTCGACGTGATCGTCAACAACGCGGCGATCGACGTGACCGCGCCGATCGACGACGTGAGCGTCGACGCGTGGCAGCAGGTGCTGATGACGAACCTGTTCGGCCCGTACCTGATGTGTCACGCGGCCGTGCCGATGATGAAGGCGCGCGGCGACGGGCATATCGTCAACATCGCGTCGACCGCGTCGAAGCGGGCGTGGCCGAACGCATCCGCGTATCACGCGACGAAGTGGGGGTTGCTCGGCCTGTCGCACGCGCTGCATGCCGAACTGCGGCCGAGCGGGGTGCGCGTGTCGGCGATCGTCGCGGGCGGGATGCGCACGCCGTTCCTGCTCGACCGTTTTCCGGACATCGACGAGGACACGCTGCAGCCGCCGGAGCACGTCGCGGCCGCCGTGCGTTTCGTGCTGACCCAGCCGCCGGGCACGGTCGTGCCGGAACTGATGGTGCTGCCGATGAAGGAGACGTCATGGCCCTGAAGCGCGAACGGCGGCTGCCCGGCGCGGTGCTGCTCGACAAGGACGGCACGCTGCTCGATGACGTGCCGTACAACGTCGATCCCGCCCGGATGCGCCTCGCGCCGGGCGCGGCGCGCGCGCTGCGCACGCTCGGCGCGACCGGCATGCCGCTGGCGGTCGTGTCGAACCAGTCGGGCGTCGCGCTCGGCCGCTTTACCGAAAACGAGCTTGGCGCGGTCCGCCAGCGTCTCGCCGAACTGTTCGAAGCGAACGGTGCGACGCTGGCGGATTTTTTTTACTGCCCCCATCACCCGCGGGGCAGCGTGCCGCGCTACACCTGTGACTGCATCTGCCGCAAGCCGCGCCCCGGCATGCTGCGGCGCGCGCTGGCGGCGCTCGGCGCCGTGCCCGAATGGAGCTGGATGATCGGCGACATCCTCGACGACGTCGAGGCCGGCCGCGCCGCGCGCTGCGGCACGATCCTGGTCGACTGCGGTCACGAGACGGAGTGGCGCGTCAACGCCGCGCGCACGCCGCTCCACGTCGTCGACCGCGTCGACCTGGCCGCCGACATCGTCGTGCGCGAAGCCGTGCGTCGGCACGGCTCGGGAGTGCGGCGATGAACATGGCCTGGAGCCGCGCCCGCCGCATCCTGTGCGTGCGGCTCGACAGCATGGGCGACGTGCTGATGACGACGCCCGCCCTGCGCGCGCTGAAGGAAAGCGGCGCCGACCGCCGGCTGACGCTGCTGACGTCGCGCACGGGCGCCGCGCTCGCCAGGCATCTGCCGATGGTCGACGACGTGTGGCGCTACGATGCGCCGTGGGTCAAGCATCCCGACGTGCGCGGCGATCCGGTGGCCGATCTCGACATGATCGACCGGCTGCTGGCGGGCCGCTTCGACGCGGCCGTGATCTTCACCGTCTACAGCCAGAATCCGTTGCCCGCCGCGATGATGTGCTGGCTCGCCGGCATTCCGCTGCGGCTCGCGCATTGCCGCGAGAACCCGTACGAACTGCTGACCGACCGCGTGCCGGAGACCGAGCCGGAATCGCAGGTGCGCCACGAGGTCGCGCGTCAGCTCGCGCTGGTGCGCACAGTCGGCGCGACGACGTCGGACTGGCGGATGGCGTTCGACCCGGGCGACGCGGCGCGGCGCGCGGTGCACGCGCGCTTGCAGGCCGCGTTGCAACGCGTCGGCGGCGCACGCGGGCCGGATGCGCGGCGCGCGCGCTGGCTGGTCGTCCATCCTGGCGCGAGCGCGGCGTCGCGGCGCTGGCCGGCCGAGCGTTTCGGCGAAGCCGCCGCCGCGGTCGCGCCGCTGTTCGACGGCATCGCGGTGACGGGCAGCGCGGGCGAACGCGAGCTGATCGACGCGGTGTGCGAACGCGCCGGGCCGCGCGCGGTGCCGCTCGCCGGCGTGCTGCCGCTCGGCGAACTCGGCGCGCTGATCGAGACGGCTGACCTGCTGCTGTCGAACAACAGCGGCCCCGTGCATCTCGCGGCCGCGCTCGGCACGCCGGTGGTCGACCTGTACGCGCTGACCAATCCGCAGCACACGCCGTGGCGTGTGCCGCACCGTGTGCTGAACGTCGACGTGCCGTGCCGCAACTGCTACCGAAGCGTGTGCAACCAGCCCGGGCATCCGTGCCTGCGCGGCGTGAGCGTCGACGACGTGGTCGCCGCCGTGCACGCGCTGCTGCACGGTCGCGCGCGCCATGCGCAACGCGCGGCCGCGCGGGCCGCCGCGCCCGGCAGCGAGCCGGTCGCGGCGCACGCATCGAACGTGCTTCCGTTCGCGCACGTCATCACGAGGAACTGACGCATGCCTGACCCGATCCATACGCTCGGCATCAACGCCGCTTTCCACGACAGCGCCGCGTGCATCGTGCGCGACGGCGTCGTGATCGCGGCGGCCGAGGACGAACGCTTCACGCACGTGAAGCACGCGAAGCGCCCGGTGCCGTTCTCGACCTGGGAGCTGCCCTTCCACGCGATCGACTATTGCCTCGCGGAAGCGGGCATCACGCTCGCGGACGTGGACCACGTCGCGTATTCGTACGACCCGTGGCTCGAACTCGACCGCGAAGGCACGGAGCCGGCGCTGACCCTGCCGCTGTCGCCGTCCGCGCATGCGCCGCGCGACGACGGCGCGTCGCCGTGGCATCCGCTGTTCCTGTCGTCGATCGTCAACGCGCCGCGCCAGCTCGCGGGCGGCGCGCCGCATCATCTGCAGCGGCGCTTTCGCGGCGTCACGCACGACGGGCCGTTCCGCTGGCATTTCATCGAGCACCATCTCGCGCACGAGGCGAGTGCGTTTCTCGCGGCGCCGTTCGAACGCTGCGCGGTGATGACGATGGACGGGCGCGGCGAGCGCGCGACGACCAGCTACGGCGTGTTCGACGGCCGCACGTACCGGCGGCTCGGGCAGGTCAACCTGCCGCATTCGCTCGGGCTGCTGTACGAGCGCGTAACCCGCTATCTCGGCTTCCTGCACTCGTCCGACGAATACAAGGTGATGGCGCTCGCGTCGTACGGCAAGCCGGTGTTCGCCGACGAGATGCGCAAGCTGGTGCGGTATCGCGGCGAAGGGCGCTATGACGTGGTCGACGGCGATCTGGCCGCGCAATTCGGCGCGCCGCGCGAACGCGGCGGCCCGATCGAGCCGCATCACTGCGACATCGCGCACGCGTTGCAACTGGTGCTCGAGGAGACGACGCTGCAGGCGGTCGACTGGCTGGCCGCCGAAACCGGCGAGCGGCAGCTCGCGATGGCGGGCGGCGTCGCGCTGAACTGCGTGATGAACGCGAAGATTCGCGATCGCGGCCCGTTCGACGACGTGTGGGTGCAGCCGGCCGCCGGCGACGCGGGCACGGCGCTCGGCGCCGCGCTGTGGGCCGACTTCCGGATGCGCGGCGAGCGCGGCGACTGGCGGATGGATCATGCGTATCTCGGGCCGGCCTACGACGACGACGCGATCGAGGCGTTCCTGAAGGATGCGCAGCTGCCGTACCGGCGGCTCGCCGACGTCGCCGCGCAGACGGCCGCGCTGCTCGCGGCGAACCGCGTGATCGGCTGGTTCCAGGGGCGCATGGAATTCGGCCCGCGCGCGCTCGGCGCACGGTCGATCCTCGCGTCGCCGATCGACCCGGACATGCAGCGCAAGCTGAACCGGATCAAGGATCGCGAGGATTTCCGGCCGGTCGCGCCGGTCGTGCTCGAAGACCGTGCGCATCACTGGTTCAGCGGCGGCCGGCGTACGCCGCTGCGCGCGCCGTTCATGCTGTTCGTGTACGACGTCGTGCCCGAGCGCGCCGAGAGAATTCCGGCGGTGCGCCACATCGACGGCACCGCGCGCGTGCAGACCGTCGACGAAACGCAGCACCCGCTGCTGCATGCGTTGCTGACCGAGTTCGACGCGCTCACCGGCGTGCCGGTGCTCGTCAACACGTCGTTCAACACGCGCGGCGAACCGATCGTGTGCTCGCCGCGCGACGCGATCGAATGCTTCTGGACGTCGCCGCTCGACGCGCTCGTGATCGGGCCGTTCCTGCTGGAGAAACCCAGATGAACGCGCGCGACACGCAACTGCCGCCGGTCGTGTCGGTCGTCGTGCCCACCTACCGGCGGCCCGACCTGCTCGCACGCTGCCTCGACGCGCTGTGCGTGCAGGTGTTCGATCCGACCACCTACGAGATCGTCGTCGTGGACGACGATCCGGCCGGCAGTGCGCGCGCCGTCGTCGATGCGTGCCGCACACGCGTAACCGACGTGCCGGCGATCCGCTACATGACCGCGCCCGACACGCAGGGCCCGGCCGGCGCGCGCAACGTCGGCTGGCGCAGCGCGTGCGGCGCACTGATCGCGTTCACCGACGACGACACGATTCCCGATCCGACCTGGCTGCGCCACGGCGCGGCCGCGCTGCTGGCCGAACCGTCGGCGGCGGCTGCGGCCGGCCGGATCGACGTGCCGCTGCGGCCGTGCCCGACCGACTACGAGCGCGATGCGGCGGGGCTCGCGCATGCGGAATTCGCGACCGCGAACTGCTTCGTGCGGCGCGCGGCACTCGAACGCGTCGGCGGCTTCGACGAGCGCTTCACGCGCGCGTGGCGCGAGGACGCCGACCTGATGTTCGCCCTGCGCGAGCATGCGGGGCCGATCGTCGAGGCCGACGCCGCGCGCATCGTGCATCCGGTGCGTCCCGCGCGCTGGGGATCGAGCATCGGCGCGCAGTCGAAGGTGTATTTCGATGCGCTGCTGTACAAGAAGCATCGCACGACTTACCGGCGTCATATCCGGCCGATGCCGCCGTGGCATTACTACGCGGCCGTGCTCGCCGCGCTCGGCGCGCTCGGCTGCCTCGCGACCGGCTGGCCGGCGCCGGCCATCGCGTGCGCAGTGGTGTGGACCGCGATTACCGCGGGGTTCTGCGCGAAACGGTTGCGCGGCACGCAGCTCACGCCGTCGCATGTGGCCGAAATGATCGTCACGTCCATCGCGATTCCGCCCGTGTCGCTGTACTGGCGCATGCGCGGCGCGCTTCACTTCCGGGTGCTCTTCCTATGAAGCTCGATCCCAGCGTCGATTCCGACGGCCCGCGCGGCCCCAAGCGGATCGCGGTGTTCCGCGCGCTGCAGCTCGGCGACATGCTGTGCGCGGTGCCCGCGCTGCGTGCGCTGCGGCGCGGCGAACCGGATGCGCGCATCACGTTGATCGGCCTGCCGTGGGCGCGCGAGTTCGCGTCGCGCTTTTCGGACTACATCGACGGTTTCATCGCCTTCCCCGGCGCGGCGGGGCTTGCCGAACAGCCCGAACCCGACGCGGCCACGCGCGAGGCGTTCATCGCCGAATGCCGCTCGCGCGACTTCGACCTCGCGATCCAGCTGCACGGCAGCGGCGCGCACACGAATGCGATCGTCGCGTCGCTCGGCGCGACGCGCACGGCCGGCTTCGTGCCGGCCGACGGCGGCACGGCCGCGCTCGACTGCACGGTCGTGTGGCGCGACGACGAACCGGAAGTGGCGCGCTATCTGGCGCTCACGCGCAAGCTCGGTTACGCGGACTGGGGCGACTACCTCGAATTCCCGCTCGGCGGGCTCGACTACGCGCTGTGGCACGTGCTCTGCGACGAACACGCGCTCGATCCCGGCCGCTACGTGATCGTCCATCCCGGCGCGCGGATGCCATCGCGGCGCTGGCCCGTCGAGCGCTTCGCGCTCGCCGCGCGGCAGCTCGCCGACGACGGCTGGCAGATCGTGCTGACCGGCACGCGCGCGGAACTGGCGCTGGCGAGCGCGTTCGCCGAGCACCTCGGGCGGCCGTGCGTGAACCTGTGCGGCCGCACGCCGCTCGGCGCGCTCGCCGCGCTGATCGCCCGCGCGCGGCTGCTGCTGTGCAACGACACGGGCGTGTCGCACGTCGCGGCGGCGCTCGGCACGCCGAGCATCGTCGTCGCATGCGGCAGCGATACGACCCGCTGGGCGCCGCTCGACGCCGAACGCCATCGCGTGCTCGCGAACTACCCGGCGTGCCGGCCTTGCATGTTCGATACGTGTCCGTACGGGCACGAATGCGCGACGGCGATCGGCGTCGGCGAAGTGATCGATCGGGCGGGCGAGCTGCTCGCCGAGGAGAGACGTCATGTCACGTAAGCGGTTGCGCGTGCTGACCTGGCACGTGCATGGCAACTACCTGTATTACCTGTCGCAGGCGCCGCACGATTTCTACATCGTGACGAAGCCGCAGCATCCGCCCGGCTATGCGGGCCGCGTCGGGCACCTGCCGTGGGGCGACAACGTGCACGAGGTGCCGGCCGAGTGCGTGCGCGACACCGCATTCGACTGCGTGCTGTACCAGCACGTGAATCATTACCGGAACGACCGCCTGCGGCTGCTGAGCGAAGCGCAGCGCGCGCTGCCGACGCTGTTCGTCGAGCACGATCCGCCGCGCGAGCATCCGACCGACACGCTGCATCCGGTGCAGGACCCGAACGTGTTGCTGGTGCACGTGACGCCGTTCAACGCGCTGATGTGGGACAACGGCGTGACGCCGACGCGCGTGATCGAGCACGGCGTGCTGCTGCCGGAAGGCGTCGAGTATCACGGTACGCTGCCGAAGGGCGTGGCCGTGGTGAACAACCTCGCGCGCCGCGGCCGGCGCCTCGGCGCGGATCTGTTCGAGGTGGTGCGGCACAGCGTGCCGATCGATCTGGTCGGGATGGGCTCGACCGAACTCGGCGGGATCGGCGAAGTGCCGAACCCGGCGCTGCCGCAATTCCTGTCGCACTACCGGTTCTTCTTCAATCCGATTCGCTACACGAGCCTCGGGCTCGCGGTGATCGAGGCGATGATGATCGGGCTGCCGATCGTCGCGCTCGCGACGACCGAGATGGCGCAACTCGTGAAGACCGGCAGCAACGGCGTGGCCGATACGCGGCCGGCCGTGCTGATCGACGCGATGCGGATGCTGATTCGCGATCAGGAACTGGCGCGCGAGTGGGGCGCGGCGGCCAGGCGTGACGCCTGCGAGCGATTCGGCATCGAGCGCTTCGCGCGCGACTGGGACGCCGCACTGCGCGACGTGACGGCGTGACGTGACGAAGGCGACGTGGCCAAGGCGACGTGACGAAGGCGGCGTCACCCGCCGTCTTCATTGCGTCGTCGCGGGCGGCGAAGTGGGCGGGCTGCCGCCGTTTGCGGCGCCCGGCGCCGCCGGCGCGCTGCCGCTGGCCGCATTGCGTTCGCTTTCGGGCAGCAACGCGAGGCGGTTGTACAGCGTTTTCAGGCTGATGCCGAGCGCCTTCGCGGTGCGCGGCTTGTCGCCGTTGAAATGACGCAGCGACGCGACGATGAAGCGCTGCTGCGTATGCGCGAGCGTCGTGCCGATATGCAGCGTCATCGCGTTGTGGCGTACTTCCTCGCGCGGCGGCTGGCGGCGCGGCAACTGCAGTTCGATCTGCTCGTCGGCGAGGATGAACGCGCGCTCCAGCGCGTTGCGCAGTTCGCGCACGTTGCCGGGCCACGTGTACGCGCGCAGCGCCTTCATCGCCTGCGTCGACAGGCGCTTCCTCGTGCGGTGCCGCGCGTTCAGCCGTTCGACGATCTGCAGCGCGATGTCGCCGACGTCGTCCTCGCGCTGCCTGAGCGCGGGCACGTGCAGCGCGACCGGCGCGATCCGGTAGAACAGGTCTTCGCGCAGCCGGCCGCTGCGCAGTGCCTCGACCGGATCGTGGTGGGTGGCCGCGACGATCCGCACGTCGAGCGGAATCGGCTCGTGGCCGCCCACGCGCACGATCATGTTGGTTTCGAGCGTGCGCAGCAGCTTGACCTGCAACTCGGCGGGCATCTCGGCGATCTCGTCGAGAAACAGCGTGCCGCCGCGCGCGGCCTCGAACATGCCCACATGTTGCGCGACGGCGCCCGTGAAGCTGCCTTTTTCGTGACCGAACAAGTGCGACTCCGCGATGTCCTTCGGAATCGCGCCGCAGTTGACGGGCACGAACGGCCCGCGCCGGCGCGGGCTCATGTCGTGAATGAGCCGGGCGACGATATCCTTGCCCGCCCCGCTTTCGCCGACCACCAGCACACTCACGCGGGTGGCGGCGACGCGCGACACTTTCAGCAGCAAATCCTGAATTGTTCGCGAACGCCCGAACAGTCGCGTGCCGTCATCGTCGGATTTCGACATGGAGTATGACCGAGTTGGGAAGTTTTGACCGAAGGTGTCGTGATCAGGTAAAAAACGACGTGGCACACGTCGTCTTTCACGTATGCAGGATACCTTTTATACCGATTCGTCGACATTGAATCTGGCAATGCGGCTGGCGCCCGCAGATAGATTTATTCGATGAACGGCGAATGCACGACACCGTTCTTCTATACTGCTAAGCACTCGTTTTCAGTGCAGGACCGCCTGTCTGCCCGATCGTGTGCAGCGTTGAAGATGCGTCGTGTGCCCGCTGACGTGCATGACGCTGCACGTGTCGCGGTGCCGGCCCACCTATGCGCCGGGCCGCATCAAAAGGAGCCTCGATGCCTTACGTCCTGATCGTCGAAGACGACGCCGATACGCGAACGATGCTGGCCACGCTCGCACGCACGCAGCAGCTTTCGTGCGATACGGCCGCGACGCTTGAAGAAGCGCGCACGCTCGTCTCGACGCATACCCCCGATCTCGTGCTGTGCGACCTCGTGCTGCCCGACGGCAACGGGATGGATCTGTTCGATGCATTGCCCAAGCGCGGGCATTGCGAAATGGTGTTGACCACCGGCCACGCGAGCCTCGAAACCGCGATCGACGCGTTGCGGCGCGGCGCGACCGACTATCTGGTGAAGCCGCTCAACATGCAGCGGCTGAACAGCATCTTCGCGCGCGTGCCGCGCACGACCGCGCTGCACGAGGAAATCGCGGAGCTGCGCTCGGAGTTGCAGCGGCTCGGCCGGTTCGGCCGCATGCTCGGCAGCTCGCCGGCGATGCAGGCCGTCTACGATGCGATCGGCCGCGTCGCGCGCACCGAAGCGTCGGTGCTGCTCACCGGCGAATCGGGCACCGGCAAGGAGCTCGCCGCGCAGACCGTGCACGACCTCAGCCTGCGCCGCCGCGGCCCGTTCCTCGCGGTGAACTGCGGCGCGATCGCCGCGAATCTCGTCGAGAGCGAGATGTTCGGCCACGATCGCGGCAGCTTCACCGGCGCGGAACGCCAGCACAAGGGCTTTTTCGAACGTGCGGACGGCGGCACGCTGTTTCTCGACGAAATCACCGAGATGCCGGTCGAATCGCAGGTCAAGCTGCTGCGCGTGCTGGAGACCGGGCGCGTCACGCGGCTCGGCTCGACGCGCGAGATCGACGTCGACGTGCGCATCGTCGCCGCGACGAACCGCGACCCGGAGGCGGCGATGGCGGAAGGCAAGCTGCGGCCGGACCTGTTCCACCGGATCAACGTGTTCCCGATTCCGCTGCCGTCGCTGCGCGAACGCGGCGACGACATCCCGATGCTCGCCGACGCGTTCCTGCAGCGCTACAACGAGGAAAGCGGCCGCAACCTGCGCTTCGCGCCCGCTGCCCGCGAAGCGCTGAAGAGCTACGAATGGCCCGGCAACGTGCGCGAGTTGCGCAACTTCGTGCAGCGCGCGAGCATCTTCACCGATGCCGACGTGATCGAGACGCTGCCTCCGCCGATCATGGACGAGCTGTCCAGCATGGTCGATTCGCATGAAGATCGCGTGACGGTGCCGTTCGGCACGCCGCTCGAGGAGGTCGACCGCAAGCTGATCCTCGGCACGATCGCGCAGTGCGGCGGCGTGAAGGCGCAGGCGGCCGAGGTGCTCGACGTCAGCCTGAAGACGATCTACAACCGGCTCGCGCAACTGGAAGACGAAACGGAAAAACCGGATTCCTGATGTGGCCCCGATCGCGCTCATGTTCCCGCTCATCGTCCCGTTTCGGCTCCGCGGTGCGTGTCGCGCTCGAGCCGGCGGCGCATGCGTTCGACGTGCGGCGGAATGGCGCGGCGTTCGCGCAGGATCCACGGCAGGCCAGCGAACGTGCGCACGATCGCCCGTTCGCGGCGCAGCAGCGGCAGCATGCGCACCGTGTGCAGCCACGCGGCCGCGGCCGGCCATCTGAGCCACGCCGTCCATACCGCGTTGCGGGCGGCGGTGCGCGCGCGCGTGGGCCGGTCGCGCTGCGCCGACGGGTAGTGATGGACCGTCAGGTGGGGCGCATACACGAGCCAGTGGCCGGCGCGAGACAGATCGAGCGCGAGCAGCGCTTCCTCGCCGCCGAGAAAGTAGCGCGGATGGTAGCCGCCCGCGCGCACGAACGCGTCGCGCCGGAACGCGGTCGCACCGGCCAGCAGCCCGAGGATCGGGCGGCCCGGCAGCGCGACGGGCGCGTCCAGCGGGCTGTCGGCCATCAGCCGGCAGGTCGGGTCCTCGCGCCGGTCGGGGCCGACGAGCACGCGCGCGGTGACGGCCGCGACGTGCGGATACGCGTCGAGCAGGTTCGCGGCTTCGGCGATCGAACCGGGCGCCCACCACGTGTCGTCGTCGCAGAACGCGACATGGCGCGTGCGCGCCACGGCGACGCCGAGATTGCGGCCGGCCGCGCCGAGGTTGCCCGGCGCATGCACGAGCGCGACGTGCGCGAAGCGCTCGCGGATCAGCGCGGCCGTCTCGGCGTCCGCCGCGTTGTCGACGACGACGATCGCCGGCCGGTCGGGCAGCGCGGAAAGATGTTCGAGCGTGCGCGCGAGTTCGGCGGCGCGCCGGCAGGTCAGCACGATGGCGGTCATGCGCGGCTCGCCCGGCGGCAGCGCGACGCGCGCGGGCGTTACGCGGACGTGACGTCGCATTCGAGCCGCCAGGTCATTTCGGGTTCGTGGAGAGCGGCGCGCATATGAGGTTCGAACAGCGTTACCTGGCTTGCATATGCATCGACGGCGGCGGCTTTCGCGGTGGCGCCTTTCGTGTCGCCGCCGGCCGGCGGCGCGACCGGATGCGCGATCCAGCCGCGCTCGCGCCAGCCGATCACGCGCCTCGCCATCAGTCCGTCGATGCGGCGATACGGCACGTCCTCGTAGAAGCGCCAGATGCGCGACGGATCGTCTTCGCGCAGCAGCGACAGCATGGCCTCCTGCACTTGCAGGTGATCGCGGTGGAACAGGCCGGCCGGCGCGAGCACGCCGAAGCCCGGGTGCGCGTCGATCGTCGCGGCCACGTGTGCCGCGATCGCGGTCGACGTGGCCGGGATGCCGTACTGGTCGTCGAGGAAGTCGAGCCACACGGGGCGTGCGTCGAGCCGCGCGAGCGCGCGGCGGTCTTCGTCGCGGCGCGCGCGCACCGCTTCGTCGGCGTCGTGAAACCCTGCGCGTCGATCCCACGGCGGCGCGGGCATGCCGCGCGGCGGGATCCCCGCGAATACGGTGACGACGATCGAGCCGGGCGCCTGCGCGAGCAGTTGCCCGCAACTGAAGACGGCATCGTCGAGATGCGGCGAGACGACGAGCCAGCGTGTCGGGTCGGGCATGGCGTGAGGATCTCCATCGTGAGCGGCCGGGCCGCCGGTGCCGATCGGCCAGCATGCGCCGTGCCCGCCGGCGGCGCGCACGGCGCCCGCTGCCGACTGTTCCCGCAGGAGCGTGTTCAATGACCGAAATTGCACGGCCGCAGGCCGGAAATTACGCAACGGCCGTGATGCTGGTCGCGATCGCGACCGTGCTGCAGACGCTCGCGATCCGGTTCGGCGGCGTGAATTTGCCGTTCGTGCTGTATTACCCGCTGCTCGCCGGCGCCGCGTGGGCGACATCGTTCCTGTTCGGCATCGTGTCGACCGTGGTCAGCGGGCTGCTCGTGTGGACGCTGTTCCTGTCCGATCCGGCCGCCTATACGGCGCCGCTGCCCGAGCGGCTCGTGCAGCTCGGCACGTTCATGCTGATCGGCGCGCTGGTGTGCGCGATCGCGTCGATGCTGCATCACACGCGCGTGACGAACGCTCGCGCAAGCCGACGCGAGGCGGCTGCACGCCGGCAGCTCGAAGCCGTGCTGGGCGCGCTGCCGCACGGCGTGATCGCGGCCGATACGATGGGCCGGGTCACCTATCTCAACGCGGCCGCGGCCGAACTCGTCGGCTGCCGGCCGGACGACGCAATGGGGCGGCCGGTGCGCGACGTGCTGCGGATCGTCGACCACGAAGGCCGCCGCGTGCCGACCACGCCGCTCGATCGTGCGCTCGGCGGCGCCGAGGCGACGTCCGACCGGCACTGGCTGCAGACCGGCAACGGCGATCCGGTGCCGATCGTCGCGGTCGCGTCGCCGCTTGGCGATGCGGACGGCAATCTCGGCGGCGCGGTGCTGATGCTGCGCGATGCCGGCGCGGACCGCGCGCGCGTCGACGCATCGCGGCTGCAGCGTGCGGTCGTCGATGCATCGCCGGACGCGATCGTCGGGATCGACGCCAGCGGCCACATCGCGAGCTGGAACCCGACCGCGCAGCGAATCTTCGGATACGACGAGGCCGATGCGCGCGGCCGCCGGTTCGACACGCTGATCGCGCCGCGCTGGTTGCGGCTCCATCCGCTCGCCAAATCGTTCGACACGATGCGCGAGCCGGTCGGGCCGCTCGAACTGCTGTGCGTGCGGCGCGACGGCCGGCGTTTTCGGGCGACGGTATCGGCGTGTCCGGTGCAGGGCGACGCGCGGGCCTGCGTCGCGCTGTCGCTGACGCTGCGAGAAACCGGCGCGCAGCGCCGCCACGAGCTGCGGGCGCAGCGCTCGTTGCAGGGCGCGCGCCATGCGCGCGAGCAGGCCGACACGTCGAACCGGCTGAAGGACGAGTTGCTGGCCACGGTATCGCACGAATTGCGCACGCCGCTGAACGTGATCTACGGGTGGATCGAGGTGCTGCGCAATACCGGCGACCACGCGCTGCAGCATCAGGCGATCGACGCGATCGACCGCAGCGCGCGTTCGCTCACGCGGATGGTCGGCGACATCCTCGATGCGTCGTCGCTCGCGACCGGCAAGCTGCGGCTCGACACGACGCCGGTCGACATCGTCCGGCTGTTCTCCGACCAGGTCGGCACGTTCCAGACCGCTGCATCGTCGGCCGGCATCATGCTCGAATTCGACTGCGACGCGTCCGCGTGCATCGTGTCGGGCGACGCCGAGCGGTTGCGGCAGATGCTGTCGAACCTCATTTCGAATGCGCTGAAATTCACGCCGGCCGGCGGCAGCGTGACGGTCGGGCTCGCGCGCGACGACGCGCATGCGGTGCTGACCGTCGCCGATACGGGGCAGGGTGTCGCGCCGGAGTTCGTCCCGTACGTGTTCGACATGTTCCGCCGTGCGGACGATTCGCCCGCATCGCCGCGGCGGGGGCTCGGTCTCGGCCTGTCGATCGTGCGGCACATCGCACAGTTGCATGGCGGCCGGGTGACCGTCGCGAGCGCGGGCCGCGATCGCGGCACGACGTTCACTGTGACGCTGCCGGCCGGGTGGCAGCCGGCCGGCGCGATGGCGTGGGGGATCGCGCAGGCGGGCAGCCGTCGCGACGCGCTCGTGCTCGATACGCAACGCATCCTGATCGTCGACGACGATCCGACCACGCGTGCGAGCCTCACGGCCGCGCTGACCACATTCGGCGCGGCCGTCGCGATCGCGTCGTCGGGGCGCGAGGCGCTCGCGATGGCGGCCGACATGCGGCCGACGGTCGTGCTGTCCGATCTCGCGATGCCCAACGGCGACGGCTTCTGGCTGCTGGACGCGTTGCGGCGCGGCACGACGAACGGCGACGGCGGCCCGCCCGACGTGCGCGTGCTGGCCGTCACCGCGCACGCGGGCCTCGCCGACGAACGCCGCGCGCTGGAGGCCGGCTTCGACGGCTACCTGTGCAAGCCGGTCGACGTGCGCGAACTGGCGCACAAGATCGCGCACGTGACGAAGCGCGACGGCTGACGCGCGTCGCGCACCGGCCGCGTCAGGTGGTCGGCGCCGGCCGGTTCTGCGTGTGGACCTGGGCCAGCAGATGCGACGCGATGCGCGTGCTGCGCACGAGGTCGCCGGGCGTGTGATGCGTGACCTGGCGTTGAATGAAGTATCGCGCGGTGTGCGCGAGCCCGTTCGCGAGCGTCGTCGTCGCGCGCCAGCCGAGCCGCTTCTGCGCGGCGGCCAGATTCGGCCGCCGCTGGCGCGGATCGTCGGACGGCAGCGGCCGGAATTCGATCGGCACCGTCGCGCCGACGATCCGCACGACTTCCCGCGCGACGTCGATCATCGCGATCTCGACGTCGCTGCCGAGATTGACCGGCTCGCTCGCATCGCCCGGTTCGTCCATCAGCCGGATCAACGCATCGACCATGTCGTCCACGTAGCAGAACGAGCGCGTCTGCTTGCCGTCGCCGTAGACGGTCAGCGGCTGTTCCGCGAGCGCCTGCGTGACGAAGTTCGACACCACGCGCCCGTCGGCCGGGTGCATGCGCGGGCCGTACGTATTGAAGATCCGCGCGATGCGCACGTCGACGCCGTACTGGCGGTGATAGTCCGCGAACAGCGTTTCCGCGCAGCGCTTGCCTTCGTCGTAGCACGCGCGGATGCCGGTCGGATTGACGCGGCCGCAATAGTGCTCGTCCTGCGGATGGACGTCGGGGTCGCCGTACACCTCGCTCGTCGATGCCTGCAGGATGCGCGCCTTCACGCGTTTCGCGAGGCCGAGCAGGTTGATCGCGCCGTGCACGCTGGTCTTCGTCGTCTGCACGGGGTCGCGCTGGTAGTGAACGGGCGACGCCGGGCACGCGAGGTTGTAGATCTCGTCGACTTCGACGTAGAGCGGAAACGTCACGTCGTGGCGCATCAGTTCGAAGTTCGGCGCATCGAGCAGGTGCGCGATGTTGTCCTTCGTGCCCGTGTAGAAATTGTCGACGCACAGCACGTCGTGGCCGGCCGTCACGAGCCGCTCGCACAGATGCGAACCCAGGAAGCCGGCGCCGCCGGTGACGAGGACGCGTTTTCGATCGTAGCCCTTCATTACGTATTCTCCTTGCGGTGTGCGAGCATGGCCGTCGTGGTGCCGACGGGCGTGCGCCGGCCGGTGCCGGCCGACGTGCCGGCGCGCTGCGCGTGGGCGACGTCGCGATAGATGTCGACGAGCCGGTCGGCTACGCCTTGCCAGGTGTAGAAGCGATGCGCGCGCAGGTAGCCGGCGCGGCCGAGCGCCGCGCACAGCTCGGGCTTCGCGCGCAGTTGCACGAGGCGCGCGGCCAGCGCGGCCGGGTCGCGCGGCGGCACGAGATAGCCGGTGGTACCGTCGTCGACCGTCGTGCGGATGCCGCCGACGTCGCTGCCGATCACCGCCGCCGCGCACGCCATCGCCTCGACCGGCGTGATGCCGAACGGCTCGTACCACGGCGTCGTCACGAACACGTCGGCCGCACTGTAGTACAGGTGCAGCGCGTCGCGATCGCGCCGGCCGACGAAGGTCACGCGGTTCGCGATCCCGAGTTCGTGCGCGAACGCGGCGAGCCGCGCGAGTTCCGGGTCGCGTGCGGGGTCGGGCGTCGCCTGGCTGCCGCCGACGACGTACAGGTGCGTCGGCCGCTGCGGATCGCGCGGCATGCGCGCGAGCGCGTCGATCACGGTATCGATGCCCTTGCGCGGCACCAGACGGCCCAGTTGCAGCACGACGAACGCGTCCTGCGGCCAGCCCAGCCGCGCGCGCGCATCGACGCGCGGCACCGGCCGGAATTCGCGCTCGTCGAAGCCGCACGGCACGATCTCGATGCGCGCGGTGTCGGCGCGATAGTGCGTCGTCAGATCGAGCGCATCCTGAGGACATTCGGCGATCAGGCGGTCCGAGCGGCGGGCGAGCGTGTCCTCGATCGCGAAGCGCGCATCGGGGAAGCCGTCGGCCGTGCCCTGGTGCAGCCGCCGCACGCGGCCGAGCGCATGGAACGTCGTGACGAGCGGGATGCCGAGCGCTTTTTTCACGCGCAGCGCCGCGTCGCCCGACATGAAGAAGTTCGCGTGCATCACGTCGACCGGGTCGGGCTCGCGCCGCATGCGCGCGATCATGTATTTCGCGAATGCGCCCATGTACGGCAACAGCCGCTCCTTGGGCACGTCGGTTGGCGGCCCGGCCGGCACGTGAATCACGCGCATGTGCGGGCCGATCGGCACGACTTCCGGCAAATGCGGGTTGTCGCAGCGCGTGTAGACGTCGACGTCGAGGCCGCGCTCCGCGAGCTGCTTCGCGACGTTCGCGACATAGATGTTCTGACCGCCGGCATCGACGCCGCCGATCACGCCCAGCGGCGATGCATGTTCACTGATCAACGCGATTCTTTGCATGGTATTGCTCCCGATATCGGGGCCGCGCTCATGGGCCGCCGTCATCGGTCGCTCGGCAATCGGCATGCCCGCCGGATTGCGGGGAAAACCGCTTCCCGGTGTGCCGAAAAAATTACAACGCGTTGGATGAAAGGGCGTCTGATCGCGGTTTCCCGCGGGCAAGCGGCGCACGCGTCGCGGCACGCGATTTGCGCGACCTCTGCTCACCCGCCGGCCCGCCCGGCCCGATGAAAAGGAGGTCACGATGAAGGTATTCCAGCTGCAAGCCCGCTCCCCGCACATCCGCCGCCAGCGGGCGGTGCGCACCGGCATGGCGGTCGCGATCGCCGCGGCCACCGCGTGCATGGTCGTCGCGCCGAACGCGGTCGCCGCCGGCGACGACGGCGCCGCATCGTCGTCGACGTCGTCGTCGCATTCGAGCACCGGCACGAAGATCCGCGACGCGACGATCACGACCAAGGCGAAGGCCGAGCTCGTCGGCACGAGCGGCCTGTCGGCCGGCGACATCCACGTGAAGACGCGGCACGGCACCGTGACGCTCACCGGCAGCGTGCCCGACGAGCAGCAGCGCACGCAGGCCGTCAGCGTCGTGAAGCAGGTGGACGGCGTGCAGACCGTGCGCGACCAGTTGACCATCCGGCCCAAATAACCGCGCGGCCGTCACAGGAGTCCAGCGATGAACTGCATGCTCAAACCGGTCGGCGAACAGACGATCGTGATCACCGGCGCGACCAGCGGCATCGGTCTCGTCACCGCGCGCAAGGCGGCACGGCGCGGCGCGAAGCTCGTGCTGTTCGCGCGCAACGAGGAAGCGCTGAACACGCTGTGCGAGGAAATCCGCCAGCACGGCGGCCTTGCGGTGCCGGTGGCCGGCGACGTCGGCAATATCGAGGATCTGCAGCGCGCGGCCGCGGCGGCGGCCGACACGTACGGCGGCTTCGACACCTGGGTCAACAATGCGGGCGTGTCGATCTTCGGCACGGCGGCCGCGGTGCCGCTCGAGGATCAGCGCCGGCTGTTCGACACCAACTACTGGGGCGTCGTACACGGCTCGCTCGTCGCGGCCGACCATTTCCGGCGCAAGAGCGATTTCCACGGCGGCGCGATCATCAACATGGGCAGCGAGGCGTCCGACGCGCCCGTGCCGCTGCAAAGCGCATACGTCGCGTCGAAGCACGCGGTGAAAGGCTTCACCGATTCGCTGCGGCTCGAGATGGAAGCGGATCACCTGCCGGTGTCCGTCACGCTGATCAAGCCGGCCGCGATCGACACGATGTTCGTGATGCACGCGAAGAACTACATGAACGTCGAGGCGAAGCTGCCGCCGCCGATCTACGACCCCGACCTGGTGGCCAACGCGATCCTGTTCGCGGCCGCGCACCCGCGCCGCACGCTGTTCGTCGGCGGCGCCGCGAAGTTCACGTCGGCGAGCGCGTACCACGCGCCGCGCCTGTTCGATCGCGTCGCGGCCACGCTGTTCTCGCGCGGCCAGCGCACGGTGCGCCCCGCGCGGCCGCGCGACGACAACGCGCTGTACGACTCGCGCCACGCGCTGCACGAGCGCGAGGGCATGGAAGGGCCGGTGCTGCGCAGCTGTGCGTACAACACGGTGGTGCAGCGGCCGAAGGTTGCCGGCGCGGTCGCGCTGGGCGCGGCGGCGCTGGCGTTTGCCGCGTTCGCGCGGGCACGCCGGTCGTCCGCGTGATTTCGTTGAGATTTTCCAAGGAGGCTTTCATGACATCCCGACAACATACGGGCCACGAATACAGCCACTCGCGTGCGCACGAAGGCGAGCGCACGCAGCAGGACCACGACAAGGGCGGGCACCAGACGGGGCACGGCAAACCGCCGAGCCCGGTCGACGTGCAGAAGGCGCTGAAGGGAATGGACTACCCGGCCAGCAAGTCGGACGTCGTGCAGTGCGCGGAGCGCTCGCATGCCGACCGCGAGGTGCTCGACATGCTGCGCAAGATTCCCGAGCGCGAGTACGACACGCCGGCGTCGGTATCGAAGGAACTCGGGCGGCTGATGTAGGCGTCGCCCCGTCGCGCCGCGTGCGCGAGCGCGCGGCGCACCCATCACGAGGAGCACGACCATGGCGATGATCGTCGCAGGCCGTTTCACGACGTTCGATGAAGCGGAAGGTGGGGCGCGTCACCTTTACGAGCGCGCGTTCGGGCCCGACGACGTGTCGATCTTCTTCCTGAACCCCGGCGGCCAGCACGCGCGCTTCCCGATCGGCGGGGACGTGTATGCCGATACGGCGGCGAAGCCGGGCGGCCGCGGCGCGATGGTCGGCGCGATTCGCGGCTTGCTGATCGGCGTCGTCGTCGGATTGATCGTGTATGCGCTCGGCTTGCGCTACTGGTTCGTGCCGGCTGCGGGCGCGCTGGCCGGCGCGTATCTCGGCGCATTCGGCGGCGCGCTCGGGCGGATGCGCGGCGAGCAGGCCGAAGGCAAGGGCACGCTCGCGCAGAGCCAGACCGGCGTGATCCTCGCCGCGCGCGTGACGCCCGATACCGCGACGGCCGCGGAAGACGTGCTGCGCGCGACCGGCGCGAAGTCGATCGAGCGTGTCGAAGGCGACTGGCAGGACGGCGAATGGCGCGATTTCGATCCGGTGCGCCGGCCCGATGAAGCCGCGTCCGGCGGCCCGCGCTGAAGATGCCCTTTTTCCAGACGCTTGCAACGCCCACCGTCGAAACACGGTCGACGCGTGCAGGCCGGCGTGCGGCGCGCGCGGCACGCCGCTTGCGCGGCATCGTCGGCATTCGTTCAAGGAGGAACCCATGACCCACGCACAGACCCCGCCGCCGCAGAAACAGGCGCATCGGCCGGGCACCGAGCGCGACATGCATCCGAAGCCGCGCGACGAAGCGGCCGACTACGTCGGCAGCGGCAAGCTCGCCGGCAAGGTCGCGCTGGTGACGGGCGGCGACAGCGGGATCGGCCGCGCCGTGGCGATCGGCTTCGCGAAGGAAGGCGCGGACGTCGCGATCGTCTACCTGAAGGAATCCGACGACGCCGCGCATACGAAGCAACTGATCGAGCAGGCCGGCCGGCGCTGCGAGGCGATCGCATGCGACGTCGGCGATCGCCGGCAGGCGCGCGACGCGGTGGCGCGCACGGTCGAGCGGCTCGGCCGCCTCGACGTGCTCGTGAACAACGCGGGCGAGCAGCATCCGCAGCCGGGCATCGAGGACGTGTCCGAGGAACAGCTCGAACGCACGTTCCGCACGAACGTGTACGGGATGTTCTTCTGCACGCAGGCTGCGCTGCCGCACTTGAAGCCGGGCGGACGCATCGTCAACACGGCGTCGGTCACCGCCTATCACGGCAGCCCGAAACTCCCCGACTACTCGGCGACCAAGGGCGCGATCGTCGCGTTCACGCGGTCGTTGTCGATCGAGCTGGCCGAACGCGACATCCGCGTGAACGCGGTCGCGCCGGGGCCGATCTGGACGCCGCTGATTCCGTCGACGTTCACGCCCGAACAGGTCGCGAAATTCGGCTCGAACGTGCCGCTCAAGCGACCGGGGCAGCCGGACGAACTGATCGACTGCTACGTGCTGCTCGCGTCGGACGGCGCGAGCTACATGACCGGGCAGACGCTGCATCCGAATGGCGGCTCGATCGTCGGCGGCTGACGGCCGCCCTCACGCAACTACAAGGAGAAAGCAGATGAGACAACCCAACTGGACGATCGCCGCGCTCGCCGCCGGCGTGCTCGCCGTGTCGGGCCTCGCCCGCGCGCAGATGCCGAGCGAGCCGCCCGCGTCGAATTCGCATGTGCCGGGCGGCGTGATCAATCCGTCGTCGGGCGCGGGCGCCGCGGGCGATCCCGGCATCGCGAAAGCGCCGAAGGGCACCGACGCGGAGTTCGTCGACAAGGCCGCGATGGCCGGCAAGGCGGAAGTGCAGGCAAGCCAGCTCGCGCTGAAGCAGGCGCAGTCGGCGGACGTGCGCGCGTTCGCGAAACGGATGGTCGCGGATCACGGCAAGGCGAATGCGAAGCTCGAGGAAATCGCCTCGCGCAAGGGCATGAAGCCGCAGGTCGACCCGATCTCGGATCCCGACGTGGAGGCGCTGCGCGGCAAGAGCGGGCACGACTTCGACACCGCGTATCTGGCGGCGGCCGGCCCCGATGCACACAAGAAGGCAGTCGCGTTGTTCGAAGACGAAGCGCGCGACGGCAAGGACGCGCAACTGCGCGCGTTCGCCAAGTCCACGCTGCCGACGCTCAGGCATCACCTGAGCATGGCAGAGACGGTTGCACGCAAGGTGGGCTCGCAATAACGCGCGCCCGGTTCCACCCTCGGGCCGCACGTGCGGCCCGCTTTTTCGGAGAAGCAGTCATGGCCCAACGGCAATCGAAGCACGAAGGCATCCTCGAACTGCTCTGCCAGGCATACGAGACCGAGCTTGGCGGTGCGCAGATCTACGAGGCCGCGCTGCAGTGCGCGACCGACGAGGATCTGCACAAGGAATGGGAGAAGTACCACCGCGAGACGCTGCATCACCAGGAGGTGCTGCGCAAGGTATTCGAAACGCTCGGCCTCGATCCCGATGCGCAATCGCCGGGGCGCGCCGCGGTGGCCGCCACCGGCAAGTCGCTGGTGCAGGTGATCCAGCAGGCGAAGAAGCAGGCCGACCCGGCCGTCGCGCAGGTGGTGGCAGCCGAGTGCGTGGTGCTGGCCGAAACCAAGGATCACCTGAACTGGGAGCTGATCGGCTACGCGGCCGACCAGTTGCCCGACAGTGACGCCGCGAAGGCGCTGAAGGCCGCGCACGACGAGGTGGAGGCCGACGAGGATCATCATCTGTATCACACGCGTGGCTGGGCGCGCGAGATGTGGATCGAGTCGATGGGCTTCAAGGCGGTGCTGCCGCCGCCGGAGGAAGTGAGGAAGGTGGAATCCGCCGCCGATGCGGCACGTGCCGAGCGCTCGCGCGGCAAGATGATGTAACGACCGGGCGGGCGGTGTCGCGCTCGGCGCGGCGCCCGCCCGCAGGCCATGAAGGTTTGCGTACGCAACCGACATCGGTGGATCGTGTCGATCCTTCACGTCAGCATGTCGACGAGCATCGTCACCACCGACGCTGCCATCAACGCGACCGCCACCCAGCCGAACAGTTTCGATACCGGGCCGCTTCCGGGCTGGCCGGCCGCATCGCGCTTGCCCGCCAGCAGCATCACGAGCACGAGCATCGGCACCGCCGCGACGCCGTTGAGCACGGCGCTCCAGTACAACGCCCGGATCGGGTCGATCGGGCTGAAGCAGATCGCGATGCCGACGATCACGCACAGCGCCAGCACCGTGTAGAACGCGGGCGCGCGCCGCACGGGCTCGTTCAACCCTTCGCGGAACCGCCAGGCTTCCGCGCAACCGTAGGCGGCGCTGCCTGCGAACGCGGGAATCGCGAGCAGCCCGCAGCCGACGATGCCGAACGCGAACACCAGGAACGCGGCTTCGCCGGCGATCGGCCGCAGCGCCTCGGCGGCCTGCGCGGTGCTGCCGATGTCGTGCCGGCCGCGCGCGAAGAAGACGGCCGCGCCGATCACCATGATGCAGAACGACACCGCGTTGGTGACGATCATGCCGGTCCACGTATCGACCGTGACGCGCTGCTCGGTCTCGCGGCGCGTGTCGCGTTCGCCGTCCCGTTGCTCGGCCGTGGTTTGCTCGACTTCGAGCGCGGCCTGCCACACGAACAGATACGGGCTCAGCGTCGTGCCGAGCACGGCGACCGCGGTGGTCGCATACGCATGCGTGAACGCGATCTGCGGCAGCACGATCGCATGCAGCACGCCGCCCCAGTCGACGTGCACGAAGCCGAGTTCGAGCACGTACGCGATCAGGCCGAGCGTCATCCATTTCAGCCAGCGCGCGTAGCGTTCGTACGACAGCATCACCTGCAACGCCAGCGATGCGATCCCGTAGAGCGGCGCATACCAGTAGCTGCGGCCGCCGACGACGAGCGCCGTCGCATCGCCCATCGCCGCCAAATCGGCGCCGACGTTCACGACGTTGACGATCACGACCATCACGATCAGCGTCTTCGCGACGCGATCGGAAAACCGTTCGCGGATGCCGGCCACGAGGCCTTCGCGATTGCGTCGCCCGATGAACGCCGCCGCCAACTGCACGGCGACCATCATCGGCAGCGTGACGACGATCATCCACAGCATGTTGAAACCGAACTGGCTGCCGGCCTGCGCGTAGACGGCGACGTTGCTCGGATCGGCGTCCGACGCGCCCGCGAGCAGGCCGGGGCCGAGCCGCCGATACCACGGTTTCGCGGCGGGCGGCGGCGTCTCGGCCGCCGCCCGCGCGCCATCGCCCAGTCCGCTCATCCGGCGTCCCCGTGCGACGGGCGAGCGCCGCCGCCGCGTCGCTCGCGCGCGAGGCGCGACGCGGTGCGCAACGCGTCGACCAGCGTGCGGTACGCATGTTCGCGGGAATCGGCGCCGCGCGTGCGCAGCACGTACGACGGATGATAGGTGGCGACGACGAGCCGGCCGTCGTCGGTACGCACCGGCGCGCGCGTGCGCTCGAGCGTCGCGTCGTTGTCCTGCAGGACCGCGCGCAACGCCGTCGCGCCGAGCGCGACCACCACGCGCGGCTGTACGGCTGCCAGCTCGCGTTCGAGCCAGTAGCGGCACGCGGCCACTTCGCGCTGCGCGGGCGTCTTGTGCAGCCGCCGCTTGCCGCGCGGTTCCCATTTGAAGTGCTTGACCGCGTTCGTCAGATAGACGTGCGAGCGTTCGATTCCGGCTTCGTCGAGCGCGCGGTCCAGCATGCGGCCGGCTGCACCGACGAACGGCATGCCCGCGCGATCCTCCTGGTCGCCCGGCTGCTCGCCGACCAGCATGATCGTCGCATCGAGGGGCCCGGCGCCCGGCACCGGCTGGGTCGCGTGTTCCCACAGCGCGCAGCGGCGGCACGCGTCGAGCGTGCGCGGGGCCTCGTCGTCGGGCGGCGGTGTCGGAGCATCGGGCGCCTTGCGGGTCATGCGGCGCCTCCGGTGCAGGCCGACGCAGCGGCGCGCGGCGAACGGGCGGAACACTTCGGCAATCGCATGGTCGCACGCGCAGAGGGACGCAAACGGGACGATTGATGCCGCATCGCACGCATGAAGGACTCCCGGATCGACGATGCGAACCACGCAGCAACCGGCATGCCGCATGCAGTCGCTATGGGCGCGCGCCTTGCGTGACAAGTCCGTCCAACGACAGGAGAAGCAGATGCTACCCGACCCCGGCGACGACCCGGCCGCCGACGACGTGCTGCTGTGGCGCGCGCCCGACAGCGTGCCGCGCCGCCCGCGCCGCGTGCTGGTCGTCGACGACTATCGCGATGCGGCGGATGCGCTGCGCCTGCTGCTCGAGGCGCGCGGCTTCGAGTGCCGGGTCGCCGACGATCCGTTCGCCGTGTGCGACGTCGCACGCGACTGGCAGCCGTTCGCGGTCGTGCTCGATATCGCGATGCCGGGCCTCGACGGACTGGAACTGGCGACGCGGCTGCGCGGCGATCCGCAAACGGCCGACATGCTGCTGATCGCGTGCAGCGGGCTGGCGTCGCGGCGGGATCGCGAACTGGCGAAGGAAGCCGGCTTCGATGCGCATTGCGCGAAGCCGCTGACGCCGCACCGGCTGCTGGGCTACCTCGAATCGGCGTGCGGCGGCGCGGTGGCGCCGGACGGGGACGTTACACGACCCTTGTAAAAAGGCTGGCGGCGCGCGCGGCGCGGGCAAAAAAAACGCCCCGCGCGGGCGGGGCGTGTCGGACGGATGCGCCGGCGAACCGGCGCTGCGTCGCGGTGCGGTCAGTGGCGGCCGCGCGTGCGCGGATCGTCGAGGTCTTCGGTCGGGTCGGTCAGCCCGAGCTCGTCGCCGGCACTCCAGTACGGGGTGCTGCCGTAGAACTCGTGCAGCGGCTCGGCCCATTGCGGATCGGCCATTGCCGGCCAGTGGTCCTTGTCGAACCCCGGCGCGTTGCGGATCCGCTCGGACGATACCGACAGCAGGAAGCACTTGCGCTCGGTATCGAGCGTCAGCGCGCTCCACGGGATCGCATGGAGCTTGTCGCCGATGCCGAGGATGCCGCCGCTCGACAGCACCGCATACGCGATGCGGCCGGAGCGCACGTCGAGCATGATGTCCTTGATCTTGCCGACATCGTCGCCGTCGGTCGTATAGACCTTGTCGCCTTCCAGCGTATCGGCCGCCATCACGTCGGGGCCGGGGCCGGCCGCCGTCGCGGCGCCCTTGCCGATGATGCGGGTCTGACCTTGATCGGGAGTCTGCATGGTTTCCTCCAGGCTGCGTGGGGCGCGACCGTGCCCGGGGGGCGGGCCCTGCGGGTCGCGCGGGTTGTCGGGGCGGGGCGAAATCGCTCCGTCACGTCTGCTTCGGTTGCGACACGCCTTCCAGCGTGTTCGCCACGTCGTCGCGCTCCGGGCTTGCCGTGCGCGTCGCGATGTCGGCAAGCGACAGCATGCCGACCAGGCGCTTGTCGTGATCGACGACGGGCAGCCGGCGCAGTTGCGCATCGGCCATGTAGTGCTGGATCTCGTCCAGCGAATCGTCGTCGAAGCACCATTCGATCGGGCCGGACGCGACCTCGTGGATTCGCGTCTCCGGCGGCTTGCCGGCCGAGATCGCGCGCACCGCGAGATCGCGGTCCGTCACCATCCCGACCAGCCGGTTGTTGTCGCACACGGGCAGCGCGCCGATGTCGTAGCGCTCCATCAGTTGGGCGGCATGACGGATCGAGTCGGTCGGTGCGATCCGCACGACGTCCTGCGACATGATTTCGTTGACGCGATGCATGAAATTCTCCTTGGCGGTAGGTGAAGCAATGTGCCGATGCGGCTGCTGCGATCCAGCAAGCCGCATGCCGTGCGCGCGGGTCGTCGCGTCATTCGTCGTCGCGTTCCCGCTTGTCCTGCCACGGCCCGTCGTCGTGCGTGCCGGGCGGCGTGTCGGGCTCGATGCGCGTGACGCCGCCGGTCGCGGGCGGGTCGCTCGCTGGAAACGTGTCCTCGAGCTGCTTGTCGATATGACGCTCCGAGTGGCGTGTGTGCGTGCGGTCCTGGTCTTTCAGCGGCGGGTGCGGGTCGGGCTGCCGCTCGTGCGCCGGTGCGTCGTGGCCGTGCCGGGTCGAATCCTTCATGGCGGTGCTCCGTATCGGGGACGATGAGCCGCCTCCGGCGCAACCGGCGTTCCCGGTCCGCACGCACGGCACGTGATTTGCCGCTCCCACGGTGACCACGACGACGACCATGACGACACGGCGCAACAGCAGGCCTGCTGCGCGCATATCGAGCGGGAGGTACGACGATGATTCCGAAACGACGACCAGGGGTGCGCTACGAGATCAACGTATGCGGCGGCGGATTCGATTCCGTGAAGAGCCATTTCGATACGTGGAAGCATGAACCGCTGATCTACCGGCCCGAGCGCCGGATGTTCGAGGGCAAGGCCGACGTGCGGCCGCTCGGCGACGAGACGTTCGGGGCGACCGAGCCGGCGCGCTTCGCGCTGCAGCGCGCGTGCGAGCCGTCGGATCCCTACGCGCTCGCGGCGCGCGTGCGGGACGACGGCCGCGAGCTGTGGCTGGTCATGGCCGCATACGACGCGTAGCGGCGTGCTTGCAAGTTTTGCAGCGAACGGTGTAGCGAAGGCATGGCGCTTCGCGTTGGGCCGCGCGACGCCGCGTCGAGGCCCGTGCAGGGACGACGGTAGCGGACGGCACGCGGTTTGCGGATCTTCGCTTCGCCAATCGTCGATACGCGGCCGTCGCGCCGATATCGACCCGAATCCAGCAACGATAGGGAATGCCGATGACACACGAACCCGAGCGGTGGCTGCAACGGCCCGAGCCACCGATTCCCGACATCGAGCCGGACCCCGAGCCGCCCGATCCCGACGACGTGCCGCCGGACATGCCCGAACCGTACCGGGAACCGGAGGGCGACCCGCCCGGGCATGCGCCGCCGGAACGCGATCCACCGTCCCCGGAGCCGCCGGTGCGCGCGATGCCGCTCGTGCGCAGGGAGGGCCTGCAATGAGTATCCGCGTGAAACCCGGCCTGCTGCGCGACATCGCGGAGACGCTCGGCCGCCATTTCGAGGCGCGCGAGATGCCGTTTCACGTCGAGGAGCAGCCGGCCGGTGCATTGCACGTCGGCTTTCACGTCGACGGCCATCCGGCGTCGCTGACCGTCACGTTCGACCCCGACGCCTTCGCCGCGCTCGAACGGGCCGACGTCGAACGGCAACGCGGCGCGCTCATGCGCGTCGCGGCCGAATTCGACGCGATGATGGCGCGCCGCGGGCCGACCGCGTACGCGGGCGATTTCCATTTCAACCGGCTCTGAGCGGTGCCGCTGCGGCGTGGCTCCGAGCCGCCGACTTCCGGGAGGATTCGATGAACACGATCCAGACGATACGGGTGGGCGCCTGTGCGTTCGCCGCTGCGTGCGCGCTAGGCGCATGCACGCAACCGACCAACGGCCCCTACGGCGCGCATGCGGCGCCGCCCGCGCCGCCCGACGGCCGCGGCGCGCAGTCGACCACGACGATGCCGGACGCGAATACGCGCTACGACACGCGTCCGTCGCCGGGCAACGCGATGCCGCAGGGCGCGACCGTCGGCGAACCGGCCGACGTGCCGCCGCCCGGCCCGAACGGCACGCAAGGCGACCCGCCGCTGCCGGGCACGCCGCCGCCGATGCAGTACTGACCCGACGCGTCACGGCATGCCGCATCGCGATGCGGCCGGAGGAATGCGATGGCGAATCAGCACGAGCACCTGGAGGACTGGCTGCGCGATGCATACGCGATGGAGCGCCAGGCCGAGACGATGATCGACGCGCAGATGAAGCGGGTCGGCCACTATCCGCAATTGCAGGATCGGCTCCGGCTGCATCTTGACGAGACGCTCGGCCAGCAGGCGCTCGTCGAAGCGTGCCTGATGCGGCTCGGTACGTCGCCGTCGGCGACCAAGGATCTGTCCGCGCGCGTCGCCGCCTACGGGCAGATCGCGAGCGGCATGCTGGCGGACGACGAAGTCGTGAAGACGGCGTTGGCCGGCTATGCGTTCGAGCAACTCGAAATCGCCGCGTACACGGCGCTCGTCGCGGCGGCGCACGCGGCCGGCGAAGAAGAGATCCGCGCGTGTTGCGAGCGGATCCTGCAGCAGGAGCGCGACATGGCCGCTTGGTTACTGCGTCATCTGCCCGAGTTGACGACCGCGTTTCTCGATCGTTCGGCGGTCGACCGCATCGATGCGAAGCGGTGAAGAGGCGCGTTTTCCCGCGAGCGAAATGCGTGCCCCAAACTTGCCCCCGGCTTGTAAAAAAGCTTTCTCGGCTTGTGTCGAGACGGGGTTCGAACCCGCGAGAGCCGCGACGCATCGCGCTTTGCGCGATTGGCACGGAAGCTGCATGACGTCCGGTAGAAGACATACCGCGAACCGAACCGTCAGGAGGCTTTCGATGCCCGTCTCGCTTGCGCTGCAGATGCGACAGCATCTGGCACTTACGCCGAGGCTTCAGCAGTCGCTGCGGCTGCTGCAGTTGTCCTCGCTTGAATTTCAACAGGAATTGCGTCAGGCGCTCGACATGAACCCGTTTCTCGAAGACGGCCTGGGCGACGAGGAAACGGCTGCCGGAACGCCCGAGCAGCCGATCGAAGCGGCCGCGCCCGAAGCGGCGCCCGAGCACGACGAAATTCGCCCGCCGGACGGCGAGGTGCCGTTTACCGCGGCGCCCGCGCCGCGCGGCACGAGCCGCCAGGGCGAGGACGGCGACGGCCTGTCGCCCGGCGAATGGATGGCCGCCGAGCCGTCGCTGCATCAGCAACTGCACGATGCGCTCCGGCTCTATCCGCTCAACAAGCGCGATCGCGAAGCCGCGCGTCTCGTGATCGATGCGCTGGACGATGACGGCTACCTGCGTCAGGCGCTTCCCGAACTCCTGGTCGCCGCCGATCCGGCGTGGCTGCTGTCGGAGCAGGATCTCGCGGTCGCGCTGCGGCTCGTGCAGATGCTCGACCGGCCGGGGATCGCCGCCCGTTCGTTGTCCGAATGCCTGGTGTTGCAGCTCGACGCGATTCCGGCCGGCACGCCGGCGCTCGCGGAAGCGAAAGCGATCGCGCGCGAGCATCTGGAGCGGCTCGCGCGCCGCGAGACGGCCGAGATCCAGCGGCGCCTCGGCTGCAACACGCAGACGCTGCATGCTGCCTGCGCGCTGGTGCGCGGGCTCGACCCGCGCCCCGGCAATCACTACGGCAGCACGCGCGGGGATTACGTGGTGCCTGACGTGATCGTGCGCCAGGTGCGCGACGAATGGGTCGTCACGATCAATCCGGCCGTGCTGCCGCGTGCGCGCTTGCACGAGCGCTACGCGACGCTGTTCGCGCAGTCCAGCGGCGAGCGCGATTCGCCGCTCGGCCAGCAGCTGCAGGAGGCGCGCTGGCTGATCCGCAACGTGCAGAAGCGCTTCGACACGATTCAGCGCGTGGGCGAATGCATCGTCGCGCGGCAGCGCGACTTCTTCCGCTACGGCGAGATCGCGATGAAGCCGCTCGTGCTGCGCGACATCGCCGAAGAACTCGACCTGCACGAGTCGACCGTATCGCGCGCCACCGGCAACAAGTACATGGCCACGCCGCACGGTACGTTCGAGTTCAAGCACTTCTTCCCGCGCAAGCTCGAGGCCGCGGGCAAGGGCGTGTGTTCGGCGTCGGCCGCGAAGGTGCTGATCCGCGACATGATCGCGGCCGAGCGGGATACCGATCCGCTGTCCGACGTCGCGCTCGCCGAGAACCTCGCGGGCCGCGGCATTCTTCTTGCGCGCCGCACGGTGACGAAGTATCGCCAGGCGATGAAGATTCCGCCGGCCGACCTGCGGCGTCGCGACGCCGCGTGACGGCCCGATTGTTCCACCCCGCGCGTGCCGCGCGTTGCGTCGGCTCGCGCGCCAACGAGAGGAGCGCAACCATGCCAGCCAAATCCCAGGCCCAGCAGCGTGCCGCGGGAGCCGCGCTGTCGGCCAAGCGCGGCGACGCGAAAATGAAGGATCTCAAGCCGCCGGCGAAATCGATGGCCAGGTCGATGAGCGAGAAAGAGCTCGAGAAAATGGCGTCCACGTCCACGCACGGCAAACCGAAACACAAGCACGATGCGTGAGCGCCGCCGACGTTTAGTGACGACTGCTGTCATCCAGGAGGGTTCCATGCTTCGATACGCCATCATTTTCTTCGTCATCGCGATCATCGCGGCCGTGTTCGGCTTCGGCGGCATCGCCGCCGGCGCGGCCGAGATCGCGAAGATCCTGTTCTACATCTTCGTCGTGATCTTCCTGGTCACGCTGCTTCTGGGCGTCGTGCGACGATGAGCGTGACGCCCGACCGGTCGCAGCGCGTGCAGGAACTCGAGCACGCGTTCGCGATCGGCTTTCCGTCGCAGTCGACCGTCGTCGTGCATGCGGACGACGCATCGGGACGGCTGACGATCCACGTGTCGTGGGTGCGCGTGCCGTCCGACGAGGACGCGCGCGAATGGCGCTGCGCGGTCGACATGCGGTTCGATGCGGACGTGGTCGAGCGCTACGCGTCGCTCGACACGGCCGACCGGCTGCGCGTGCGCACGCAGCTGTGCGACCGCGCGCGGCGCGCGGTGGACGAGCACAAGCCGCGCATCGAGGATGCCGCGATCGAATGCAACGTCGCGCTCGACGTGACGCGCGCCGAATTCGACGCTGCGCTGCGCGCGCCCTGACGCCGCGGCCGGCCCGCGGCCGTTCGCGGTCGTTTCGCGACCGTTTCGCGGCATTGGGGCCGGCGTTTCCTGCCGTCCGCACGCGCGCGCCGCGGCGCGCCGCCGTGCGGCGGTTCCCTAGCGAATCCCACGAGGACCCCTGACGATGACGAATCCCCCATCCGCCGGCCAGACCCCGCCGACGCAACCGCCCGACAGCGCGAAGTCGCGCCAGCTCGAAGAGAACCGCGCGCGGCCCGACGGCGAGGCGTTGCGCACCAACCAGGGCGTGCGGATCGCCGACAACCAGAACACGCTGCGCGGCGGCGCGCGCGGCCCGTCGCTGCTCGAAGACTTCATCATGCGCGAGAAGATCACGCATTTCGATCACGAGCGCATTCCGGAGCGGGTGGTGCATGCGCGCGGTGCGGCCGCTCACGGCGTGTTCCGCGTATACGAGCCGATGGCCGACTACACGAAGGCCGCGTTTCTGCAGGACCCGGCCGCCGAAACGCCGGTATTCGTGCGCTTCTCGACCGTGCAGGGGCCGCGCGGGTCGTCCGACACCGTGCGCGATGTGCGCGGCTTCGCGGTGAAGTTCTATACCGAGGAAGGCAACTACGACCTCGTCGGCAACAACATGCCGGTGTTCTTCATTCAGGACGCGATCAAGTTCCCCGACTTCGTGCACGCGGTGAAGCCGGAAGCGCCGAACGAGATGCCGACCGGCGCGTCGGCGCACGACACGTTCTGGGATTTCGTGTCGCTGGTACCGGAAACCACGCACATGGTGCTGTGGCTGATGTCGGACCGCGCGTTGCCGGCGAGCTATCGCGCGATGGACGGCTTCGGCGTGCACACGTTCCGTTTCGTGAACGCGGCCGGCGTCGAGCGTTTCGTGAAATTCCACTGGCGGCCCGTGAGCGGCGCGTATTCGCTGCTGTGGGACGAGGCGCAGCGAATCGCCGGCCACGACCCGGATTTCAATCGGCGCGACCTGTGGGCGGCGATCGAGCGCGGCGACTATCCGGAGTTCGAGCTCGGCGTGCAGATGATCGATCCGGCCGACGCGGACACATTCGACTTCGACCTGCTGGATGCGACCAAGCTCGTACCGGAAGAAATCGTGCCGGTGCGGCCGATCGGCCGGATGACGCTGAACCGCAACCCCGACAACTTCTTCGCGGAGACCGAGCAGGTCGCGTTTCACCCGGGCCACGTCGTGCCGGGCATCGACTTCACGAACGACCCGCTGTTGCAGGGGCGGCTGTTCTCGTACACCGATACGCAACTGAGCCGGCTCGGCGGCCCGAATTTCCACGAGATCCCGATCAACCGGCCGGTGTGTCCGTTCGCGAACAATCAGCGCGACGCGATGCACCGGCAGACGATCAACGTCGGGCAGGCGTCGTACGAGCCGAACTCGACGAGCGGCGGCTGGCCGCGCGAGACGCCGCCCGCGCCGTCCGGCGGCGGTTTCGAGACCGTGCCCGAGCCGCTCGAAGGCCACAAGGTGCGCGTGCGCAGCGAATCGTTCGCCGACCATTTTTCGCAAGCCGCGCTGTTCTACCAGAGCATGACCGAGATCGAGCAGCGGCATATCCGCGACGCGTATTGCTTCGAACTCGGCAAGGTGACGCAGCCGAAGATTCGCGAGCGCGTGGTCAACGAGATCATCGCGCGCTTCGACGCGGGGCTCGCCGCGCAGGTCGCCGAACGGCTCGGGCTGCCCGCGCCGCAGGCGGCCGCGACGCCGGCCGTCGCGCAGCGTTCGCCCGCGCTGAGCCTGATCGGTCGCGCGAAGCCCGGCATCCGCTCGCGCAAGATCGCGCTGATCGCGACGCCCGGCGTGAATCAGGTGCTCGTCGAGCAGGTGCGCGATGCGCTGCAGGCCGCGCACGCGGTGCCGACGATCGTCGCGCCGACGCTCGCGCCGATCGGCGGCATCGTGCCGGAGGCGACGCTGGCCGGCATGCCGTCGGTGATGTTCGATGCGGTGTTCGTTTGCGGCGGCGACGGCGATGGGCGCGACCTCGCGCACAGCGCCGAAGCCCGCCATTTCGTGCGCGAGGCGTTCAAGCACTTGAAGCCGATCGCGGCCGTCGGGTCAGGGCGGCAATTGCTCAGCGCCGCCCACCTGCCGGATCCGGCCGAAGGCGTGTGCGTCGGGCAGGCGGTCGATCTCGACAAGGTGCTGAACACGTTGTCGGATCACCTGGGCCAGCATCGCGTGTGGGCGCGCGAACAGCAGGCGGCCGAACTGCCGGCATAGGGCCGGCGGCGGCTTGCGCCGTACGGCGCGCCCGCTCCCGGGCGGGCGCGCATCCGGCAAGGAGGAACCACGCATGGCACCGCGGATGATATGGAAAGGTGCGATCAGCTTCGGGCTCGTGCACGTGCCCGTGCAGTTGTTTCCGGCGACGCGTACCGTGAAGCCGTCGTTCCGGATGCTCGACAAGCGCTCGATGGACCCGATCGGCTATCGGCAGATCAACAAGCGCACCGGCAAGGAGGTCGCGCGCGAGGACATCGTGCGCGGCTACGAGTACGAGAAGGAGCGCTACGTCGTGCTCAGCGACGACGAAATCCGCGCGGCGAACCCGGAATCGACGCAGACCGTCGACATCCTGACCTTCGTCGACGAGGACGCCGTGTCGTTCCTCTATCTCGACACGCCGTACTACCTGGTGCCCGACCGCAAGGGCGAGAAGGTCTACGCGCTGCTGCGCGACGCGCTGAAGGACAGCGGCAAGATCGGCATCGCGCTCGTGGTGATGCGCGACCGCCAGCATCTGGGCGCGCTGATTCCGGTCGGGCCGATGCTCGCGCTCGATACGCTGCGCTGGCAGGAGGAACTGCGGCCGCTCGACGAATTGTCGGTGCCGGCCGACGACGCGAAGGGCGCGGGCGTCACCGCGCGCGAACTCGACATGGCGAAGAAGCTGATCGACGACATGTCCGGCAAATGGACGCCCGACGAATATCACGACACGTTCCGCGACGACATTCTCGAACTGGTCGAGCGCAAGGTGCGCGCGGGCAAGATCGAGGAGATCGAGGACCGCCCCGCGCAGACCGGCCGCGCGGCCAGCAACGTGGTCGATCTCACCGAGCTGCTGAAGCGCAGCCTGAAGGGCGGCGCCGGCGCGCGCGCGGCGGACCTGCGTGACGAGCGCGACGAAGCGGAGCGCGACGCGTCGTCGTCGCGGGGCGGCGCGCGCCGCAAGCCGGCGGCGAAAACCACGGCGAAATCCGCATCGAAAGGCGCGGCAACGAAAACCGCGGCGAAGCGAACCGCCGCGAAACGCGGCGCGGCGAGCGACCCTGCGGCGAAGAAGACCGCCGCGCGCCGCAAGCACGCGGCGTGATGCCGATGACGCCGATTCCGACTCCGACTCCGACTCCGACGAGGTGATGCGATGGCCGGCAAGCTCGATCCGTATCGCCGCAAGCGCCATTTCGGCGCGACGCCCGAGCCCGAAGGGGCGCACGGAAAGCGTCGCGCGAAAGCGCAGACGAAAGCGGACACGAAGCCTGCCGCGCGCGCACGCCATCCGTTGCGCTTCGTGATCCAGGAACACCACGCGCGACGGCTGCACTACGATTTCCGGCTCGAGCTCGACGGCACGCTGAAGTCGTGGGCCGTGCCGAAGGGGCCGAGCTTCGATCCCCGGGTGAAGCGGCTCGCCGTGCACGTCGAGGACCATCCGCTCGAATACGCGTCGTTCGAAGGCGAGATTCCGGCCGGGCATTACGGTGCGGGGTCGGTCGTCGTGTGGGACGAAGGCACGTGGACGCCCGATGGCGGCATCGCGCATGCGCGCGAAGGCTATCGGGCCGGCAAGCTGACGTTCCAGCTGGACGGCCGGAAGCTGCACGGCGGCTGGGCGCTCGTGCGCAGCGGGCGGCAGGAAGGGCGCCAGGAGCAGTGGCTGCTGATCAAGGAGCGCGACGACGAAGCACGCGGCGCGGATGAATTCGACGTCGTCGGCGAGCGGCCGGGAAGCGTGCATGACGGTGCGTCCAACGGCGCGGGGCGGCGCCGCGGATCGACCGGCGCGGACGGCGCCGCACGTGACGCGCGACACGAAAGCCCGCGCCCCACCGAACCGTCGCAAGTCGAAGGCGCGGTGCGTGCACCGCTGCCCGAGCGCGTCGCGCCGCAACTCGCGACACTGGTCGACGCGCCGCCGACGCAGGGCTGTTGGAGTTACGAACTGAAGTTCGACGGCTATCGGATCCTGGCGCGTATCGCAGGCAAGGGCGCACGCCGGCGCGTCACGTTGATGACGCGCGAAGGCCGGGACTGGACCGCGAAGCTGCGCGCGCAGCGCGACGCGCTCGCGGCGCTCGACGTCGACGACGCATGGCTCGACGGCGAGGCCGTCGTGCTCGGCGAAAACGGCCTGCCCGATTTCCAGGCGTTGCAGAACGCGTTCGGCACCGGAAAGGCGGACGCGATCGTTTTCTTCGTGTTCGATCTGCCTTATCTCGACGGATACGACCTGCGCGACGCGCCGCTCACGGCCCGTCGCGCGCTGCTCGAACCGCTGCTCGCGAACAGCGATCCGGCGCGCGTGCGTTTTTCACCCGATCTCGGCGAGGACATCGCGTCGCTGATCGCGAGCGCCTGCGACACCGGCCTCGAAGGGCTGATCGGCAAGCGTGCGGACTCGCGCTATCGCGCCGGCCGTTCGCCTGCCTGGATCAAGCTCAAATGCCGGCGCCGGCAGGAGTTCGTGATCGGCGGCTTCACGGAGCCGTCGGGCAGCCGGCACGGCTTCGGCGCGCTGCTGCTCGGCGTGCACGAACCGGCGCCGGCCGGCAAACGGCGGCGCGGGGCCGGGCCGCTGCGCTACGTCGGCCGCGTCGGCACCGGCTTCGACGCGCGGATGCTCGATCGTCTCGCCGCGATCCTGCGCCGGCACGAACGCGACACGATGCCGTTCGATGCGCCGCCGCGCGAACGCACGCGCACGCGCGTGCACTGGGTCGAGCCGAGCCTCGTCGCCGAATGCGAATTCGCGGAATGGACCGGCGACGGCATCGTGCGGCAGGCCGCGTTCATCGCGCTGCGCGAGGACAAGCCGGCGGCACAGATCGTCCGCGAGATGCCGAAACACCTGGAAACGGAGGAGGCGATGGATCAGCGTTCGACCACGCAGGACAAGCCGCGGCGGCCGTCGCGCACCGATCGTCACGCGAGCGCGGGTAACGCGCGCGGCACGCGGGCCGATGCCGATGCCGACACGCTCGGTCGCGTGCGCATCACGCATCCCGAGCGCGTGCTCGACCCGCAAAGCGGCACGCGCAAGATCGATCTCGCGCGGTACTGGCAATGGGTCGCGCCGTGGCTGCTGCCCGACCTGAAAGGCCGGCCCGTCTCGCTCGTGCGCGCACCGGGCGACATCGCCGGCGAGCTGTTCTTCCAGAAGCACGCGGAGCGCCGCGAGATTCCGTTCGTCACGCAGCACGAAGGGCTCGACCCGGGCCATGGGCCGCTGCTGTCGATCGATAGCGTCGATGCGCTGCTTGGCGCGGCGCAGATGGGCACGGTCGAGCTGCACACGTGGAACGCGCATGCGTCGAACATCGAGCGGCCCGACCGCATCGTGTTCGACCTCGATCCGGACCCGGCGCTGCCGTGGCGCACGATGATCGACGCCGCGCAACTCGTGCGCGGGCTGCTCGACGAGCTCGGGCTCGTGTCGTTCTGCAAGACCAGCGGCGGCAAGGGGCTGCACGTCGTCGTGCCGCTCGCGCGGCATGCGGGCTGGGACGACGTGAAGGACTTTTCGCGCGCGGTCGCGCAGCACGTCGCCGGTACGCTGCCTGACCGTTTCACCGCGACGATGGGGCCGCGCCATCGGCGCGGCAAGATCTTCATCGACTACCTGCGCAACGGGCGCGGCGCGAGCACGATCGCTGCGTATTCGGTGCGCGCGCGCCCCGGCATGGGCGTGTCGGTGCCGCTCGACTGGGACGAGGTGCCCGACACGACGGGCGGCGCGCAATGGACGATCGACACGCTGCACGAACGCCTGGACACGTTGAAGCGCGATCCGTGGGACGGCTACGCAAAGGCGCGCCAGCGCATCACCGCGGCGATGCGCTCGCGGCTCGGCGCCGACGCATGACCGTCAGCGCCGATGCTGGAGCCGGTAATACCAGTTCATCAGCGGAGTAGCGGAAATCCCGTGCGCGACCACCGACGCGGATACGACGGCCAGCACCGGCGCCGCGAGCGGGCGCACGACCTCGGACGGCCCATGCTCGAGCGCGAACAGCAGGTAGTAGAACGACCCGATCCCGCGGATGCCGAACCACGCCATCAGCCGCCGCTGCGCATGGGTCGCACGCGAGCCGGCAAGCGTGACCAGCACCGCGAGCGGGCGCACCGCGACGAACAGCACGGCGGCCAGCGTGGCGGCGCCCCACGTGATCAGCGGGCCGGGTAGCGTCGAGAGCACGCTGCCGATCATCGTCATCACGATCGCTTCGGCGATCCGTTCGAGCTCGATCGTGAAGCCGAGCACCGATTCGGCCATGAACGCATGCGCTTTGTCCGGATGCTTTTCGGTGGCGACGACGTCTTCCGAATCGATCTGGCCGATCACTTCGCGCGGCGGGCGGTCGCCGCTCGCGCGATGCTCGACGCGCCGCATCGCGACGCCGGCGGCGAACGTCGCGATGAAGCCGAACGTATGCGCGAGCTGCGCGGCGCCGAACGACAGCACGATCAGCGCCAGCGCGAAGAAGCCTTCGAGGCCGAGCGCCTGCGCGTGGCGCGTGCGCAGCCAGCCGATCGTCTTCGTCGTGACCCAGCCGAGCCCGCCGCCGATCGCGGCCGCGCCCGCGATGCCCCACAGCGCGACGAGCGCGAACGTGCCCGACAGCGGCGGGATGCCGTGCGTCGCGCCGGGTACGCCGCACAGCGCGAGCCCCGCGAGCGCGAACGGCAGCGCGATGCCGTCGTTCATCCCGCCTTCGCCGGACAACGCGAAGCGCACCAGGTCGCGATCGCCCGGATCGTGCACCTGCACGTCGTGCGCGAGCACCGGATCGGTCGGCGCGAGGATCGCCGCGAGCAGCAGCGCCGGGCCCCAGCCAAGACCCAGCGCGAGCACCGTGCACGCCGCGAGCAGCGGCACCGTGACGATCATCGCGAGCAGCCCGAGCCGGCACGGCACGAGCCACAGCTTGTCGGACAGCGGCACGCGCAACCGCAGCCCGATCGCGAACAGCGACACGAGCAGCGCGACTTCGACGATCTCGCGCAGCAGGCGGCCGTCGCGTTCGAGGTCGAGGTGCAGCAGGCCGGCACCGGCCGGGCCGAGCGCGATGCCGAGCACCAGGTAAATCATGGCGGAGCTGCAGGGAAGGTGGCGCAGCGCGGATGTCACCACGCCCATGCCCAACAGCACCGCCCCGATGATCAGGTACCAGAGGGTTTCGTGCATGCGTGTGATCGCGGCAGGTCGGTACGGGCGGCGCGCCGATCGTCAGGGCTTGCGGCCGAACGCCTCGCGCAATTTTTTCTTCGCGCGTTCGAGCGTCGTGCGGCGCGTCTTGGGGAGGTTGCGGCCCGCGCGGTTCACGTAGAAGTTCAGCATCGACATCGCCGACTGGAACGGCGACGCCTTGCGGCGGCGGCTGTGTTCGGCCGAGCGCTTCAGCGACGCGGCGATCGCGGCTGGATCGTCGGATTTGAAAATGTCGGGCTCGATGTCGAGCGCATCGCTTTTTTGCGTGACTTCGCCGGACCAGCGCTTGCGGTGGGCCGGGTCGGCGCTGCGCGCGCGGCCCGGGCGGCGTGTGTGGCGCTTGCCGTGCGAGTGGGAAGCAGAAGCGGAAGGCATAAGGCAGGGCTCCGTATGGGGTCGCAGGACGGGCATGCAGGGAGAGGCGACGCAAACCGCGTGCCGCGTCGCAAACGCTGCCCGCGACGGCATGGGCCTTGCTGAAGGATCGGAGCAGGAATATCCATCACGCGATCATCCATAGGGAGAAAACGCCATGAAGTCAGCATTCGAATCGAAGTTTGTCGCGCGGCGCGTGCTGGCCTGCGCGGCTGTCGCGCTCGTCGCGGCCGCGCCGGCCGCGTGGGCGCAGAACTCGCAGCGCTCGGACGAGGGCACCGGCGCGCCGAATCCGTCGATGGACATGTCGACGCCGGGCGCCAACGGCAATACGGCCGCGCCGCCGCCGCCCGCGGGCACGCAGCGGCATGGCGCGAAGCACGGGATGCGCTCGCATGGCACATCGGCCCGTCACACGAAGCCGGGCGGCGGCCCGAACGGCGCGGGCGAGGGCGGCAGCGGCGCCACGGGCGGCGGTGTCGGCGGCGGCTCGGGTGGGGCCGGCGGTGCGGGCGGCTCCGGCGGGACGGGTGCCGGCGGTATGGGTACCGGCGGCGGCGGTTCGGCGGGCTCGACGGGCTCGGGCGGCGGCGGGGCTGCCGGCGGCGGGTCCAGCGGTTATTGACGGTGTCGTGCCGGCGCGGCCGGCACGGCGCGATGGCGGCGCGGTTCCCGGGATGGGCACGCCGCCACCACGCAGGAGGACATCATGCAATCGAATTCCCGAATTTCCCTGGCGCACGACGAGCTCGACGACGATGCAGTCGACACGGACGATCTCGACACGACGGTCCACGTGGACGTCGAGACGGGCCGGGTCATGTTCCATGCGGCGTGGGCGAATGCCGTCGAGGCGCCGCCGGAGGCGGCCCGACATTCGGTCGTGCTCGCGCTCGAATGCTCGACGATGGAACGCTACGCGGATCTCGACGACGGCGCGCGCATGCGCGTGCACGCGATGCTGCACGATGCCGTGCAGCAGACGCTCGATCAATTGCCCGATACCGACGAGAACCTGACGCTGACGATCGAGTTGACCGACGCCATGCTCGATGCGGCACGCCATCTGCAGTAATCGCGCCGGATCGACGCACGACGTCGCGTTACATCACGTTGAAAACTTTGCAGCAGGGCCGGTGTTTGTCACAGGCCGACCGGCCTCGGGGGCCTGTCGATCCGATTGCGGGTCGTTCCCCGACGGATGCCGGAGGGCGCACGGGTGTGCCGCGACAGGCGGCCGGAACGGCGATTGCTGCATGACGGCACGGCACGACGTGTGCCGCCTTATCCCACTCCACGGAGGCATTTCATGAGCGGCAGGCTGGATCAATGCAAGGTAGCGATTCTCGCGGTCGACGGCTTCGAGGAAGCCGAGCTCGTCGAACCGCAGCGCGCGCTCGCGGCCGAAGGCGCGCAGGTGGACGTGATTTCGCAGAAGCGCGGCGAGATCCAGGGTTTCAGGCACGTCGACAAGGGCGAGCGCGTGAAGGTCGATCGCACGTTCGACGATGCGCGCGAAGGCGACTACGACGCGGTCGTGCTGCCGGGCGGCGTCGTGAACGGCGATGCGATCCGGATGCTGCCGGCCGCGCGCGAATTCGTGACGGCGGCCGTCGGCGCCGGCAAGCCGGTCGCGGCGATCTGCCACGGCGGCTGGCTGCTCGTGTCGGCCGGGCTCGTGGAGGGCAAGACGATGACGAGCTGGCCGAGCCTGCAGGACGATATCCGCCATGCGGGCGGCAAGTGGGTGGACGAGGAAGTCGTGCGCGACGGCAACCTGATCACGAGCCGCAAGCCGGCCGACCTGCCCGCGTTCAACGGCGCGCTGGTCGAGCGCCTCGCGTCGCGGGGGGCATGAGCCGATGCCGGCCGATTCCGCCCGCCCCGTGACGCTCGCCGACGAACCGCCCACGTTCGACGGCGCGGCGCTGCAGTTGCGCTTCGTCGTCGACGTCGCCGGCGTGCCGCAGACCTGCGCGATCACCGTCGAGGCGCTGGAAGATCATTTCGGCGCGCAGTCCGCGCTGGAAGCCGACCTGCGCGACGCGTTCGAGCGTGGCCGCACGCGTATCGAAGCCGCGTGCGCGGACGTGCTGGCGAGCGGCGACCACGACGTGGTGCTGCATAGCGGGTATTTCCGTGCGCCGGCCAAGCGCGGACGGGCGGGGGCGTTTCGCCAGCGGCAATCGTGACGGGATCGCGTTTGCCGGAGCGTTCCTTCCGCCACCTTCACTCGCTCGCCCTTACATGCCGTTGAAAACTTTGCAGCGGCCCGAACGCGCCGTCCGGTGCCATATCGCGCGGCGTGCGCACGGCACGGACACCGCTCGCACGCCGCCGATTGGCACGATCCCTGCATGCTCGTCACGTCGCCGGCGCGCGCTTCGCGTCGGCTGCCGATGCGACGCCGGTGTCGCGTCGCGCGTCGCCGCCAACGGGGAAACGAGCATGCTGACCGCCCACGAATTTGCCGCGCTGTTCCTGGTGCACCACGCGCCGGAACAGATCCAGATCGACCGCGACGACGTCGTCGCACTCGTCGAGCAACAACTGATCGTGCTGCAGCGCGACGACGCATCGGGCGCGCGCCGGCCCGCATTGACGGCCGACGGACTGTCGGTCCTGCGGTGCGTGCAGCGTCACGACGCCGACGAATCCCGTGCGATCGACGTTGGCGACGCGTGACGCACCGGGCGCGCGCGGCGGCATTCACCGCGCGATCGCGACGGACGCATTGACCTGCACGACAGGCGGCTGGCCTTCGAACGGCGGCGCGTGCAGGAAGCGGTCGATCACGCCGGGCTCGAACAGCAGGCAGTAGGTCGAGCCGCCGAACTGGAAATAGCCGATCTCGTCGCCCTTGTCGACGCGCTGGCCTGGCACGACCTCGATCACGCACGACGACACGTCGCCCATCCCGACGAACACGGCCGCCACGGTGCCGATGCCGGGATCGTCGCTCGCGATCGCGACCACCGCGCGCGCGGCGACGGCCGTCATGTAGCCCTGCGAGTCGTTGAGCCCGGCCGGGTCCGGGCCTTCCGCTTCGGCGACCGAGTAATACGTGCCGTCCACCCGATACGCGTGCGTGACGACGCCGCGCACCGGCGCATGCCAGCGGTGGTAGTTGTACGCACTGAGGTAGGCCTGGTAGACGTCGCCGCCGACGAAGCGCTCGGCGAGCGGCAGCCATGCGGGCGTGAACAGGTCGCGCAGCGAATACGGCTGCGCCTTGATCCAGAACGTGTCGCGCAGCTTGACGTTGGTTTCGGTGTGATAGGGCGCGGCTTCGCACGCGCTGACGATCACGTGCGGATCGTCGGGCGCCGCAACGGGCCGCGCACCGTCGCGAAAGCGGCGCGTGAAGAAATCGTTCCACGAATCGAAGCCCCAGTGCGGCTGGTCTTCGCGATACTGGAACTGCGAGAGCCCCAGACGCTTGCGTGCGGCGTCGCAGAACCAGCCGTCGGGCGCCGACGTGTCGAGATGCGCGCGCGAATGCGGGCCGCCGAGGAAGTCGCACCAGACGTTCAGCACGCGTTTCAACTGCGCATTGACGGCCGCGTCGCGAAACACCGCATGGCCCGACGGCATGCACATCGGCCAGTCGAAGAACGCGTTCAACGGGCACACGATCAGGCTTTCCTCGCTGAACGGCGGCGTGTAGGTCATCAGATGGTCGAGCACGGTCATCAGCTCGCCGATCGACGCATAGCCGAGCCGGTACCCCGCTTCCCGCGCTTCGTCGATCGCGCGGCTCAGGCTCATGCGCAACACGGCGTTGTCGTCGAACAGCCGCGCGAGTGCCTGTACGGCCGGCGTGCGCAGCCGGTCGCCGGCCTGCGCGTGCGCTTCGCTCGCGATTTTTTCGCGGAACGCGGCCATGTGCGATTCCTCGGTGGTCATCCATCCGCCGAGGCGGCGGCGTGTGGCGGGCGGCGTGTTGCGATTCGTCGGCATCGTCACCTCCGGAACGGTTGCGGTCGAACCGGGATAGCAAGACGCTTGCCCGGCGGGCGGCACCGAAATTGCGGCGTTCGAGCGACCGGTTCCTTCGATGATTCAATTCAGGGAGAAGAAATGGCTACAGATTCGAACGCACGACAGACGAACGACGCAGCGACGGACGAACCCGGCCGCAACGGACAGCGGACCGTGACGCCGACGCGCTCGCGAGCACGCACGCGAGCGGTGGTGTCGCGCGACGGCGCGCGGCGAGCCGAGCGCGGTCACGACGGCGGGAACGGGCCGGTGACGCCGAGCCGTGAAGAAGACGAGGGGAGGAAGCCGCTGTGGGAGGACGACAGCGGGACGATGCCGCCGGAAGAATGGTCGTGAGATGCCGACGTCCATCGTGTGCGGCACAAAATCGCTTACGAGCGGGCGTTTCGATTGAAATTCGATTACGCGTGCACAAAATCGATTATGTATCGCTCGTTTTGCACAAAATCGATTTCGGTGACGCAGGGCTGGCACCTATTCGGCGTCGGCCTCACTTTCCACGCCGCGCCGCAACGAGCACCGCAACGGGTAACTCGGCCAGGTAGCGATCGAGCGCCAGTGCACCGTCCGGCGTATCGATCGCTTGCTCCGCATTCAGCCAGTCGACCCACGGCCCTTCCACCCCGCGCGGCAGCACGACCGCCGTATCGCCCCATTCCCGAGGCGCCACACGCGGCAACCCCGGCGCTTCGCCCAGCAACCGGCACGCGAGCCGCGTCGCGACCACCACCACGGTGGCCGCGTCGTCGCAGCGCGCGAACGCCACCGCATGCCGCCCGAGCGCGCCGCGCACGCGCAGCGGAACGTACGCGCCGTCCGCGAACGTCGCCGGCCACCGCGCACGCAGCGCCAGCATCCGCTCGATCAGCGCGCGCTTCACGCGCGCATCGGCCCACGTCGGCAGATACGGCGCGACCGGTCCGTCGACCGGCTGCGCCGCCAGCGTCGCGAACGGCACGTCGCGCCGGTTGTCCGGATCGACGAGCGAGTGATCCCATGACTCGGTACCTTGATACAGATCGGGCACGCCGGGCGACGCGATCCGCAGCGCGGTTTGCGTCAGGCTGTTGACGACGCCTGCCGGCGCGATCCGCGCGACGAACGCGTGCAGCCGATGCGGAAAATCGCCGGCGCCGCGCGGCGTCAGGATCGCGCGAACGAACGCTTCGCAGCCGCGCTCGTAATCCGGCTCGGGCGCGAGCCAGTCGGTGTATTGCTTCGCTTCGCGCAGCGCCTTCGTCTGCCATTGCACGACGCGCGTCGCGAGCGCGGCGAGCCCCGCCGCATCGTCGGGCGCGAGCGTCGGCGGCCAGCAGCCGACCAGCGTCTGGTACAGCATCGCCTCGGCGGCCGGCCCGGGCGTCCACGCGAGGTCGCGGTGCGCGCCGCCGCGATGCGGCAGGTTCAGCGTCGACCAGTCGAGCGACACCGCGCGCCACGCATCGGGCGCTTCGCTCAGCACCGCGAGCCGCGCACGCGCGTCCTCGCCGCGCTTGTGGTCGTGCGTGGCCGTCGCGACGAGCCCGTGCGGCACGGTGCGCGCGCGGCGCCGGTTGCGCGCATGGAAGGCGCCGCGCGACAGGCTGAAGTCGCCGGCGTCGGCGCCGACCTCGTTGCGCGACAGCAGCCGGCCATAGCGATAGTTGGCCGTATCCTCCACGCCCTTCGCGGCCAGCGGCGCGGTGAGCTGCGCGAACGCGACACGCGCCGCGGCCAGCGCGTCGGGGTTCGCGCGCGGCACGCGCACGACCGGCAGGCCGAGCCACGCGGCGACGCGTTCGAGCGCGAACCGGTCGGCCGGATCGACCGCCGCGTACGCACCGTCGTACGCATGCGCGAGGACGCGACGGTCGGCCTCGGCGAGTTCGTCGCCCGGCGCCGGATACATCCGGTACACGGGGAGCCGCACCGCGAGCTCGCCGAGCACGCGCTGGATCGCGATTCGACTGACGTCGCGCGTCGCAGGCGATGCGCGCGCGATCCCGTGCAGCAACCGCGCGACCCGCGCATGCTCGACGGCGAGCTGGCGCATCAGCACGCGCCGCTTGCCGTCGAGGGCTTCCTGCGCGAACGTGCGTGCGGAACCCGATACGGCCGCCCAGTGCGCGGCGAGCGGTTCGGCGCCCGCCGGGTCGTGCAGCAGCGCGCCGACGTCGTTCATGAAGTCGTAGCCGGTGGTGCCGTCGACGGCCCAGTCGGTGCGCAGCGCCTCGCCGGGCGCGAGGATCTTCTCGACGACGACGTAGGGTCGCGCGTCGCGCTGCGCGGCGAGCCGCGCGTGCAGCCGGCGGCAATACGCGCCGGGGTTGGCGAGGCCGTCGACGTGATCGACGCGCACGCCGTCGACGAGCCCAGCCGCATGGAGGCGCAGCGGCAGCGCATGCACGGCGTCGAACACCGCGTCATCGTCGACCCGCACGGCCGCGAGCGTCGCGATGTCGAAGAAGCGCCGCCAGTTCAGTTCGTCGGCGGCCGTGCGCCACCATGCGAGCCGGTAGTGCTGACGTTCGAGCAGCCGGTGCAGGCACGCGCGCGAGCGCGCGCGGCGCGGGTCGGCGCCGCGCAATATCGCGTCGAACGCGTGCGGGCCGTGCGTGCTTGCATGGTCGCGCAGCGCCGCATGGGCGGCGGCGAGCCGCGCGCTGTCGCGTGCCGGCGCGGCGTCGAAGCGCTCGGCGAGCGCGTTCAGGTCCGCGCGGTTCGCGATGCGCAGGATCTCCGCGTAGGTGGCGACGGCGACCGGCAGCTGCCGTCCCGGGCACGCGATGGTGAAGCGGCCCGTGGCCGGATCGGCACGCAGCGTGATGTCGCCGGCCGCGAGCGCCTCGCCGTACGGCGCGCCGAGGCACGGCAGCAGCACCTTGCCGTCGAGCGCCGGGTCGGGCGGGTGCCAGTCGATGTCGAAGGTGCGCGCGTACGGGCTCGCCGGTCCCCATTCGAGCACGTCGTTCCACCAGCCGTTCGACGAGCCGCCGACGCCCATGTGGTTCGGCACGATGTCGACGATGATGCCGAGGCCGCGCGCGCGCAGCGCGTCGACGAGCCGCATGAAGCCGGCTTCGCCGCCGAGTTCCGCGCCGAGCGCGCCGTAGTCGACGGTGTCGTAGCCATGCAGCGAGCCGGGTTCGGCCGTCGACACCGGCGACAGGTACAGGTGGCTGACGCCGAGCCGCGCGAAGTAGTCGACGTGCGCGGCCGCGTCGTCGAACGTGAAGCCCGCATGCAGCTGCAGTCGCAGCGTCGCGCGCGGGATCATGGGCCGTGCCTCGGCGCGCGGCGCGCGTGCACGACCGCGGCGATGCGGGCGCGCACGTCGGCGTCGAACAGCGTGTCGATCGTGCGCGGCAGCCGCTGCCGCCAGTTCGGATGGCCGCACGGCGGCCCCGGCAGATTCGGCTGCGCGTCGAGCGCCAGCAGATCCTCGAGCGGCAGCAGCGCGAGCGGCGACGGGCCGCTCGCGACGTATCGGAGGATCGCGGTCACCGGCGGCATGTCGGCAGGCGGCATCGCGGCGCCGGCCGGCACGCACCCGGCCTCCTGCAGCGCGCGCCACAGCGCCGTGCGCTCGCCGGCGCGTTCCGCGTGCGCGGCGGGCAGCTCGGCAGGCGGCGCCGGCGGAGGCGTCGGGTTGCCGGGTTCGGGGCGCTGCACGGTGTCGTGTCCGAACGCCATGCTTTGCACGATCTCGTCCGAATCGTGCGCGCTCGCGTCGTCCGGCGCCGGGGCGGCGACGTCGCGCGGCGGCGTGGCGTCGTGTCGTTTCGCGGCTTCGGCGTCGGCTGCGATGCGCCGCCATCCGAGATCGACGCCGCGCCACCAGCCGGCCACGGTCGGCAAATCGTGCGTCGAGGTCGTCGCGATCGCATCGCGATCCCACGCGGACGGTGGCCGGAACGCGCCATTCGCCTCGCGCTCGAACCACAGCACGCGCATGCCCGCGACACCTTGCGCGCCGAGCCGTTCGCGCAATCCGGCCGGCACGGTGCCAAGATCCTCGCCGATCGCGATCGCGCGATGGCGGGCCGCCTCGAGCGCGACGAGCCGCACCAGATCGTCGAGCGGGTAGCGCAGGTACGCGCCGCTGCGCGGCGAGCCGCCGTCCGGCACGATCCACATCCGCGCGAAGCCGAGCACGTGATCGATACGGATGCCGCCCGCATGCGCGAACGCGGCGCGCAGCAGCTCGATGAACGGCACGAAGCCGTCCGCGCGCAGCGCCTCGGGCGACCACGTCGTCACGCCCCACGCCTGGCCGGCCGCGTTGAACAGGTCGGGCGGCGCGCCGAGCGACACGCCGCGCAGCAGCGTCGTGCCGTGCGCCCACGCGTCGCTCCCGGCGCGATCCGAGCCGACCGCGAGATCGGCGATCAGCCCGGTCGCCATGCCCGCGCCGCGCGCCGCGTGCTGCGCGTCGCCGAGCGCGCGCGACGCGCACCATTGCAGGAACGTGTGGAATGCGATCGTGTCGGCATGCGCGTGCGCGAACGCGTCGACTTCCGCCGATCCCGGCATGCGCCATGGCGCGGGCCACTGCCGCCAGTCCGCGCCGATCCCGTGCTCGATGCAGAACGCCTGCAGCGCATCGAAGCGCGCATGCGCGTCGAGCGCCGCGCCGCCCGCCGCGCGAAAACGCTGGTACGTGTCGCGCGACGGGTCGTCGCTGGCGCGCCACGCGTCGAAGCACGCACGCAGGCGGCGCAGCCTTATCGGCAGCACGCGGGGCCAGTCGATCAGCGCGGTGTCGGCCGTGGTCGCGGATGCGCGGGACGCGGCATCGGCGCCCGGCACCGCGTTGCAGTCGAGATACGCGACGTTGTGCCAGCGTCGCGACGACGGCGAATACGGGCTGTCGTGCGCGGGGAGCGCCGGGTAGCCGGCGTGCGTCGGGCTGATCGCCACTGCCTGCGCGCCGTGGCGCGCCGCCTGCGCGGCCAGCCGCGCGAGCGCCGTGTAGTCGCCCGCGCCGTCGTCGCCGGCGCGGCGCAGGCTGTAGAGCTGCGCCGCGATGCCCCAGCGTCTCGCGTCGTGCCTGCGTGCGAACGCGTCGAACGGCTGCGCGCGCGGCGGAGCGATCGCCAGGCCGATGCGCTGCTCGCCGACGTCGAGCGCGTGATAGCCGGGCATCGCGAGCGGCGGCAGCGTGCCGTGTTCGCCTGCGTCGCCCACGCGCCCGTCCACGTGCCCGCCGGTTTCGAGCGAGATCCGGAAGCGCGCGCCCGGCGACGCGACGGTCGCGGGCAGCGTCAGCGGCAGGCCGGCGTCGCCGGTCACGACGCGCGGCGGCGTCGCGTTCGCGTCGGCGAGCGCCGCCGCGCTGTCGACCCGCTGGATCGCGGTGCCGCACGGCCAGCCGAGCGCGTCGACGAGCGCGACGAGCGCGTCGTCGTCCACGCGCCGCGCGACGCCGCCCGCGTCGGTCCAGTCGGGCTCCAGCCCGGCCGCACGGGCGAGCGCGGCGATCGGGACGTCGGTCGTCATGATGGGCTCCGTCCGTTCGCGCGATGCTGCCGCGCATCCTGGTTGACCGCGCCGTCGCGCCACACGATGCACGCGCGCGGCGGCAATTGCCGGCCCGGCAGCCGGTCGCGTGCGCGCGGCGGCGTTTCGAACACGATCTTGCCGACCGGTAGCGCGGGCAGCGTCGCGTCGTGCGAGCCGAGGTTCAGCGCGATCGTCAGCGTGCTGGCGTCGCCGAGGCGCCAGCGCGCGACGAGCGCCTGCGGGTCGCCGTCGCCCGCGAGCAGGTCGACGCCGAGCGACTGCGCACCGGCCAGGTGCGGCGTCACGAGCGCCGCGCGCACGGCCAGCGCGCTGCGGTAGAACCGCCGCCACGCGGCCGCGTCGGGCCATGACTCGTCGGGCGGATGGTGCGACGACGAACGCACGAACGTGGCGATGTCGTTCGGGTCGGGAATCGCGTCGCGATGCGCGGCGTCGGCGAACGCGGGAAACGCGGCGAATTCGCGGCGCCGGCCGTCGCGCACCGCGTCGGCGAGCGCGCCGCGATAGTCGGTGAAGAACTGGAACGGCTGCGTGCTGCCGTCTTCCTCGCCCATGAACAGCAGCGGAATCGAGGGCGCGAGCAGCATCAGCGCGGTCGCCGCGCGTACCGCGTCGTCGTTCGCGAGTGCACGCAGCCGTTCGCCGAACGCACGATTGCCGATCTGGTCGTGGTTCTGCAGGAACGCGACGAACGCGGTCGGCGGCAAATGCGCGCTCGGCTCGCCGCGTGCGGCGCCGTCGTGCAGCGGCGACGGCTCGCCCTGGTACGCGAAGCCTTCGCCGAGCGTGCGCGCGAAATGGCGCAGCGGCGCGTCGGCGTAGGCGCGGTAGTAGCCGTCGCGCTCGCCGGTCAGCAGCACGTGCGCGCTGTTGTGGAAGTCGTCGTTCCATTGCGCGTCGAAGCCGCCGGGGCCGAGCAGGCTCGCGGTATTGCGCTCGTTCTCCAGCACGAGATGCACGTTGCGCGCATCGCCCGCGTACGCGCGCACGCGGCGCGCGAGTTCGCGCAGCCACGCGTCGTCGTCGATCGCGTGCGCGGCGTCGATGCGCAACCCGTCGAAACGGTATTCGTCGAGCCAGTACAGCGCGTTGTCGATGAAGAACGCGCTCGTCTGCGGGCGGGAGAAGTCGATCGCCGGCCCCCACGCGGTCTGCCGGTCCGCGCGGAAGAACTCGGGCGCGTAGCGCGGCAGCAGGTTGCCTTCGGGGCCGAAGTGGTTGTACACGACGTCGAGGAACACCTGCAGTCCGAGCCCGTGCGCGGTGTCGACCAGCGATTTCAGCTCCTCGGGCCGCCCGTACGACGCATCGGGCGCGAACGGCAGCACGCCGTCGTAGCCCCAGTTGCGCGCGCCGGGGAATGCATTGACGGGCATCAGCTCGATCGCGGTCGCGCCGAGTTCGGCGATCGACGGCAGCCGCCGCTCGACGGCCGCGTAGCCGCCGCATGCGCCGACGTGCAGCTCGTACAGCACCGTCTCGTGCCACGGGCGGCCGCGCCACCCGTCGTGGCGCCAGCGGTATGCGGCCGGATCGACGACCTGGCTCGGGCCCAGCACGTCGTAGGGCTGAAAGCGCGACGCGGGATCGGCTACCGCGAGCGCGTCGTCGAGCAGATAGCGATACAGCGTGCCGGGGCCGCACGGCGCGACCGTCTCGAACCAGCCGTCGCCGGCCGGCGTCATCGGAATCGCGCGGCCGCCTTCGTCCTGCAGCTCGACGGCGGCCGTGCGGCTCGCGGGCGCCCACAGCCGGAAGCGCGTGCGCTCGGCATCGACGCAGGTCGCGCCGAACGACGATTCGAATGCATGCGTGCCGGTGGGGCGCGCGGAACGGGTGGTCATGGCGGTCCTCACGAAGGGTAATCGGGCGGCACGGCCGCGACCGCGATCACGGCCGCGTGCGCGGCGACGTCGAGCCCGGCTTGCGGCCACGAGCGCGGGCCGGCGTCGGGTGTGGCGGTATCGAGCAGGATGCGGTATTCGAGCACGGGCGCGGGCGGCATGAACGTGATGGTCGCGGCCGACGCGTTCAGCATCACGAGCAACGCCTCGGTGCGGCCGGTGCGGCCGGTGCCGACGCGCCGCATCGTCAGCGCGCGGCCTTCGCCGTCTTCCCATGCGGGCACGGTGAGCGCGTCGCCGCGTTCGTCGAACCACTCGATCTCGCGCATGCCCGGCGCGCCGTCGCGGTCGCCCGACGGATAACGCGGCGCCGACATCACCGGGTACATGCGTCGCAGCGCGGCGAGCCGCGACACGAAGCGCGTCATCTGCACGCCGTCGTCGCTGTGCGCGAGGTCCCAGTCGAGCCACGACAGTTCGTTATCCTGGCAATACGCGTTGTTGTTGCCCTGCTGCGTGCGGCAGAATTCGTCGCCGGCGACGAGCATCGGCGTGCCGAGCGCGGTAAACAGCGTCGCGAGCATCGAGCGGGCGACGCGCGCGCGCACATCGCGGATCGCCGCGTCGTCGGTCGGCCCTTCGGCGCCCCAGTTCGCGCTGCAGTTGTCGTCGTGGCCGTCGCGGTTGTCCTCGCCGTTCGCGTCGTTGTGCTTGCCCGCATACGACACGAGGTCGGCGAGCGTGAAGCCGTCGTGCGCGGTGATGAAATTGACCGACGCCCACGTGCGGCGCCGCCCGTGGTTGAACAGGTCGGCCGAACCCGACAACCGCGCGGCCAGTTCCGGGCGCTGTCCGGCATCGCCGCGCCAGAAGCGCCGCACGGTGTCGCGAAACCGGTCGTTCCATTCGGCGAAACCGGGCGGATGGCGGCCGAGCTGATAGCCGCCGGGGCCGAGATCCCACGGCTCGGTGATCAGCTTGCGCTGCGCGAGCACCGGGTCTTGCCGCAATGCGTCGAAAAACCCCGCGCCCGGATCGAAGCCGTGATCCTCGCGGCCGAGCGTCACGCCGAGATCGAAGCGGAAGCCGTCGACGTTGAATGCGGTCGCCCAGTAGCGCAGCGAGTCCATCACCATCTGCACGACGCGCGGATGCGACATGTTCAGCGTGTTGCCGCAGCCGGTTTCGTCGACGTGGTAACGCGGATCGTCGGGCCGCAGCCGGTAGTAGCTCGCGTTGTCGAGGCCGCGCCACGACAGCGTCGGCCCGAGCTGATTGCCTTCGCACGTGTGGTTGTAGACGACGTCGAGCACCACTTCGATGCCGGCCGCATGCAACTGGCGGATCGCGATGCGCATTTCGTCGAGCCGCCGGGTCGTGAGATACGCGGGTTCCGGCGCGAAGAACGCGGCCGTGTCGTAGCCCCAGTAGTTGCGCATCCCGCGATGCACGAGCGCGCGCTGCTGCAGGAATGCGTGAACCGGCAGCAGCTCGACCGTCGTCACACCGATCGACAGCAGATGATCGATGAACGCAGGATGCGCGAGCGACGCGAACGTGCCGCGCTCCGGCGGGCGCAGCCCCGCGCGGCGCATCGACGCGCCGCGCACGTGGGTCTCGTAGATCACGGTGCTGCGCCACGGCACGTTCGGGCGGCGGTCGGTGCTCCAGTCGAATGCCTCGTCGACGACCACGGCCTTCGGCATCGCGGGTGCCGAATCGCGGCGGTCGATCGACAGGTCCGCGCGGTTCGAATGCACGCGATAGCCGAACAACGCGTCCGACCAGCGGAACTGGCCGACCAGCTTGCGCGCGTACGGGTCGAGCAGGAGCTTGGTCGGATTGAAGCGGTGGCCGTGTTGCGGCTGGTACGGGCCGTCCGCGCGAAAGCCGTACACGGTGCCCGGATGCGCGTTGGGCAGGTAGCCGTGCCACACCTCGTCGGTGCATTCGGGCAGGTCGAGGCGCGCGAGTTCCTTGCGGCCGGTCGGATCGAACACGCACAGCTGGATGCGCTGCGCATGCGCGGAAAATACCGCGAAGTTGGTCCCGAGGCCGTCCCATGTGGCGCCGAGCGGGTAGCAGCGGCCGGGGTCGAGACGGGCGGGCAGGGCGGTCGGCATGGGGCGGTCTCCGTGTCGAGGGCGCGGGGAAATCAGGCAGGTGTGAGCCACAGCGTGGCGAGCGGCGGCAGGCGCAAGGTCGCCGACCACGCCTCGCCGTGGGCGGGCACGGCTTCGGCCCACACGGCGCCGTCGTTGCCGGCGTTGGTGCCGCCGTACGACGCGGCATCGGTGTTCATCAGTTCGCGCCAATGACCCGGCGCGGGCAGCCCGAGGCGGTAACCGGCGCGCGGCACGGGCGTGAAGTTGCAGACGGCGACGACCAGGTGCCCCGCATCGTCGCGGCGCGCGAACGCGAACACGCTGTTGTCGCGGTCGTCGCCGATCAGCCAGGAGAACCCGGCCGCATGGCAGTCGAGCGCATGCAGCGCCGGTTCGGCCGCATACGTGCGGTTGAGGTCCCGCACGAGCCGCTGCACGCCGCGATGCGCGGGCGCGTCGAGCAAGTCCCAGTGCGGCGACGCGTCGTGCGCGAACTCGGCCCATTGTGCGAATTCGCTGCCCATGAACAGCAGCTTCTTGCCGGGATGCGCCCACATGAAACCGAAATACGCGCGCAGCGTCGCGAGCCGCTGCCACGCGTCGCCGGGCATCTTCGCGACGAGCGAGCCCTTGCCGTGCACGACCTCGTCGTGCGACAGCGGCAGCACGAAGCGCTCGGAGAACGCGTACACGAGCCCGAACGTCATCCGGTCGTGGTGATAGCGGCGGTGGATCGGGTCTTCGTGCAGATACGCGAGCGTGTCGTGCATCCAGCCCATGTTCCACTTGAAGTCGAAGCCGAGCCCGCCGTCGCCGGTCGGCGCGGTGACGCCCGGCCACGCGGTCGATTCCTCCGCGACGGTGACGACGCCGGCCGGCGCGGCCGCACCGTGTAGCGTGTCGTTCAACCGGCGCAGGAACGCGACCGATTCGAGGTTTTCGCGGCCGCCGTATACGTTCGGCACCCATTCGCCTTCCTTGCGCGAATAGTCGCGGTACAGCATCGACGCGACCGCGTCGACGCGGATGCCGTCGACGTGATAGCGGCGCGCCCACGCGAGCGCCGACGCGACGAGGAACGCGCCGACCTCCGTGCGCCCGACGTTGAACACGCAGGTGTTCCAGTCGGGATGCATTCCCTCGCGCGGATCGGCGTGCTCGTACAGCGCGCTGCCGTCGAATTGCGCGAGCCCGTGCGCGTCGTTCGGAAAATGCGCGGGCACCCAGTCGACGAGCACGCCGATGCCGGCCGCATGCGCGCGATCGACGAAGCGCGCGAAGCCGTCGACCGGCCCGAAGCGCGCGGACGGCGCGAACTGCGCGAGCGGCTGGTAGCCCCACGAGCCGCCGAACGGGTATTCGGCGATCGGCATGAACTCGACGTGCGTGAAGCCCATGCCCTTGACGTACGGAATCAGCCGCTCCGCCAGCTCGTCCCACGTCGCGCTGCGCTCCATTTCCTCGGGTATGCGCAGCCACGACTCCGGATGGACCTCGTAGATCGACCACGGCACACGATAGCGGTCGTGGCGCGGCCGCGCCTGCATCCAGCCGTCGTCGTGCCACGCGAACGCGTCGAGCGCCGCGACGTCGGCGACCACCGACGCCGTGCGCGGCGGCGCTTCGGTCGCGCGCGCGCACGGATCGGCCTTGTGCGGCAGCACGCGCCCGTCGGCCGCGCGCAGCTCGTACTTGTAGCGCTCGCCCGCGCCGATGCCCGGCACGAACAGCTCCCACACGCCCGACGGCCGTCGCAGCCGCATCGGATGGCGGCGCCCGTCCCATCCGTTGAAATCGCCGACCACCGAGACGCGCTGTGCGTTCGGCGCCCAGACCGCGAAGCGCACGCCGTCGGTATCGTCGATGCGCACGGGCGTCGCGCCGAGGCACTCGAGCACGGCGGCCGGGTCGCCGGCCGAGAAGCGCGCGAGCGCTGCGTCGTCGAGCAGCGTGCCGAATGCGTACGCGTCGTCGGTCACCTGATGCGCACCCGGCCAGTCGATCGCGAGCAGGTAATGGGGCCAGCCGCCGTCATGCGCGATCGTCCCCGCGAAGCAGCCGGCGCGATCGATGCACGCGAGCGCGCCGAGTTCGGCGCCGTCCGGCGACAGCGCGCGCACCCGTTCGGCGCCGGGCAGCAGCGCCCGCACGACGATCCGGTCGGCCTGTTCGTGCGGGCCGAGGCACGCGAACGGGTCGGGATGCCGGCCGGCGAGCAGTGCGTCGATGTCGGCGCGTTCGAACAGCGTGTCGGTCATGGGTTTCCTCCGTCGTCGGGCAGCACGCCGTCGCCGAGCAGGCGATCGACCAGCGCCGCGAGCCCGCCGACCGGCACGCTCAGCCAGTCGGGCCGGTTCGAGGCTTCGTAGCACAGCTCGTACGACGCCTTGTCGATCAGGAACAGCGCGAGCAGGCGGTCCGCGTAGCGCGGGTCGACGAAGCGCGCGGGCGCGAGGTCCGCGGCCGCGCGATAGCATTCGACGAAGCGGTCGGCGGCGGCCTGCCCGAAGCGGTCGAACAGCGCGCGCTTGCGGCCGGCGGCCTGCGGCGGCGCTTTTTCGATCGCGAACTGCGCGGTCGCGCTCACGTACGACAGCGAGCGCAGCAGGCCGGCCACGTCGCGCAGCGGATGCGACTTCGCGCGACGCCGCTCGAGCGGGCGCGCCGGTTCGCCTTCGAAGTCGATCAGCAGCGCGTCGCCCTGCACGTCGAGCACCTGGCCCAGATGAAAATCGCCGTGAATCCGCGTGCATTGCGCATCGAGCGTGCGCGGCACGAGTTCGCCGAGCGCCCGCACGGCCGCGTCGCGCGATGCGAGCAGCGCGTCGGCCGATGCGCGGGTGGCCGCATCGAGCGCGTCGAGCCGCGTGCGCAGCACCTCGAGCGCACGCTCGAACGACGCGATCGCGTCCACGCACCAGCCGTCGACGTGCTCGGGCGTCGCGCGCTCCGGCGCGAACGCGGGATCGTCGGACGGCTGCGCGAGCGCGACGTGCAACTGGCCGAGCCGCGTGCCGATGATGCCCGCGAACGCCGCGTAGCCGAGCAGCGCATCGGGCGCTTCATCCGTCTCGGCGGCCTCGCCTTCGTCCGCGGCCGGCAGCGCGAGCTCGTCGATCGCGCGCCGCAGGAAATCGAACGAGCGCGTCCACGCGTCGCCCTGGTTGTCGACGTAGCGCTGCAGGATCGCGACCGTGTGCGGCGAGCCGTCCGGATCGACGTGCACGACTTCGCCGGCCAGCGTCGCGGTGTTCGCATAGCCGATGCGCGTCAGGTGGCGGCTCATTTCGGCTTCCGGATGAACGCCGTGCGCGACCTTGCGCACGAGTTTCAGCACGATCGCGTCGCCGATCACGAGCGAGCTGTTGCTTTGCTCGGCCGCGAGCCAGCGCACCTCCGCGTCGTCGCCCGGGTCCAGCCCGGCGAGCGCGTCTTCCGGAAGAAAGTCGAGCCGGCCGCCGTCGGCCGTCGGCACCGTCGCGCCGTCGCGCAGCTTGCGCAGCATCCCGCGCGCGAACGCCGGCAGCGCGAACGCGTCGGTCAGGTAGCCGACCGTGTGGCCGCGCCGCACGCGCGCCAGGGCCAGCTGCGTGAACAACGGATGAGACGTCTCGCCGCCCCAGGCGGTCGCGAGCGGCACCACGTAGCGTTCGACGCCGCCGTCGCTTGCGGACACCCACGCCTCGGCATACTGGAACGGCTCGTCCGCCACCGGCGTGACGACGTTCAGCCACGCGTCGCCGATCGCGCGATCCTTCGACGCGAACCAGCGCCGCCGTGCGAGCCACGACGCGAGCGCGTCGTGCGCGAGCGCATGCAATTGCGAGACGTCCGGCCGCGTATCGCCGCGCCGCATCACGAGCGTCACGTATTCGGGCAGCGGCTCCGCGTGCGGCTGCCGCCACGACGGCTCGCGGCCGTGCTCGGCGAGCACGAACCACAGGAACCCGTACGGCGGGAAGGTGAGGAGATACGGGAGCTGGCCGATCGGCGGAAACGGCGAATCGGACGTCATCTCGATCGGCACGCGGCCCGCGAATTCGGACAGGTCGAGTTCGACCGCCTGCGACGCGCGCGACAGGTTCGCGACGCACAGCACCGGCTCGTGGCCCTCCAGCTCGCGCAGGTACGCGAGCACCTTGCGGTTCTCCGGGCGCAGGAAGCGGATCGTGCCGCGCCCGAACGCCTGCGACGCGCGGCGCGTCGCGAGGATGCGGCGTGTCCAGTTCAGCAGCGAATGCGGATCGCGCGTCTGCGCCTCGACGTTGATCGCGTCGTAGCCGTACAGCGAGCCCATCACCGGCGGCAGCACGAGCAGTTCCGGGTCGGCGCGCGAGAAGCCGCCGTTGCGATCCGACGACCACTGCATCGGCGTGCGCACGCCGTCGCGGTCGCCGAGGTGGATGTTGTCCCCCATCCCGAGCTCGTCGCCGTAGTAGATCACCGGCGTGCCGGGCATCGACAGCAGCAGCGAATTGATCAGCTCGATGCGGCGCCGGTCGCGCTCCATCAGCGGTGCGAGCCGGCGCCGGATGCCGAGATTCAGCCGTGCGCGCCGGTCGCTCGCATAGGCCTGCCACAGCAGGTCGCGTTCCGAGTCGGTGACCATCTCGAGCGTCAGCTCGTCGTGGTTGCGCAGGAACACGGCCCACTGGTTGCTCGGCGCGAGCGCCGGCGTCTGCCGCATGATGTCGAGGATCGGGAAGCGATCCTCGCTCGCGATCGACATGTAGATGCGCGGCATCAGCGGGAAGTGGAACGCCATGTGGCATTCGTCCTCGTTGCCGAAGTATTCCTGCACGTCCTCCGGCCACTGGTTCGCCTCGGCGAGCAGCATCCGGTTCGGATACTCGGCGTCGATCGTTGCGCGGATCCGCTTCAGGATCGCATGCGTCTCCGGCAGGTTCTCGTTGTTCGTGCCTTCGCGCTCGACCAGGTACGGCACCGCGTCGAGCCGCAGCCCGTCGATGCCGAGGTCGAGCCAGAAGCGCATCACCTGGATCACTTCGCGCACGACGGCCGGGTTGTCGAAGTTCAGGTCCGGCTGGTGCGAATAGAAGCGGTGCCAGTAGTACTGGCCGGCCACCGGGTCGTGGGTCCAGTTCGACGTTTCGGTATCCAGAAAGATGATCCGTGTGCCCGCGTATTTCGTGTCGGTGTCGGACCACACGTAATAGTCGCGATGCGTGGAGCCCGGCTTCGCACGGCGCGCGCGCTGGAACCACGGGTGCTGGTCCGACGTGTGGTTGATCACGAGCTCCGCGATCACGCGGATGCCGCGCGCATGCGCTTCGCGGATGAAGCGCCGCACGTCGGCCAGCGTGCCGTAGTCGGGATGCACGTCGCGGTAGTCGGCGATGTCGTAGCCGTCGTCGCGGCGCGGCGACGGATAGAACGGCAGCAGCCAGATCGTGTCGACGCCGAGTTCGGCGATGTAGTCGAGCTTCGCGATCAGGCCGGGGAAATCGCCGATGCCGTCGTTGTTCGAGTCGTAGAACGACTTCACGTGCACCTGGTAGATGATCGCGTCCTTGTACCACAGCGGATCGTCCGCACAGAGCGCGGGTTCGCGGCGGCGCGCGCGGCGCCGGCGCGGCGTGCCGGCCGGCGCGAGCGAGGGGAACTGCGCGCGCCGTACGTCGTCGAGGGAATCTTCGCGTTTCATCATCCGTGGGCTCCCGAGGAGGGTCGGGCGTCGTCCGGTGCGGGCGCCGCCGCCCGCGCGGCGCCCGGAGACGGCGCGAGCCGCCAGATTGCGTACGGCCGCACGTGCGGGTCGAGCGAGACGTACTGGCGATGGCCCCGCCAGCTTTCCGCGTGCGCGGCGTCCTGTTCGAGCGCATCGAGCGGTTCGCCGTCGGCCAGCCCGAGGCCGCGCCACAGCGCCGCATCGAGCGTGAAGTTCGCGGCCTGCGGATGCCACGGGTCGAGGCTGATCGCGACGGCCACCACGCTGTCGAACGCGGGCGTCGCCTTCGTGAATACGAGCACCGAATCGTTGTCGGCCTCGACGAAGGTGAGCCCGAGATGCGTCTGCAGCGCCGGATGATCGCGCCGTGCGCGATTCAGCCGCGCGATTTCCGTGCCGATGTGCGCGGCCTTGCTCCAGTCGCGCGCGCGCAGCTCGTATTTCTCGGCGTCCGCGTATTCCTCGCTGTCCGGCAGCGGTGCCGATTCGCCGAGCTCGAAGCCCGAGTACAGGCCCCACGAGCCGGCCAGCGTCGCCGCGAGCGCCGCGCGGATCACGAACTGCGAGCGCGGCGCGTTCTGCAGGTGGCGCGGGTTGATGTCGGGCGTGTTGACGAAGAAGTTCGGCCGGAAGAATTCGCGCGCCGGGCCGGCCGTCAGCTCGGTCAGGTAGTCGATGAAGTCGCGTTTCGACTCGCGCCACGTGAAGTACGTATACGACTGCGAGAAGCCGACCTTGGCGAGCCGGTACATCATCCCCGGCCGCGTAAACGCCTCGGACAGGAACACGACGTCCGGATGCCGGCCGCGCACGTCGGCGATCATCCACGCCCAGAACGGCAGCGGCTTCGTGTGCGGGTTGTCGACGCGGAAGATCCGCACGCCCGCGTCGACCCAGAACAGCACCGCGTCGCGCAGCGCGAGCCACAGGTCGGGCAGCGCGTCCGGCGCGTAGAAATCGGGGTTCACGATGTCCTGGTAGCGCTTCGGCGGATTTTCGGCGAAGCGCAGCGAGCCGTCGGGCCGCCATGCAAACCAGCCCGGATGCGCGGCGAGCCATGGATGGTCGGGCGAGCACTGGATCGCGAAATCGAGCGCGATCTCGAGCCCGTGCCCGCGCGCGGCGTCGACCAGCGCACGGAACGATTCGAGCGTGCCGAGTTCCGGATGCACGGCCGTGTGCCCGCCGTCGGGGGAGCCGATCGCGTATGGGCTGCCGACGTCGTCGGGGCCTGCGGTGAGGCTGTTGTTGCGGCCCTTGCGGGCGGACGTGCCGATCGGGTGGATCGGCGGGAAATACAGCACGTCGAAACCCATGTCGCGGATGCGCGGCAAATGAGCGATCACGTCGTCGAACGTGCCGTGCCGGTGCGGATCGTCGCTCGCCGAGCGCGGAAACATCTCGTACCAGCTCGAGAAGCGTGCCTTGCGGCGTTCCACGTCGACCGGGTAGGTCGTCGCGTCGTGCGTGACGAACGGGCGGTAGCGCAGCGCCGCGAACGCGTCGGCGAGCGCGGGCGCGCCGATCAGCGCGAGGCGGTCGTCGGGCGACGCGTCCTTGAGCTCGGCGGCGAGCCGTTCCATTTGCGCGACCGCCCGCGGATCGGCCGGCTCGGCGAGCTTCAGCGCGGTCGCGAGCAGCAGTTGCGCTTCGCGCACCTCCAGCGTCACGTCCTGGCCGGCCGCCCGCTTCTTCGCGATGTCGGTGACCAGCGACGCCCAGTCGTCGCGCCACGCGATCACGCGAAATTCATGGCGACCGAGCCGGTCGAGCATGACGCGCGCATGCCAACGGTCGTTCGGCTCGGCTTCGAACGGGATTTCGCGCCAGGCGTCGTCGGCGGCGGCGCGCCACTGGAGCACGGCCGCCAGATGCGCGTGCCCGTCCGTGAAGATCGACGCATGAACGACGAGCGGCTCGCCGATCACGCGCTTGATCGCGAAGCGGCCGTCGTCGACCGACGGCTCGACGCGCTCGATCGCGATCCGGTCGGCCGCGAGCGCCGCCGAGAGCACGGTGCGCTCGCGCGCGGCGTCGGGACGCGCGGTGACGGGCGGCGCCTGCCACGCGTGCAGCAGCGCATACGCGCCGGGCGCGAGCGTGAACGGCTCGATCGCGGCCGGCGGATGCGTTTGCGCGCCGTCGTGCGTGGCGACGCGCGTGAAGCCGCCCGGCACGCCGGGCAGGATCGTCGCCGGGTCGACCGTGGCCGGCGCGTCGAGATCGGGATTCAACGCGATCAGCAACGCGGTGTCGTCGTGTTCGAGCAATGGACCGGTGCCGCGCAGCAGCGCGGTCGCATGCGCGCCCGGCGCGCTCAGTTGCACGATTTCGCCGCGGGCCGCCACGACGGGCGTGGCGCGGCGCCATGCATTCGCATCGGCGATCGCGCCCGACAGGTCGAAACGGGCGTGCTCGAACGCGGCGCGGTAGCGTTCGGCATCCGCGTCGCGGGCCATCAGCGGCACCGTCACGCCGCGCTCGAAGCCCATCGGCACGAGCCAGCCGGTGCCGACGGCGGCGGCCGTCCACAGCGCGCGGCGATACGCGCGGGCGACGGTGTCGTCGGGTGCGTCGGGCCAGTCGTCGGCGAGACGCGGGCCGTCCGGCGCATCGGGAAACGCGATCGGCGCGCCGATGCGCCGCAGCAGCCGGTGTTCGTCCGCGAACCATGGCGCGCGCAGGTCCCACCAGCGCACCGACGAGAACACCGCGTCGAAGCCGGCGGTTTCGAGCTGTGCGAGCGCGTCGCGCGCATGGCCGGGCACGCCGGCGAGCACGGCGACGTCCGGGCGCGTACGGCGCAGCGCCGCGCGCCAACCGGGCCACCAGTCGGCCGGCAGATGATGGGGGGCGTCGATCAGGAAGCCGGCCGCGCCCGCGTCGGCGAACGTCGCGAGATGCGCGCACCACCATGCCGAGAGCGCGTCGCGCGTTGCTGCGTCACCGGTGTTCGCCTGCGCGATATCCAGCGCGTGCGCGGTGCCGCGCGGGTCGATCAGCGCATCGTCGTGCGAGTGCTCGACGTACCAGTCGGGATGGTCGGCGCGCAGCGGGTTCTCGCGCGCGATGCGATCGGGCACGACTTCGAGCAGCAGGCGCAGCCCGTGGCCTTTCGCCAGTTGCGCGAGCCGCGAGAAGGTTTCCAGTGCGCTGGCGCGCGTCGCGAACGATTGGGCCGGCTGCCGGAAATCGGCCACGTGGCGCGGAAAGCCGGCGACGCTCGCGGCCCAGAACGCGCCGACGAGCACGTGATCGAAGCCCATGCCGGCGATATGCGCGAAGGTCGGCGGCCACGCGTCGAGCGGTCCCACGAGACGGGCGTCGCAGAAGTAGAGGTGCGGAGCGAACGGCGGTGTGGAGTCCATGGCGTGGCGCGGGCGAGTGGCGGCGAGCGGTAAAGCCGGTGCGTCGCAACGCGCGTGCCTGCTGCGCGACCGTCGGCGGGGCGGGGCGTCCGCGGGAATGCGAATTGAAGGGGCTGTCGTTTTTACATGCCTGACGGACCGGCGGCTGCACTTACATGCGCGGTATCGACCGGATATCCGAACTGTCTCCTGTCGCCGGATCGCCGGCCGCCGGGTCGCCGGCCGCCGGATCGTCATCCGTGTCCGGAATCGGCGCTCCCGGGTCATACCGCACCACCGCGCCATGTTCGATCCGGTGCGGGAACGGCGGCGGCTCGTCCACCTCGTCGCCGAAGCGCGCGCGCACGAACGCGCGCAGCAGCGCTTCGCGCGCCGTGCGGCCGCGAGCACCGCAGGTCGACGGGCCGTCGACGAAGGTCGCGTCGCATTCGACGGTGTTGCCGTGGCCGGCAATCCGCAGGTCGGTCACGCGATCGAGCACCGCGCCGGCATCGGCCCACGATGCCGAAGGCGCGAACGGCGCGTCGAGGTGCCGGAGCGCGTCGCATGCGGCCGTCACGACGACGGTGGGCGAGACGGCCGTGAAGCGCAGCGTGTCTTCGTCATCCGCGCACAACGCGCGTGCGCACCAGTAATCGAGATCCTTTCCGTCGAGTGCGTCGGTTCGCATGAGCGGGCTCCGTCGTATCGAAAAAAGCTCACCGCGCAAGTGCCGTGCCCGTCGCGGGCGTCGCGCGCATCCGGGCCACCAGCGGGTAGTGATCGGACGCGTGCCGTGCCCGCGCGCTGCGATGCACGACCACGTCCACCAGCAACTCGCCCGGATGGATCCAGATCCGGTCCAGCGAGAACACCGGCCACACGGTCGGAAACGTGCGCGGCGCGGGCGCGCGCCGGAACCGCGTGACGAGCGCTTGCAGCGCGCGGCCGCGCACGAACCATTCGTTGATGTCGCCGAGCAGGATCACCGGCATCGCGCCCGTGTCGAACGCCGCGAGCAGCCGCTGCACCTGCGCGCTGCGCTCGCTGGCCGACAGCCCGAGATGGGTCGCGACCACGCGGATCGTGCCGGCGCTGCAGTCGATGTCGGCGTCGAGCGCGCCGCGCGGCTCGCGCGGGTGGAACGACAGGTCGAGCGTGCGCGCCGCGCGGATCGGGCAGCGCGACAGCACCGCGTTGCCGTAGCGGCGCTCGGGCGTGTCGATCGTCGGGCCGGCCACCGCGTGCATGCCGGTCGCGTCGCGCAGGTGCGCGAGCACGTCCGGCGCGCGCGTGCCGCCGAGCGGTACTTCCTGCAGCGCGATCACGTCCGCGTCGAGTTCGTCGATCACCGCCGCGATCCGGTCGGCCGCGCGCGCGTGCCACACGCCGTAGCCGCCGCGGATGTTGTAGGTCGCGATCCGCAGGTCGCGCCCGCCCGGCGCGGCGACGGGCGCCGCGTCGGCGGTGACGACCTGCGGCGGCGGGGCCGCGTGCGTGCTCAGCGCCATCGTCGCAGCATCCTCACGAGCAGGATCGACACGCCGACGAGCGCGAGGCCGATCGCCGCGAGCCACGCGAACGCGCCCGGCCCGGGATGACTGAGCGCGGCCGTCAACTGGTGCGCGAACGTGACGGTCAGCACGATGCCGGGCAGCATCCCGAGCGCGGTGCCGACGAGGAAGTCGCGCAGCCCGATGTGCGACGCGCCGGCGACGAGGTTCACGACGGTGAACGGCGCGATCGGCAGCAGCCGCAGCACGGCCATCGCGACCACGCCGCGCCGGCCGATGTGCTCGCTCAGCCGGTTCGCGCGCGGGCCGGCGAGCCGGCGCACCGCGTCGCGCCCGAGCCAGCGACCGAGCGCGTAGGTCGCCGCGGCGGCCGCCATCGAACCGACTCCCGCATACGCGAAGCCCGGCCACGCGCCGAACACGAGCCCCGTCGCGGCGATCAGCAGCGTGATCGGCACCGCGAAGGTCGCCGCGACCACGTAGGCCGCGAGCAGCAGCGCCGGCGCGGCCGGCAGCCGCGCGATGCCGGCCACTGCGCGCGACAGCGACGCGACGTTCAGGTGCACGCCCAGCGGCGTGAAGCGCCACGCGAGCGCCAGCGCGGCGATGGCCAGCACGATCGCCCCCAGTACGAAAAAGCGCGCGGTGAGCGAGCGATGCTGCTCGTGCGGCACGAATTCGCGGACGAACCGGTCCGGCTCGATCGGCTGCTCGGGGTCGAGCCGCGCGCTGACCGGCACGAGCGCCTCGAATTGCGGCGACACGGCCGGGTCGAGCGTGCGCAGCGTGCGGCCCGGCTTCGCGCGCAGCCGGTCGAGCACGACGTTCGGCCGTTCCCCGCACGCGAACGCGTCGGCCACCGCATCGGGCGTCGTGCCGAGATGCTCGGCCAGCAGCCGCTCGCGCATGCGGGCGATCGCGCCGCGAATGCGTGCGTCGCCGGCCGCGACGAGCGCGATGCAGCATTCGGTATCGAGCAGCATCGAGCGGTTGTTCAGGTTCGCGCTGCCGATCACGATGCATTCGTCGTCGACGATCGCGACCTTGCTGTGCACGTTCACGCACGCGTCGCCGAGCCCGTCGACGTGCGGATACAGCAGCCGGTAACGATCGAAGCGGTCGGCCGCCGCGAGCGTCGCGTGCAGCCGCGCGCGCAGCACGCCCATCGTCGCTTCCTGCAGCCAGCCGCTTTGCACGCGCGGCGCGACGACCGTCACGTCCGGCCCGTGCGCGTCGGCAAGGCGCGCGGACAACGCTTCGCGCACGACCGCTGCGGTGAAGTACTGGTTTTCGACATACAGGTGCCGCCGTGCGGCGCGGATCGCGTCCTCGACGAGCGCGCGCACCTGCCGCACCGGCTCGCGGCCGCCGTGGCGCGGCGCCGTGTACGCGATGCCGAGCCGCACGTCGCGCACGTCGACGCGCGCATCGGGCGGCCACGGGTCGTCGTCCGCCCGGTCGAGATGGCGCCGCGCGCGGATCGCGATCGGGCGGCCGCATGCCTGCAGCCAGCGGGAGCGCGCCTGTTCGCCGATCGCGGCGGCGGCGTCGCCGTCGAACATCGCGTGCACGTCGTGGAACGGCCCGTACGGCATGCCGTGCTCGTCGCGGCGGCGCGGATCGTCCGCCGCATGCGCGGGCGTGTCCCAGCGGGCGCGCGTCAGGTCGAGGCCGCCGACGAACGCGAGCCGATCGTCGATCACGACCAGCTTCTGATGATGCGACGCGCCCCGCGGGTGCGCATCGTCGAGCCGGAACCGGATGCCGCGATGCGCGCGCCAGCCGGCCCGATACACGGGCGGCCAGTCGCGCTCCAGCGCGTAGATCATCGCGAAGTCCCACGCGAGCACGTAGATGCGCAGGTTATGGCGGGCGGATGCGAGCGCGTGCAGGAAGGCCGCGAGCGTGTCGGGCAACGAGTCGTCGGCGCCGCCCGGCGCGAGCCGCATCCGGCTGTCCACGTCCCAGCCGACGATGAACACCGTATGGCGTGCGCGCAGCAGCGCCGCGCGCAGCGTCGAGAAGTACGCGTCGCCGTCGACCAGCATCGCGAAGCGGTCCGCGCCGCGGATCGCGTCGCAGTTGCGCCCGCGCTCGAGCAGGCCGTGCCGCAGCGGGCCGTCCGCCGGCGCGGCGTCGAGCCGACGGTCGTCGGCGGGGGCGATGCGATCGGGCACGATCATCGGGCGCCGACGTCCCGGTCGCCGTCGAGCCACTGCAACAGCGTATCGCAGCGTGCGCGCAGCGCCTGCAGTTCCGGCGAATCCGCGTCGATCCGCACGCGTTCGCCGCTGTGCGGATCGCCGTGCGCGACCGCGATCTCGTAGATCTCCTGCGCGATCGTCGCCGACGCGTGCGCGATCCTGATCCGGTCCAGCCAGTCGCATTCGGCGTGGCGGCACGCGAGCCACGCGCGCAGCGCGCCGACCAGCTGGCCGGTCGTGAGCCAGGCCCCGCTGCGCATGCGCGCGGCCAGTTGGCTCGTCACGAGATAGGAGAGCAGGTCGGTCTGGGTCACGCGAAACTCCTTGACGAGGTGTCGGGTCGACAGGTCCGGACGCACGCGATGTTTTGCAGCGTCTCGCAGATCGCCGCGAATTCCGGCCCGCTCGTGCGCGAGAACGAGACGGAGATGTCGTCGGTGTCCGGATCGTCGTCCGACTGCTGGACGATGAACCGTTTCACGCGCACGCGGCCGGGACCGAGCGCTTCGTGCAGCGTGCCGAGCGTCAGGCCGCCGCGCTCGGCCACGAGCAGCAGCGTGCGCTGCTGGCGCTGCGCGATGAAGCGGCGCTCGAGCGGCTTCACGCCCGCGAGGATCGCGAGCACGATCGCGGTGGCGCCGATCGACGCAACCACCATGCCGCCGCCCGCGGCGAGCCCGACGCCGGCCACCGCCCACAGGCTCGCGGCCGTCGTCAGCCCGCGCACCATTTCGCCGCGCAGCAGGATCGAGCCCGCGCCGAGAAAGCCGATGCCGGACACCACCTGCGCGGCGACCCGCGACGGATCGAGCACGACGCCGTTTTGCCCGCGCACGTCCTCGAAGCCGAACGTCGACACCAGCATCACGAGCGCGGCGCCCACGCACACGAGCATGTGCGTGCGCAGCCCGGCGGCCCAGTTCAGGCGCTCGCGTTCGAGCCCGATCACGCTGCCGAGCAGCGCGGCCAGCAGCAGGCGTCCGAGTAATTCGAGGTGGCCGATCATGATGTGCATCCTTTCCGGCCCTGCGCGATGCGGGCCCGTTGCGCTTCGATGCGGAAAAGGGACGCAAGCGGCGTGCCGGCCGGGCACGACGCGTGCGCACGAGACCGATGGCGTGCGCGGCGCGCCGCCGGCGCGCATTTTTTGCATCGTCATCGCAGATAAGACAGGAGGCCACCGTGGCACATCAACAGGACGCACAGGTTCGAGATCCGTATCGCGGTCACGAAATCCTCGTATGGGCGCGGCCCAACGAGCGAGGCGCGTGGCGCGACGAGGTACAGGTGTACGCCGCCGGCGCGCGCATCGAACTGGCTGTACCGGAGGCCGCCGGCCCCGAATGGCTGACCGAGGTCGAGGCGCTGCGCGCGGGCGTCGAGCGCGGCCGCTATCTGGTCGACAAGCGCGTGGACGACGATTGACCGGCATGGCGCTTGCGGCGCCGTGTGCCGCAACGCCACCCCGCAGCACCCGTGAACCCATGCCGGCCCCGCGCCGGGAGGAACCGATGAGCGATCCGCGCACCCTGCATATCTACCGCTACGACCCCGATCGCGACGCGCAGCCGTACCTGCAGCGCTACGAGATCGACGTGGACCCGGCCGACCGCATGCTGCTCGACGTGCTCGGCCGCGTGAAGCGCGACGACGAGACGCTCGCGTACCGGCGCTCGTGCCGCGAGGGGATCTGCGGCTCGGACGCGATGAACATCAACGGCAAGAACGGCCTCGCATGCCTGACCAACATGCAGACGCTGCCGCGCGAGATCGTGCTGCGGCCGTTGCCTGGGCTGCCGGTGGTGCGCGACCTGATCGTCGACATGACCGACTTCTTCAACCAGTACCATTCGATCCGGCCATACCTGATCAACGACACGACGCCGCCCGCGCGCGAGCGGCTGCAATCGCCGGAAGAGCGCGACCAGCTCGACGGGTTGTACGAATGCATCCTGTGCGCGTGCTGTTCGACGTCGTGCCCGAGCTACTGGTGGAACCCGGACAAGTTCGTCGGGCCGGCCGGGCTGCTGCAGGCGTACCGCTTCATCGCCGATTCGCGCGATCTGGCGACGGCCGAGCGGCTCGACGATCTCGAGGATCCGTACCGGTTGTTCCGCTGCCGGACGATCATGAACTGCACGGACGTGTGTCCGAAGGGGCTGAATCCGACGAAGGCGATTTCGGAAATCCGGACGATGCTGGTCAGGCGGACGGTGTGACGTGTGACGCCTGAATGCGTGCCGTGGAACTTGTGACAACACTGCGATCAGTCGTTGCAGCAGAGGTCGTTGCGCAGTCCGGCCGTCCATCCTGGAAGGCGACATGGCGATGAAGCGCGACGCGGACGACTTCGATGGGTCGTCGTGGAAAGGTCTATCGCTTCGGCATGGTTGCCGGCTGAAACTATGAATAGCGCATGACGTGGGTCGTGGTCGCTGCGTCATTCGCAATGTGTCTCGGGATCACCGTGCTGGAGGCCCCGACGTACGTTCGATGCTCGACCATGTGCCTCCGATCGTTCTCGACATTCAGCGCACAAACCTCGAATCCCGGTTCACGTGCCAACCTTCAATCCCGTGCATTTGTCCGCTTAGCCGCCTCCACGCCTCACCGAGGTCATCTTTTTGGTCTCATATAAATCGCCTTGACCGTCAACGCCTGGATGAACGCGATTGTCCAGACGCGCGCCGCGATAGCGAATAAGGATACCGAAGCAATGCTGCGGCATGTGTACGCGATCAAGGGCGCATTTGCGATGGTGCAGGAGCATGCGATAGTCGCGATCCACGCAGAAATCGAGACGCAGGGCCTGCGGGGCATGTCGACGCGATAAGCGGGTTGCTGGCGAGATCGTCGCACGCCGCGACCCGGCTGCTCGGCTCATGCATCGACAGGATCGGACAGCAAGACGACGCTATCCACGCCGGTGGGAGCGGTCCGGCAGCATAAGACTGTCAACCGAAATTGATTGAATCGCTTGAATAATTGCATCTTTCGGATTGCTTGCGGAAATGATCCCAGTATCTGGCCGCGCGTCGCAAAGATTGAATAAACGCCAAGGAACTCACTAATCTGCGAACGCGTGCCGCACACACGGGTACGCGCCACTCAAATAATCTGGAGACGCAGATGAATTTGAAAAATAAGTTAGGAATATTGACGGTCGGCATGCTGCTGGCGGCCGGCGTGATATCCGGGTGCGGCGGTGACGATACGAGCCCCGCCTCCGTCAGTAGCAGCGTCGCGATGGCGGCTACCGGAGCCGGCGGTACCGAGACGGCCGCGACGTCCGACGGTGGCACGACGATGGACGCGGCACCGGCCGCGCGAAAGCAGATCGCCGTGAATCCTCCGCCGATGGGCTGGTCGTCATGGAACAGCCTCGCGGAAGATGTCAGTTTCGATACGATCAAGGCGCAAGCGGACGGGTTGGCCAAGCTGAACGAAAGCATTGCGTCGGGCAACAAATACCAGTATGTGAATATCGACGAAGGCTGGTGGACCTCCCGAAAGCGCGACGCGAACGGCAACTTCATCATCAACGTCGACATGAACGGCAATCCCACCAACCAGTGGCCGGGCGGCATGAAGGCGATGGCCGACTACATTCACGGCAAGGGGCTGAAGGCGGGCATCTATATCGACTCCGGGCCGCAGGGCTGCGGTAGCACGAACGGCGTGCACTTCGTCGGCAGCGATTACGCGCACTACGATCACGATTTCCTGCAGTTCGCTCAATGGGGCTACGACTTCGTCAAGGTCGACTGGTGCGGCGGCAGCGCGGCCGGATACGATCCGCAACAAGCGTATACGGCCATTTCGCAGGCCATTCAGAAAGCCTACGCCGCTACCGGAAAGCTGCTGGTGCTGAACATGTGCGACTGGGGCACGTTGGGCAAGAGCGGTTATCCCGATGCGGGGTTGGGGCCGTGGGCCTGGGGCGCGGGGATCGCCACGTCGTGGCGTACGACGGGGGACATCTACGGCCCCGGAAGCGGCGTTCCGAAGTTCAGCTCGGTGCTGGGCAACTTCAACGGAAACTATCATCCGGAAGGGCAGCACACCGGCTACTACAACGATCCCGACATGATGGTTGCCGGCATGGGCATGACGGCGGCGAACGATCTCGCTCACGTGAATCTATGGGCGATCGCCGGCGCGCCGATGATCCTCGGCAACGATCTGTCGAAGCCGCTTTCGAGCGACAGCGTGACCCTGCTCACCAACCCCGAACTGATCGCAATCGACCAGGATGCGCTGGGATTGCAGGGATTGAAGGTCGCGGACGCCAACGGGCAGCAGATCTGGGCGAAGCTGCTGGCCGGCAGCGGAAGGCGTGCGGTCCTGCTGTTCAACACCGGCGCCGCGGCGAGCCCGATGACGGTGACGTGGAAGCAACTGGGGCTGGCTGCGGGCACCCGAGCCACGGTGCGCGATGTCTGGGCGCACAAGAATCTCGGCACGGCCGCCGACACCTATACGGTCGCGAGCGTTCCGGCCGGAGGCACCGTGATGCTGGTGCTGCGCGGCAAGGACGCGCCGTCGTCCACGTTCCTGCCGAGCACGCTGTCGGGGGGCGCCGCGTATGCGAATTGCATCGCTTGTGCGGGCGGCAGGAAAGTCACGGGGCTGGGCACGGTGACGTTCGACAACGTCGCGTCGTCGACGGTCGGCGGCTTCGTCCGGATCGCTTACCTGAATGCCGGGCCGGAAACCGCCAAAGCGCAGCTCGGCGTGAACGGCGGCAATCCGACGACGGTGGCATTTCCGCCTGCCGGTGCGTCTGTCGGCACCGTGACGGTATACGTCGGGCTGAAGTCGGGGCTGAACACGTTGACGCTGTCGAGCCTGGACGGTGCCACGCCGGCGCCCGAGATCGCGTCGGTCGCCGTGGTGGCCGGGCCTGTGAAACTGCCGCCCCCGCCGCCGCTGGCGTACGAAGCCGAGGCGCCCGCCAACACGCTCGGTGGTGCGGCGCGCGTTGCGTCCTGCAACGGCTGCTCGGGCGGCCAGGACGTCGGCTACATCGGCAACGGCGACGGAACCAGCAACGGCACGCTGACGATCAACGGCATCAGCGTGGCGGCGAGCGGGACGTATAGTGTTTCGATCAGCTATGCGAACGGCGATGGGGCGCCGCGTAACGCGCAGATCAGCTTCGACGGCGCGACGCCGGTCACGGTATCGTTCCCGTCGACCGGCGGCTGGGGGAACGTATCGACGCTGACGGTGACCGGCACGTTCCAGCAGGGCAGTGCGAACACGCTGCGATTCTCGAACCCCACGGGCTGGGCGCCCGACATCGACGGCATCGCCGCTCCGGTGAAGCAGTAACGACGATGCGCGCGGCCTGCCGATTCAGGCAGGCCGCGCCTTCACGTCGAGCTTGTCGCCCACGCAAGCTGCCGGAAATTTACATGCGCTTGCCGCACCGACCCTCGTGTGGGCCGGTTGCCGACGTCAACAGGTCGCCCGGCGCTCAGGGCCGCGCCGCCACCTCGTCGAGGTGCCACAGCAGGTCCGCCGGGTCGTCGTACACGCGCAGTGCGCCGGCGCGTTCCAGTTCGTCGCTGCCATACCCGCCTGACAGCAGGCCGACGCCGAGCGCGCGGCAGCGGGCGGCGGCGAGCATGTCCCAGATGCTGTCGCCGACCACCACCGTATGCTCGATCGGCACGTTCAGCTTCGCGGCGGCGGTCAGGAACAGGTCCGGGTCCGGCTTCGCATACTTCACCTGATCGCGCGTGACGACCACGTTCTTCGCCGGATCGACGCCGAGCGCCTCGAGATTGATCGCCGCGGTTTCCATCCGCCCGCTGGTCGCGATTGCCCAGCGGATGCCGGCATTCGACAGCGCGGCCAGCAGCTCGCGCGCGCCCGGCAGCGGCCGGACCTGCGCGCGCAGCCGCTGGTATGCGGCCGCATGCAGCCGCGCGAGCCGCTCGACGCGCGCCGCGTCGATGTCGCCGGCCGTCTCGCGCAGCAGCTGATTCAGGAACAGGCCGCCGCTCATCCCGATCTTGCGGTGAATGCGCCACACCGACAGCTCGATGCCTTCGGCATCGAGCGCTTCTTTCCACGCGAGTACGTGCTGATAGACGCTGTCGACGAGCGTGCCGTCGAGATCGAACAGAAATGACGTTTCAATACGCATGCGAATCTCCTGGCCCGGTAGCGTTCGGGCAAATCGTCGGCAAAACACGGTTCGTTACATTATCGGCGCGCGGCCGTGTCACCGCCATGTCCCGCGTGGCACGCGCCGCGCCCGCGGCAGCGTGTCGAACAGCGCTGGTACAATCGCGCCGATGCGCCGGGCGGGCCGCCCGCGCGCCCAACCTTCGAATTCCCGTATGGCAACCCCCGACGCCGTCAGTTCCGAACAATCGTGGTGGGGCGTTCTGGCCCTGGCACTCGCCGCTTTCATCTTCAATACCACCGAATTCGTGCCCGTCGCGCTGCTGAGCGCGATCGGCGACAGCCTGCAGATGCAGCCGACCGCAGTCGGCCTGATGCTGACGATCTACGCATGGGCCGTTGCCGTCGTATCGCTGCCGCTGACGTTCGTCACGCGTCACGTCGAGCGCCGCAAGCTGTTGAGCGTCGCGCTGCTGGTGTTCGTCGGCAGCCACGTCGTGACCGGCGTCGCGTGGAATTTCACGGTGCTGATGATCGGCCGGCTCGGCATCGCGTGCGCGCATGCGGTGTTCTGGTCGATTTCGGTCCCGCTCGCCGTGCGGCTCGCGCCGAGCGACCGCAAAAGCCGTGCGCTCAGCCTGCTCGCGATGGGCTCGGCGATCGCGATGGTGGCCGGGATTCCGCTCGGCCGCGTGATCGGCGAGGCGTTCGGCTGGCGCGTCACGTTCCTGATCATCGCGGGCGCGGCAGGCGTCGCGTTGCTGTTGCTGCGCGCCACGTTGCCGTTGCTGCCGAGCCAGGGCGCAGGATCGCTGAGCAGCATCGGGGTGTTCCTGCGCAAGCCGGCGCTGGTCGCGCTGTACGCGATCACCGTGCTCGTCGTGTCCGCGCACTTCACGTCGTACACGTACATCGAACCGTTCGTGCAGAGCGTCAACCATGCGAGCAGCAGCCGGATCACGTACGTGCTGATCCTGTTCGGCGTCGCCGGCCTGCCGGCCGCGGTCTGCTTCAATCGCCTCTATCCGCACCGGCCCGACGATTTCCTGCTGGCGTCGATCGTCGCGCTGTCGGGCTGCCTGCTGATCCTGTTCCCGTGCGCGCTGAACGTCGTCACGCTGTCCGTGCACACGCTGGCGTGGGGCGGCGCGATCGTCTGTTTCGGGCTGGCGATGCAGGCGTGGGTGCTGAAGCTGGCGCCGGAGGCGACCGATCTGGCCGTATCGATCTATTCCGGGCTGTACAACGTCGGCATCGGCGCCGGCGCGCTGCTCGGCAACCATATCGCGGGCGACTTCGGGCTGCCGTGGATCGGCACCTTCGGCGGCGTGGTCGCGATCTTCGCGGCCGGAATCGCGTGGCTCGCGTTGCGGCTGCATGAGCGGCGGGCAGCGGCTTAGGGCTTCGTCCCGAATCGTCGATGCGGCCCGTCGTGCCGGATCCCCGCCGCATCGAGCTGCCGAAGTTTCGCGTACAGCGTCGTGCGTGAAATGCCGAGTTGCCGCGCGGCCGCCGACACATTGCCGTCGTGCTCGTCGAGCGCGCGGCGGATCGCATCGAGCGACTGTTCGTGCAGGCTCGTCTGCGGACTGGCGGCCGGCGCCGGGTTGCATACGTCGGCGGCTTCTTCCAGCACATCGGCCTGACGCGCGGGCGTCGCGCGATCGAGCGGCGCACGCACGGTGCGCACCCATACGTGGCTACCGTCGTCGCGCGCGATCCGCTGCGGCGTGCGCGACGGTGTCAGCAAGCGACGCTGCTGCGCGGGCGTCGCGCCGGGAAACAGTTGCCGGAGATCGTACGGCCCGAGCGGCCCGTCCGGCGCGAGATCGAGCATGCGGCGCGCCAGCCGGCTCACCGCGCGCACGCGGCCCGCTGCGTCGAGCGCGACGACGCCGGCGAGCGGCGTGCCGAGCCAGCGCGCGTCATGCTGAACCTGCAGCAGATGGCAGTCGCGCAGCATCGCATAGAGCCGCTGCTCGGCGGACAGCGACGCGTGCCGGAACGACTCGCGCAACTGCGCGACGTTGCGCCGGCCGACGCCGGTGATGTCCAGCGCGCCGATCACTTCGCCGTCGAAGCCGACCAGCGGCACCGCGAGACAGAACACCCGCGAAAATGCGTCGAGATAGTGCTGCGCGCCCGCGACGACGGTTTCGGCGCCGTCGTGGATCACGCAGCTCGGGGCGGTCGTGCCGATGTTCGGTTCGACGATCCGGCGTCCGGCGACGATCGGCGTGAGCAGCGCGTCGTCGCATTGCGGGCTGCGCCGCACATGGACGATCGTGCCGTGCGGATTGACGCACATGATCGTCCATTCGCTGCCGCCGAATGCGGCCCACAGCGGTTCGATTTCCTGCGCGACGCAGCGGATCAGCCGCCGGTCCGCGCGCGATTCGTCGAGTTCGCGCTGCATTTCATAGCGGGCGGCTTGCCACGGCCGCAGCCCGGCGTCGCGCGAACGCAGCCACGAGCGCGCGACGCTGGCCGGCAAGGCCGTTTCCGGCAGCGGCTCGCCCGCGGCGAAGCGGGCGCGGAGCCGGTCGAGGTCGACCGGCCGTGAAAGGGATTCGGGGGCTGGCTTCACGCTGCGCTCCAGTTGGGTCGATGTCCGGGCCGGTGTTGCCGGCCCGGCGTGTCGCGCGAATGCGTAATATAGCCCGGTGCCCGAAGCCGGGTATTTTCGTTCCCGGCAACGGCGCCCGCCGCATGGCGCCGACTGGCGTCGGCGGGCGGCCGGCGGTGCCCCCAACTAGTGCGGCAAGCGCAGGATCGGCTTGAGCGTGCTCCCGTCGCTGCTGTCCGCCGCCGCTTGGTTGATCTGGTCGAGCGGATAGAACTTCACCAGCCGGTCGAACGGAAACCGCCCTTGCAGGTGCAGTTGCACGAGCTGCGGGATGAACGTCTGCGGCACGCTGTCGCCTTCGACGATGCCGCGGATCGTGTGGCCGCCGAGCAGCAGGCTGTTCACGTCGAATTCGGCCTTCGTGCCGAGCTTCGGCGCACCCACCACGCCCATCGTGCCGCGCGAGCCGAGCGCTTCGATCCCTTGCGACAGCACGGCCGGCAGCCCGGTCGATTCGAGCGCGAAGTCGGCGCCGCCGCCGGTGATCTCGCGGATCGCGTCGACGACGTCGACTTCCCGGCTGTCGATCGCGTGCGTCGCGCCGAGCTCGAGCGCCAGCGCGAGCCGCGACGGCACGATGTCGACGGCGATGATCGTCGTCGCGCCCGCGATGCGCGCGGCCATCACGGCGCTCATGCCGACCGCGCCCGCGCCGAAGCTCGCGAAGCTGCTGCCCGGGCGCACCGCGAGCGAATGGATCACCGCGCCGGCGCCGGTCTGGATCCCGCAGCCGAGCGGGCCGAGCAGCTCGAGCGGCGCTTCCTTCGGCACCTTGATCGCGTTGTTCTCGCGCGCGAGCGCGTAGCTCGCGAACGACGACTGCGCGAAGAAATGATCGTGCAGCGGTTGCCCCGCTTCGTCCCGGATCGCGGTCTGCCCGTCGGCGTCGGCGCCGCCGAAATTCAGCGCGAAGAACTGCCGGCAATACGCGCCGTGACCGCCGACGCACGACGCGCAGTGGCCGCACGCGCCGTAGGTCAGCACGACGTGATCGCCCGCGGCGAGCGTCTTCACGTTCGGGCCCACCGCCTCGACCACGCCGGCGCCTTCGTGACCGAGCACGGCCGGCAGCGGCACCGGATAGTACTGGTCGCGCACGATCAGGTCGGTATGGCACAAGCCGGTCGCGACGACGCGCACCAGCACCTCGTCGCCGCGCGGCGCGCGGATCCGTGCCGCTTCGATCGAGAAGGGCGCGCCGGCGGCGCGCGCGACGGCCGCGGTGACGGCGCGTGTATCGTGTTCGGTGTACATGGTCGGTCTCCTCGTCAAATCGGATAGAGCGGCGCTTCGCCCTTGATCGTCAGCCACTGCCACTGCGTGAATTCTTCCCAGTTTGCCGCACCGCCGATGCTCGAGCCATTGCCCGACGCGCCGACGCCGCCGAACGGGTTGATCGCCTCGTCGTTGACCGTCTGGTCGTTGATGTGCAGCAGCCCGGTGTTCAAGCGCTCGCCGATGCGTAGCGCGCGGCCGACGTCGGCCGACAGGATCGCCATCGACAGCCCGTATTCGGTCCGGTTCGCGAGCGCGATCGCGTCTTCGTCGGTATCGAACGGCACGACGACCGCCACCGGCCCGAAAATCTCCTCGTCGAAAGCCGGATTGCCCGGCGCGACGCCGCTCAGCACGGTCGGCTCGAAGAACAGGCCGCGATGGCCGCCGCCCGTCTCCACGCGTGCGCCCGCGCGGCGCGCCGCGTCGATCAGGTTCGCGGCATGGTCGCGTTGCGCGGCGTTGATCAGCGGGCCGAGGCCGACGTCGCCGGCGGCCGGGTCGCCGACGCGCAGGCTGCGCGCCTTCTCGACGAGCTTCGCGACGAAGCGATCGTGAATCGCGCGCTGCACGAGCACGCGGCCGGTCGCCATGCAGATCTGGCCTTGATGCAGGTACGCGCCCCATGCGGTGTTGGCGATCGCGCGGTCGAGATCGGCATCGTCGAGCACGATCAGCGAGTTCTTGCCGCCGAGTTCGAGCGACACCTTCTTCAGGTGACGGCCCGCCGCTTCGCCGACCTTGCGCCCGGCCGCGGTGGAGCCGGTGAACTGGATCATCGCGACGTGCGGATCGGCGACCAGCGCCGCGCCGGCCGCGCCGTCGCCGGGCAGCACGTGCAGCACGCCTTCCGGCAAGCCGGCGAGCTCGAACACGCGCGCGATCGCGACGCCGCCGCACACGGCGGTGCGCGGGTCGGGCTTCAGCACGACCGCGTTGCCGAGCGCGAGCGCGGGTGCGACCGCGCGCATCGCGAGGTACAGCGGGAAGTTGAACGGCGAGATCACGCCGACCACGCCGCGCGGGCGGCGGCGCGCGAGCGACAGCCGGCCGGCTGCGGACGGCAGCACTTCGCCGGCCGCGCGCGATGGCAGGCCGGCTGCTTCGTGGAGCGCCTTGATCGTGACCGACGTTTCGAATGCCGCCTTCGCGCGCGTCGAGCCGCTTTCGCGCACGAGCCAGTCGACGATTGCGTCGAAGTGCGTTTGCGCGACGGTTGCGGCGCGGCGCAGGACCGCTGCGCGCTCGTCGTAGGGGAGGGCGAACCATGCGGGCTGGGTGCGGTGGGCGGCGGCCGATGCTTCGGCGATGGCCGCGCCGTCGGCGAGGCCGATGCGGCCAAGCGTGTTGCCGGTCGCCGGTTCGATCACGTCGGCCGCGTGCGGGCTCGCGTGCCAGCGGCCGGTGAAGGTCTTGCCGCGCCAGACGTCGGGGTCGAATAGGGCGGGGTGGGTGCTATCCATGTGCGCTCCTGGGGAAATTCGGATCGGCCGGGGCGGGTTTTTGCTTGGGTGCTGGCCGGCATGCGCGGGAGGGTAGGCGGGGGCGGAGTGGCGGGCTATCCGGGTTTCTTCCCACGCGCGGAGGGCGCGTGGATTGGGAGGTGTTTGCGATTATGTGTGCGGAAATTGAACAGTTGCTGTGGAGTTTTTGCCGCATGCTGTCGGATAACACGCAGATATCGTTGTGCGGTACGACCTATTCCGCGTCTGAAGGCTCGGCGCGCAGCTGCGCCGAGATAGACGTATGCGCTTCATGCTTCTTCGGCGCGGCGGTTGCCGACCCATTGCAGCCACACACCCGACTCCGGCGAATGCTTGCTTTACTGCCAACTTCGGTCGTCCTGCCTACAAGCGAACCATTGAGGTGGAACTTACTGCCCCTTCTTTGGACGTCAGAGCAGTCTTTCTGATTCCGTCGCTTACTCATTTCTCGCCAACTCGACCTCCCCCATTGCCAGTGCCTGTTTTAAGAGAAGTGCATTGCGGATCCCGCGTGGCAAGACCGCCAAGAACGCAGCCATTAGGCCATGGCGCCAGTGGCCATGGGACGTCAGCACGTGCCCCAGTTGTGACAGCGCAGCATGTGCGGCCTGTTGTGGAGGGATGGTGATGGCCGCTGGTTCGGTGCCTGCAGCCATGGCCGTGGCCATTACGGTGGGCTGGAAGGACAGCACATCCAACTGATCGCGATACTCATAGGCCAGTGGAATGCTCAGGTGGTCGATAAATGCCTTGCATGCCCCATAGAGCTGAGTGCCAGGCCAGTAAAATCGGCCGACGATGGAGCCCACGTTCAACAGCGCCGCACGCCGTCCGGTGGACGCGGCATGGCGCAACAGGAGCGGAAGCAGCGTGTATGTCACGATGGCCGTTGTGCTGACATTTACGGCCAGCAAATGGCGCAGGGTCTTGGGCGGTACATCGCCATAGCGCCGATGCACCGTGGTGCCCACGCAATTGATGAGCACCGACAAATCAACATCCTGGGCAACAGCGACCAGGGATTCGTAGGTTTGCGGGGCGGTGTTCGACAGGTCTGCTGCCACAGTGCGAACTTGAACGCCCAGCGCCTGCATTTCCTCTTTTAATCGGTCGAGTTTGGACTGCGTGCGCGATACCAGAATCAGGTTGAAGCCGTGGCGCGCCAGATCCTGTGCGAAGGCTTTGCCCAGTCCATCGCTGGCCGCGGTGATGAGCGCCCAGCTTCCGGGGCCAAAACGCTCGGCCAGGTGCTCTCCATTCAACCGCTGTGGTAGCCAAAGATAGAGCCAAAGCCAGCGGGCCAGCCCAACCAGTGCCCAGATTAAAAGTGCCGCGCCGCCCAATTGCAGTACAACAGACGCATCAATCGCCATCGAAGGTTCTCCGGAATATGTGGGAGTCGTTATACCGTCGCTCTACTTCCGTCAGGGAGATACGCTCGATGAGGCCCAACGAAAGTCGTGATGGGCCGATGGTGCGCGGTCGATGCAATGCTGTCATTTACAAATGTTCAGAACGCCTGTGATCCCGGGCCGGATTTCAGTCTTCGCCGAATGCGGCTCAAATGCACCGGGGTCACGCCCAGATAGCCCGCCAGAATGTGCAGCGGAATCCGTGCGAGCTTGTCCGGCTGGGATACCAGCATGGTCTGGTAGCGCTGTGTCGGCGTTTGGGCGATGGCGGTCGTGTAAAGATTGATGTACTCGACGAGTCGCTGTTGCGTGAGCGCCAGCAGTTCGGATGGCATGGTCGCATGGGACTGAAACTTGGTCAGCACCGTATCCCGATGCAGCACACGCAACTGGCATGCTTCCATAGTGATCAGTTCAAGTCCGCTAGGGCAACCGCTCAGCATGCTTTCCAGCGAGCAAACCATGTCATCTTCGAAGAAGAACTGAACTGTAGTTTCCGCACCTTCGGCATTGCGCACACAGAGACGCACTGCACCGGACTGAATGAGGTACAGGTATTTGGCGACCTCGCTCGCACGCAACAGTGGCTTATTGGCATCGACATGGACGTCTTCGCCGAATTCAAAAAAATAGTCGCGTAGGACAGTGTTTACGTGCATGAGTCGCAATATGGCACAGGCCAGATCGAGTCGCAAATGCCGTACTCATGACGGCGAGGGAGACATGTTAAGACGATGGATCAGCCCTTTTGAATCCATTGCTGAGACCTGAAGTAGCGCTCGCGGGGCGAATGCTCGCGAACGTGATCAAATTGGACATCAACCTGCCAGAGTAAAGGACAGCTCTTGGCCGATGGCTGGCCCAGATCGAATCCCGACGAGTCGTTGGAATTCTCTACTCCCCAGCCACCCCCGTATTCGGCTCACCGATGATCGCGCCCATTTCCGTTCGTGCCTTTTGCGGCGTTTTTCCTGTCCATGCGTGGAACGCCCGAGCAAAGGAATTGGAATCTTCAAATCCCAGTAGAAAAGAGATCTCGGCGCCGCGTATCAGCGGCCGGTTTGGTGGCCAAGCTATGACAGCTCCTCGTACTGAGTCCCAGGACGATGCCCGACGTCCCGGATGCAGTCACTTTTGATGCCAATCATCGCGACCGATGCCATAGACGCAATCACATTCGTCGTATGCCTCGTCGATTGACATATATAAATGATCAGAGGTCGGAAATGGCGCGTCCAGGGATTCGTACCGCATCAGTAGAAAGACTCCGTCGTCGAGTTCTTCAATCGCGACTTTCGCGGTCGTGCCCTGGCTTTCCCCTCGGCCATCAAGGGATTTCCGTGTTGGTGCCCAAATCAGCATAAGCGGCTCGTATTCGTTGAACGCAGTGTTTTCAGGTGCGTCATCAGGGGTTGTGCACTTGCCTCCCAGGATTGTCGACGGTCTAGGCAATCTATCGACCAACTTGAACTGGCGGACTCTCCTCCGTCCCTGTTGGTCAGAGCGATGCTTCTGGCGGAAAATCTTCATAAGACTTCGGGGCATAGCCCCAGACTCTGGCAACGCCACATCTCGCCTCAAGCTCCAAGCCAATTTCTGTGAGCTTACTCAAGATAAGCACTGAGTGATCGATCGTCTCGTGCCTGACCAAAGCCTGCTCACGCAATCCGATATCAATCCACTCAACTCCCACGAATGGAAACGGCAGGTGGTAGAACCACTCGACATCCTATGCGGATACATGGCCATTGACCCACTTTGAACGGTAGGAAGGTCGCCACCCGTCCAGACCGCGCATGAAAGAAATTAGCTCGTTCCATTTCGTGTCATTGGCCAACGCCCCTGCAAACTTGTTGCGCACTTGGGATTGAATTTTTGCCTTGTTGATACCACGTGGCACGGCATCAGCCATAGGAAGCTTTGATTGCATGTACTCACCTGATTCAGTCGCGGGACGCGATACGCTTTCACACGATTGTCGACTATCTAAGCACCGGAGTCGAGTGACTGAAACTAGCCAATAGCTGCCGTCGATTTCTGATGAACGATAAGCATCGACGACGAAGATCGATAACCGCTTATCCACTTCCTTCCTGTCGTTCGGGGAAACCAAAACCGAACGCCGGCGCGTCCCGCGCCACCGTTTTCCCATCAGGAAAACCCTGATCGACCCAGGCCGGCCGCCGATTTCGGCCGGTTTTCCCGCTGCAGAAAGCAGCTGCATCGCGCTCTCACCCAAGCGATATCCCGCCCCCCGCGACCGCGCCCCAGCAAGCCTTCCAGCCCGCATACCCAACCAAATCAGGTATGGTGCAACGCAATATTCCGCATCTTGACCGGCATTTCCATACCCATCAGGTATCAAAAATCCCGACCAAAAGTATTGGACGCTCCATTTCCCCGCCGCGTATAAATCCGTCCCATGAACTCCCCCCACGCAGCGAGCCCCATGTCCTCCGCCACCATCGAACGCATCGAAACCCGCCTCGTCGATCTGCCGACGATCCGTCCACACAAGCTGTCGGTGGCTACGATGCACGGCCAGACGCTGATGCTCGTGAAGGTGTTCTGCAGCGACGGCGCGATCGGTATCGGCGAAGGCACGACGATCGCCGGGATGGCCTACGGCCCGGAAAGCCCGGAAGCGATGAAGCTCGCGATCGACGCGTACCTCGCACCGGCGATCGTCGGCAAGGACGCCACGCGCGTCCAGACGCTGATGGCGTTCGTCGGCAAGCTCGCGAAGGTCAATCACTTCGCGAAGAGCGCGCTCGAAACCGCGCTGCTCGACGCGCACGGCAAGCGGCTCGGCGTGCCGGTCAGCGAATTGCTCGGCGGCCGTCGCCGCGATCGCCTGCCGGTCGCGTGGACGCTCGCGTCGGGCGACACGGCCACCGACATCGCCGAAGCAGAACGGATGCTCGACCTGCGCCGCCACAACGTATTCAAGCTGAAGATCGGCGCGAAAGCGCCGGAAACGGATATCCGCCACGTCGCCGAGATCAAGAAGGCGCTCGGCGATCGCGCGTCGGTGCGCGTCGACGTGAACATGGCGTGGAGCGAAACGCAGGCCGCCCGCGCGATTCCGGCGCTCGCCGATGCGGGCTGCGAGCTGGTCGAGCAGCCGGTGGCGTCCGCGGCGGCGCTGGCGCGCCTGATGCGCCGCTTCCCCGTCGCGCTGATGGCGGATGAAATCCTGCAAGGCCCCGACAGCGCATTCGACATCGCGAAGCATCACGGCGCGGACGTGTTCGCGATCAAGATCGAACAGAGCGGCGGCCTCTTCGCCGCGCAGCGCGTGGCCGCGATCGCGGACGCGGCTGGCATCGAGCTGTACGGCGGCACGATGCTCGAAGGTGCGTTCGGCACGGTGGCGTCCGCGCACCTGTTCGCGAGTGTCGCGAACCTGCAGTGGGGCACCGAGCTGTTCGGGCCGTTGCTGATCACCGAAGAAATCCTGACGCAGCCGCTGGATTACAGCGACTTCGAACTGACCGTGCCGGACGGCCCCGGTCTCGGCATCGCGCTCGACGAGGACAAGGTCAGGCGCTTCACCCGCGACGGGCTGACGAAAGTCGTGCGGTAATCGGGTCAGGCAAAGACCGTCATTCCCCCAAATACACGTGGAGACAGCATCATGAGCGTCAAAGTTTTCGATACCAGGGAAGTGCAGGACCTGCTGAAGGCCGCGTCGAACGCGGGCGCGAACGGCACGAAGGGCGACGCGCGCACGCAGCAGATCGTGCTGCGCCTGCTCGGCGACCTGTTCAAGGCGATCGACGATCTCGACATCACGCCGGACGAAGTCTGGGCCGGCGTGAACTATCTGAACAAGCTTGGTCAGGATGGCGAAGCAGCGCTGCTCGCGGCCGGCCTCGGTCTCGAGAAATATCTCGACATCCGGATGGACGCCGAGGATGAAGCGATCGGGCTGAGCGGCGGCACGCCGCGCACGATCGAAGGGCCGCTGTACGTGGCCGGCGCACCGGTGCGCGAAGGCGTCGCGAAGATCGACCTCGATGCCGACGACGGCGCAGGCCCCCTCGTGATCCACGGCACGGTCACGGGCCTCGACGGCAAGCCGGTGGCCGGCGCGCTCGTCGAGTGCTGGCACGCGAACTCGCATGGCTTCTACTCGCACTTCGACCCGACGGGTGCGCAGAGCGATTTCAACCTGCGCGGCGCGGTGAGGACGGGTGCGGACGGCAAATACGAATTCCGCACGCTGATGCCGGTCGGCTACGGTTGCCCGCCGCAGGGCGCGACGCAGCAACTGCTCGACCGTCTCGGCCGCCACGGCAACCGCCCGGCGCACGTGCACTTCTTCGTCGACGGTCCCGGTCACCGCAAGCTGACGACGCAGTTCAACATCGACGGCGATCCGCTGATCTGGGACGACTTCGCGTATGCGACGCGCGAGGAGCTGATTCCGCCCGTGGTCGCCAGGACCGGCGGCACGGCGCTCGGCATGAAAGCCGATGCGTACCAGGACATCGAGTTCAACTTCGTGTTGACGCCGCTGGTGCAGGGCCGGGACAACCAGATCGTCGAACGCCCGCGCGCTTCCGCCGCGGCATAACCGCCGGCGGCTCGGGCGGCGCGCGTGCGCCGCCGCTGCCGGCCGGTCCCCCGAGATTCAACCGATACCGATGCGAGCGTGCTTGCAGGACGCGGCACGCGCATGGAAGGAGCCATCATGTCCGTCACGATCGACCACACCGACACACTGGATCACCTGCTCGAAACCGCCGTGCAGGATGACAAGGAGGCCGGCATTTTCCGCTGCCGCCGCGACATCTTCACGAACGCGGAACTGTACGAGCTCGAGATGAAGCACATCTTCGAGGGCAACTGGGTGTATCTGGCGCACGAAAGCCAGATTCCGGACAACAACGATTACTACACGACGTGGATCGGCCGCCAGCCGATCGTCATCACGCGCGACAAGACCGGCGATCTGCACGCGGTCATCAATGCGTGTGCGCACAAGGGCGCGATGCTGTGCCGCCGCAAGCACGGCAACAAGGGCAGCTTCACGTGCCCGTTCCATGGCTGGACCTTCTCGAACACCGGCAAGTTGCTGAAGGTGAAGGACGAGAAGACGACCGAGTATCCGGTGCAGTTCAACACGCACGGCTCGCACGACCTGAAGCAGGTCGCGCGCTTCGCGAACTATCGCGGCTTCCTGTTCGGCAGCCTCAACGCGGACGTGTTGCCGCTCGAAGATTACCTCGGCGAAGCGCGCGTGATCATCGACCAGATCGTCGACCAGGCGCCGAACGGGCTCGAAGTGCTGCGCGGCAACTCGTCCTACATCTACGAAGGCAACTGGAAGATGCAGATGGAGAACGGCTGCGACGGCTATCACGTCAGCACCGTGCACTGGAACTATGCGGCGACGATGGGCCGTCGCAAGGAAGACGGCACCAAGGCTGTCGATGCGAACAGCTGGAGCAAGTCGGTCGCGGGCGTGTACGGCTTCGACCACGGCCACATCCTGCTGTGGACCCGGACGATGAACCCGGAAGTGCGGCCCGTGTACCGGCACCGCGACGAAATCCGTGCGCGCGTCGGCGACGTGCGGGCCGATTTCATCGTGAACCAGACGCGCAACCTGTGCGTGTACCCGAACGTGTTCCTGATGGACCAGTTCAGCACGCAGATTCGCGTGGTGCGGCCGCTCGGCGTCGACAGGACCGAGGTCACGATCTTCTGCTTCGCGCCGAAGGGCGAGAGTGAAGCGGATCGCACGACGCGGATTCGCCAGTACGAGGATTTCTTCAACGTGACCGGCATGGGCACGGCCGACGATCTCGAGGAGTTCCGCGCGTGCCAGGCCGGCTATGCGGGCATCACGGCGATGTGGAACGACCTGTCGCGCGGCGCGCCGCTGTGGATCGACGGGCCGGACGAGAACGCGAGAAGGATGGGGCTGAACCCGCGTATTTCCGGCGAGCGCAGCGAGGACGAAGGGTTGTTCGTGTGCCAGCACGAACACTGGGTGAACGTGATGCGCGATGCGCTGAAGAAGGAACGCGGGGAGGTGGCGGCATGAGCTTCGATTACCGGACGATTTGCGCGGCGCTGTATCGCGAAGCGCGCCTGCTCGACGATCGCGCGTGGGACGAATGGCTGACCTGCTACGCCGAGGACGTCACGTACTGGATGCCCGCGTGGGACGACGACGATCGCCCGACCGACGATCCGACCAGCCAGATCTCGCTGATGTACTACGCGGACCGCGGCGGCCTCGAGGATCGCGTGTTCCGGATCAAGACCGAGCGCAGCGGCGCATCGACACCCGAGCCGCGCACCAGCCACAACGTGACGAACGTCGAGGTGCTGGCCGAGCGCGATGGCGAGGTGGACGTGCGCTACAACTTTCACACGCTGAACCACCGTTACCGCGTGACCGATCACTTCTTCGGCACGATGTTCGTCACGTTGCGCAAGGTGGGCGACGCGCTGCTGATCTCGCACAAGAAGATCGTGCTGAAGAACGACTACATCCGGCAGGTGCTCGACGTGTACCACGTCTGACGCCGATCGTTTCGACAGGAAGGAAAGGGAGGCGACGTCATGTCCACCTACAAGATTGCACTGAATTTCGAGGACGGGGTCACCCGCTTCATCGACTGCAAGGCTGGCGAGAAAGTGCTCGACGCGGCCTTTCGCGCGAAGATCAACCTGCCGATGGATTGCTCCGACGGCGTGTGCGGCACCTGCAAGTGCCGCGCCGAAAGCGGCCGCTACGATCTCGGCGACGATTACATCGACGACGCGCTCACCGAGGACGAGAAGGACGGCGGCCTCGTGCTGACGTGCCAGATGGTGCCGCAAAGCGATTGCGTGATCGCGGTGCCGACGTCGTCGGTCGCCTGCAAGACCGGGCAGAGCAGCTTTGCCGCGACGGTCGCGAAGGTCGAGCAGCACAACGATGCGGCCGTCGTGCTCGAACTCGATGTCGGCGCGAGCGCGTCGGTGTTCCTCCCGGGCCAGTACGTGAACATCGGCGTGCCGGGCAGCGGCCAGCACCGCTCGTATTCGTTCTCGTCCGCGCCGGGCGACGCGAAGGTGGGCTTCCTGATCAAGAAGATTCCCGGCGGCGTGATGAGCACGTGGCTCGAATCGGCGCGGCCGGGCGACACGCTCGAACTGCACGGGCCGCTCGGCAGCTTCTATCTGCGCGACGTACAGCGGCCGCTGCTGTTCCTCGCCGGCGGCACGGGCCTCGCGCCGTTCCTGTCGATGCTCGACGTGCTCGCGCGCAGCGGGTCGCAGCAGAAGGTGCATCTGGTGTACGGCGTCACGCGCGATCTCGATCTCGTGCTGGTCGACGCGATCGAGGCGGTGGCGGCGAAGCTGCCGAACTTCAGCTTCGCGACGGTCGTCGCGGACGCCGCGTCGAGCCATCCGCGCAAGGGCTGGGTCACGCAGCACATCCCGGCCGACGCGCTGAACGACGGCGACGTCGACGTGTATCTGTGCGGGCCGCCTCCGATGGTCGATGCGGTGCGCCAGTATTTCGACGACGCAGGCGTGAAGCCGCACAGCTTCCACTACGAGAAGTTCACCCCCAACGTCACGGCAAAGGCGGCATGACCATGCAACGATTCTCCGGCAAGGTCGTCGTCGTCACCGGCGCGGCGCAGGGCATCGGTCGCGGTGTCGCGCTGCGCGCGGCGGCCGAGGGCGGCAAGGTGCTGTTCGTCGATCGCGCGGATTTCGTGGCCGAGGTGGCCGCGCAGGCGCCGGGCGGCAATACGGCCGGCTTCGTCGCGGATCTCGAGACGTACGACGGCGCGCATGCGGCGATGGCGTGCGCGGTGCAGGCCTTCGGCGGCATCGACATCCTGATCAACGGCGTCGGCGGCGCGATCCGCATGCGGCCGTTCGCCGAGTTCGAGCCGGCACAGATCGACGCGGAAATCCGCCGTTCGCTGATGCCGACGCTCTATGCGTGCCATGCGGTGCTGCCGCATCTGATCGCGCGCGGCGGCGGCACGATCGTCAACGTCTCGTCGAACGCGACGCGTGGCATTCGCCGCGTGCCGTACTCGGCGGCGAAGGGCGGCGTGAACGCGTTGACGTCGGCGCTCGCGATGGAATACGCGGAACACGGCATCCGCGTCGTCGCCACCGCGCCCGGGGGGACCAACGCGCCGCCGCGCCGCGTGCCGCGCAATGCGGCCGGCGACACCGAGCAGGAACAGGCGTGGATGGCCGAGGCCGTGCGGCAGGTGACCGAATCGACGTACTTCAAGCGCTACGGCAGCCTCGACGAGCAGATCGCGCCGATCCTGTTCCTCGCGTCGGACGAGGCGAGCTACATCACGGGTACGGTGCTGCCGGTCGCGGGCGGGGATACGGGTTGAAGGGCGCGCCTGCCGAGCTGCTTGCCTCACGGGGGCATGTGCCGCGGCAGGGCGCGCGACGACGGCCGTCACATAACCGGCCGGCGAGCCCGGCCACGGAGACATTCATGAGCAACCGAGAAGCGATCATCCCGGCCGGCATGGAAGCCGTGTACGAAAAAATCGGCTATGCGCCGGCGATCAAGGTCGGCGATACCGTTTACGTATCCGGCCAGATCGGCCGCGACGCGGCGATGCAGTTGATCGAGGGCCGCGAAGCCCAGATCGTGCAGGCGTTCGAGAACCTGCGGCAAGTGCTGGAGGCGGCCGGCGCATCGTTCGACGATGTGGTCGATCTCACGACGTTTCACACCGACATGCGCGACCTGCCGCTGTTCATGCAGGTACGCGACCGCTATTTCCATGCGCATCCGCGGCCGGCGTGGACCGCGACCGGCGCGCACATGCTCGGCGGCTCGCCCGGCTATATCGTCGAGATCAAGGCGGTGGCGGTGCTGGCACGCTGATTCGGTTCGTCGCCGAACGCTACTTTGCGTCCTCCGGCGTGAGGGGTGGTGATGTCGACAGGTGACGCAGCCGGCTGCTGCTTGGCGACGAAACCGACACCCTACTTGTGAATCGCCCCCCGCAACCGCTTCACATCCCGCTCCGACACCGGCGCGGCCCGATTTCCCCACGCACCGCGCACGTAGCTGACCACCGCGGCGATCTCGCCGCTCGTCAGCGCGCCGCGCATCGCCGGCATCCGCTGCACCGGCCCCGTCTTCCCGGGCGCGGGCCGCGCGCCTTCGACCACGATCCGGATCGTGCTGGTCGGATCGGCCGCGAGCACGATCGAACTGCCCGCGAGCGCCGGCCCGCGATCGGGGACGCCTTTGCCTTCGGCACCGTGGCAACGCGCACAGAACCCCGCATACACGCCGGCCCCCGGCGCCTGCTGGCCGCTTTCCGGACGAGGGCCGGCCACCGTCAGCCGCGGCACGCCGACCCCCACCGGATTCGTCGCGGCAGTCGGTTGCGCCGGCAACGACTTCAGGTACACCGCGATCGCATGGCGGTCGGCATCCGTCAGCAACGCGGTGCTTTCGCCGACGACCGGCGCCATCGCGCCGAACACCGCACCGCGCGCCGCATGGCCGCTGCGCAGGAATGCGGCGATGTCGTCGGCCGACCAGCGGCCGAGACCGTCCGGGTCCGCGCCGGTCAGGTTCGGCGCGAACCAGTGATCGTTGATGCCGCCGGTGAGGAACGCGGGGCTGCGCTCGTCGTAGCCGCGTTCGTTGTAGGCCGGCCCGCGCGGCGTATGGCAGGCGCCGCAATGGCCGAGCCCCTGCACGAGATAGGCGCCGCGATTCCATTCCGCCGATCGAGACGGCTGCGGCGCGAACCGGTCGCGGTTCGCGAATGCGAGACTCCACAGCCCGAGCGCCCAGCGCTGGTTGAACGGAAACGGCAACTGCGTGAGCTTCGCCGCGTTCGGCGAAGGCGCGACGCCGCGCATGAAATACGCATACAACGCGCGCACGTCGTCGTCGCTCAGGTGCGCGAGCGACGGGTAGGGCATCGCCGGATACAGCCGGCTGCCGTCCGCACGCACGCCGCGCCGCAACGCATCGTCGAACTGGCGCAGCGTGTAGTGGCCGATTCCGTGCGTCGGGTCCGGCGTGATGTTCGGCGCATAGATCGGCCCGAACGGCGAATTCACCGGCTGACCGCCCGCGTACGGCGTATGGTCGGCCGCGTCGTGGCATGCGGCGCAATCGCCGGCGAGCGCGAGGTAGCGGCCGCGCGCGAGCGTCGCGGCGTCGGCGCTCGCGGCAGCCGCGGCGATCGTCGGGCGGCGGGCGGTCGAAGCGGAAGCGGCATGCGGAGGATGGGCGGCCGCGCCAGATGCGCCGGAATCCGCCGCCCGCGACCGGGAAAGGCGTGGGTCGTCTCGCGCGCGAGCGGACATCGACGCGCCGGCATCGGCCGCCGACGTGCGAATCCGCACGAACCGCCAGCCCGATGCTGGCTCGGGCGCTTGCGCCGCCGACGCTGCGCCGGCCGTGTCCGCAGCGGCCGCGTTGTCGTCGCGCTGCATGTCGCATCCGCCGAGCGCGACGCATATCGCGACCGCTACCGCGGCGCCCGCGCGGCGGCCCGGCACGAAGCACGGAGCGAACGAGATCAGCGCCATGGGCTGCAAGGCCCCACGAAAGCGGTGACGATCCCCGTAAACACCAGACCGATCACGAAGCCGAGCGCGGCGAGCATCCCGCAGCGCGCGAGAAAGCGCGTACTGTCGTCGCGCGTCGCGACGGGCGCATCGGCATCGCGCCGGTGCCGCCACGCGCGCGCGAGCCACGTTGCGCAGGCCGCGGCCAGCGCGAACGCGCCCGCGGCGATCAGCGCGAGCCACACGCCGACGTGCGCCCAGCGCGGCGCGGCCTGTGCGACGCCGAGCGGATAGCACGCGGTGGACGCGAGCGTCTCCGACACGAGCATCTGCGCGAACCAGAGCGCGGGCGCGCCGACCAGGCCGGCCGCGATCGCGAGCAGCGGTGTCCACGCGCGGCGTGCGTCGTTCATCCGGTACTCCTCAGCCAGAATGGCGATACGTACAGCGCGGTGAAGATGAACAGCCACACGATGTCGACGAAGTGCCAGTAGAGCCCGCCGACCGTCAGCGCGACGCGTCGCTCGCGGCCGAAGAAACCGGCGGCCGTCCACCCGGCGAGCAGCGCAAGGATCGCGAGGCCGGCCACGACGTGCGCGAGGTGGAAGCCGGTGATCGTGAAATAGAGGCTGCCGTACAGATGCGCGGTCGGGCCGTACGGATGGTCGCGCCATTCGTGCCACTGGACCAGCGCGAACGCGGCGCCGAGCACCAGCGCGACGACGAGCATCGCGACCGCGCGCACTTGCCGGTCGGCGCGCACCGCGCGTTCCGCGAGCCACACGAACACGCTGCTCGACAGCAGCACGACCGTGTTGGCGGCCGCGAGCCCGATCTTCGGCATTCCTTCGGGCGGCCACGGCGCGGACCATTGCGACTGCAGGTAGAAGTAGCAGAACAGCAGGTAGCCGAACAGCCCGGCCTCCGTCACGATCAGCGTGAGCACGCCCCACCAGCCGCCTGCGCGCTCGCCGCAACTGCCGACCGGCAGCGGCTCGATGCACGCGGCCGGGGCGCCGGCCGGCGCCGTCGCCGACGGCGGCTCGTCCGGATGCGACCCGGCGGCCGCGGCGGGCGCCTGCGTGTCGGCGCGGGCCGGCAGGCGCGCGCGCTGCCCGAGCGTGCGGCGCGGCCACAGCCACGCGGCAGTGGCGATCGCGCAACCGGCGACGGCCGCGCAGACGAGGGTCGGCGAGCGCGCGAGCATCGCCGCGAACACGGCGGTCGCCAGCAGCGCGAGCACGAACGGCACGCAACTGTCTTCGGGCATCTTCAGGATCGCGCTGGGTGCCGCGGCGAGCGGCGTGACCGCGAGCGCCTCGCGCCCGTCCGCGAGCCGGTAGCCGACCCGCAGGCTGGTGCGCGCCGGATCGTCGCGCGTTTCCCACAGCGGATGCCGCGACGCGACGAGCGGCAGCACCGCGAAGTTGTACACCGGCGTCGGCGACGCGACGGACCATTCGAGGCCGGCCCCACCCCAAGGGTTGTCGCCGGCGCGCGCGCCGCGCCGCGCGCTCACCAGCGCATTGACGACGAACATCGCGATGCCGATCCCGAACACGAACGAGCCGATCGTCGTCAGCAGGTTCGACGTGTCCCAGCCCATCCCGGACGGATAGGTATAGATGCGGCGCGGCATCCCGAGCAGCCCGGACACGTGCATCGGAAAGAAGCCGAGATTGAAGCCGACCAGCACGACCCAGAAGGTCCAGCGTCCGAACCGCTCGTTCATCATTCGCCCGGTGAACTTCGGGAACCAGTACGTGACGCCGCCGAGCACCGGAAACACGTTGATGCCGAGCAGCACGTAATGCAGGTGTGCGACGACGAAGTACGTATCGGTGAGCTGCCAGTCGAGCGGCACGGCCGCGGTCATCACGCCCGACACGCCGCCGATCACGAACATCAGCACGAAGCCCGCGAAATACAGGAACGGCGTGCGGAACACGGGGCGGCCGGTCCAGATCGTCGCGATCCACGCGAACACCGCGACCGCGCTCGGAATCGAGATCAGCATGCTCGCGGCGCCGAAGAACGCGAGCGCGAGCGGTGCGATGCCCGTCGCGAACATGTGGTGGACCCACACTTCGAAGCCGATCAGCATCGTCGCGACGGTCGATACCGCGACGGCCTCGTATGCGACGAGCGGCCGCCGGCAGAAGGTCGGCAGCGCGTCGGACACGATCCCCATCGCCGGCAGCACGACCACGTAGACCCACGGATGCGCGAACATCCAGAACAGGTGCTGCCACAACAGCGGCCGGCCGCCGTGCGCGACGTCGAAGAAGTGCGTGCCGGCATTGCGGTCGAGCCACAGCAGCAGGAACGCGAGACTCACCGACGGCACCGCGACCAGGTTCGCGACCGACGCGGTCAGCGTGCCCCACACGATGATCGGCAGCCGGTCGATCGACATGCCGTGCGCGCGCATCCGCAGCAGCGTGACGACGAAGTTCGCGGCGCCGCCCGTCGTCGAGATGCCGAGCAGGATCATCCCGAGCGCATAGATGTCGATGTTCGCACCGGCGCTGTAGTCGAGCGACGTGAGCGGCACGTAGTTGAACCAGCCGCCGTCCGGCACCGCACCGAGCGGAAAGCTCGCATACAGGAACAGTCCGGCGAACAGGAACGCCCAGTACGAGAACGCGTTGAGCCGCGGAAACGCCATGTCGCGCGAGCCGAGCATCAGCGGCCACAAGTAGTTCGCGAAGCCGGACAGTACCGGCAACGCGTACAGGAAGATCATCGTGACGCCGTGCATCGTGAACAGCGAATCGTATTGCGCGGGCGTGAGCAGCGTCGCGTTCGGCCGCGCGAGCTGGATGCGCATCACGAGCGCCTCGACGCCGCCCAGCAGCAGGAAAGCGAACGCGGTGACGATGTAGCGCAACCCGATGCGCTTGTGATCGACGGTGCCGAGCCAGCCGCGCCAGCCGGGTTCGGACTCCCATTGCTCGGCCAGCGCGCGCTCGTGCGCGGAACCGGGCGGCGCTTCGCCGAGATCGGGTACGCGGCTGAGCGGGGTGGGCGTGTCGCGGGCAATGGCCATCGGCATCCTCGGTTCAGTGCAGCGTCGCGAGATACGCGGCGAGATCGTCGGCGTCGCGCGGCGCGAGCGCGATCGACGGCATCAGCGATTGCGGCTTGATCTGCTGCGCATGCGCGATCCAGCGGCGCAGGTTGTCGGGCGTGTTGTCGAGCGTGCCGGCCGCGAGCAGCCGGCGCGTGCCGACGTGCGTGAGATCGGGGCCCGCGTCGCCCGTTGCGTCGGTGCCGCGCACCGCGTGGCAGCCCGCGCAGCGCGCGGCGAACACGCGTTGGCCGCGGCGTTCGGCGCCGGCCGCGGGCGCCTGGGCCGGTTGGCGCTGCGCGGCGAGCCACGCACGAAATGCGGCCGGCGGCTCGGCCACCACTTCGAACGCCATGTGTGCGTGCTGCGCGCCGCAGTATTGCGAGCACTGCCCGCGATAGACGCCCGGCCGGTCGGCCTGCAGCCATTGGCGATTGGTCTGGCCGGGAATCGTCTGGGTCTTGCCGGCGAGTTGCGGCACCCAGAACGCATGAATCACGTCGGCGCTTTTCAGTTCGATCGCGATCGGCTCGCCCACCGGAATATGGATTTCGTTCGCGGTGACGAAGGCCGGGCCGCCGGCATCGTCCGGATAACGAACGGCCCACCACCAGTCGTACGCGGTCACCGCGATCGTCAGTGCGGGCGGGCGCGGCGGTGTCGCGATCGCGCCGAGCACGCGCAGCATGTAGACGAGCGCGCCGAACAGCAGCAGGATCGAGATCGCGGAGCCCACGGTCACGATCGTCAGCCCGCTGCCATGGCCGCCGCCCGCCCGCGCGCGACGGCGAAACAGCGCGATCAGCAGCAGCACGGCGATCGCGACGCAGACGAATAGGCACAGCGAGAGCAGCGCCCAGCCGAGCACGAAGACCGGCTGCGCGGCGGGGCCGGCCGCGTGCATGACGTAGGCGAGCGGCAGCGGCGCGGCCGGATTGCCGGACTCCGCAGGCTCGGCGGCCGCACGCGCGACGAGCGGCGCGACCGCCCACGCGAACGGTGCGATGCATGCGATATGACGCGTTTTTCTGAACAGCGGAACGAGCAACGCGACTCCTTGCCGATGGCGGCGGCATGACGAAAGCCGTTCGCGGCCGAGCAAGTTTCGTGCGTACGCGGCTCGCACGCTTGCGGCCGCGGCGAGGCGGAATGGCGCACGCAACGCGCCGGTGCGTTACAGCCGGTTTGTAAATCGGGTGGCCGTTCACGGCGCGCGCCGGCACGGTACGGTCCGCATGGGTCCACATCGTCCGCGGCATGTCGTTTGCTGCGCCGATCGCGTTCCGGCACGCAGCGGCGCAAAAGCTTCGTCGGCATGCCGGCCCTCATCGAAAAAAATCGAAAAACGGGAGGAACCGACCGTGAAGACCGTGGCGATCACCGGCGCGAGCGCCGGCGTCGGCCGTGCGACCGCCCACGCGTTCGCGCGGCGCGGCGCGAACGTCGCGCTGCTCGCTCGCGACCCGGGCGCACTGCACGACACCGCGTGCGAGGTGCGTGCGTACGGCGTCCGGGCGCTGCCGATCGCCGTCGACGTCAGCGATGCGGCCGCGCTCGACGCGGCCGCCGAGCGGATCGAACACGAGCTCGGGCCGCTCGACGTGTGGGTCAACAATGCGATGGTCACCGTGTTCGCGCCGTTCGACGCAATCTCGCCGGAAGACTATGCGCGCGTGACGGCCGTGACCTACCTCGGCTGCGTGTACGGCACGCGGGCCGCGCTTGCGCGTATGGCGCCGCGCAACCGCGGCACGATCGTGCAGGTCGGCTCGGCGCTCGCGTATCGGTCGATTCCGCTGCAAACGCCGTACTGCGGCGCGAAACACGCGATCCGCGGCTTTACCGACGCGCTGCGCTGCGAACTGCTGCATGCGCACAGCCGTGTGCGCTTGACGATGGTGCAATTGCCCGCGATCGACACGCCGCAGTTCGACTGGGCCGAATCCGTGCTGCCGCACGCGCCGCGTCCGGTTGCGCCGGTCTATGCGCCGGAGGTGGCGGCCGACGCGATCGTGCACGCCGCGCGGCATCCGTGCCGCGAGCGCTGGGTCGGCTGGCCGTCGCTCGCCGCGATCGTCGCGAACGGTATCGCGCCCGGTTGCTTCGATCGCTATCTCGCACGAACGGCGGTGCGCGGCCAGCAGCGCGCCGCGCCGGCCGGGCCGCGCCCGTCGAACCTGTGGGCGACCGTGCCCGGCGGGCATGCGACGCGCGGCGCGTTCACCGACGAAGCGTGCCGCACGGGCGTCGAGGCCGGGCTCGGCGCATCGCGTGCGCTCGCGTTCGGCGCGGTGCTCGCCGTGCTCGCGACCGCGCTCGCCGTCGCGCGCAAGTGGAACCGGTGAGGGCGATGCGGATCGAGGATTACGCGCTCGTCGGCGACGGTCGCAGCGCGGCGCTCGTCGCCCGCGACGGCAGCATCGACTGGCTGTGCTGGCCGGACTTCGATTCGCCGCCGTGCTTCGCCGCGCTCGTCGGTACGCCTGACAACGGCCGGTTCCGGATCGCGCCGAGCGACCCGGATGCGCGCGTGACGCGTCGCTATCTGCCGGGCACCGCGATACTCGAGACGACGTTCGATACGCCGTCCGGCTGCATCGTGATCACCGACTGGATGAGCTGGAACGCGCGCGATCCGTGCCTGATCCGCAGCGTGTGCGGCGAGCGTGGGACGGTCGACATCGACGTCGATCTCGGCGTGCGCTTCGACTATGGCAGCGCGCTGCCGTGGTGCCGACGTTTCGGCCGGCGCTGGCGGATGATGACGGGCGGCGATGCGATGTGGCTCGACACGGATGCGCGGCTCGACGTGCAGCGCGACCGGCTCGTCGGCACACGCCGGATCTCGGCGGGCGAGCGGACGGATTTCTGCATCAGTTACGCGCGTTCGTTCGACCCGGCGCCGGCCGTGCCCGATGCGTATGCGTCGCTGCGCGACACGCAGGCATTCTGGCGCGTCTGGTCGGATTGCAACGCGGCCGACGGCCCGTATCGCGACGCGGTCGAACGCGCGCTGATCACGGTCAAGCTGCTGTCGAGCCTGCGCACCGGCGGCATCGTCGCGGCGCCGACCAGTTCGTTGCCCGAGCGCTTCGGCGGCGCGCGCAACTGGGACTACCGGTTCTGCTGGCTGCGCGATGCGAGCTTCACGCTGCGCGCGCTGGTGCGCTGCGGCTATCGCGACGAAGCCGCGCGCTGGCGCGACTGGCTCGTGCGGGCGATCGCCGATCATCCGTCGCAGCTGCAGGTGCTGTATGCGGCCGACGGCGGCCGGCGCGCGGCCGAGTGGGAGGCCGCGCATCTGGCCGGTTACGAAGGCGCGCAGCCGGTGCGCTTCGGCAACGCGGCGGCCGACCAGTTGCAGCTCGACGTGTACGGCGAGGTGCTCGGCGCGCTGTATCAGGCGCGCCGGCACGGGCTGCCGCCCGACGACGACGCGTGGACGCTCGAGCGGCGCCTGCTCGAGCATCTCGCGACGATCTGGCGCGAGCCGGACGAAGGTATCTGGGAGGTGCGCAGCGGCCGGCACCCGTTCACGTCGTCGAAGGTGATGGTGTGGGCCGCGGTCGAAAGCGCGTACCGCTCCGCGCGCGCGTTCGGCCACCACGCGCCGCTCGACGTGTGGCGCCGCTGGGCCGACGCGGTGCGCGCGGAGGTGCTCGAGCGCGGCTACCACGCGCAGCTCGGCCGCTTCGTCGACCGTTTCGACGGCGATGGCATCGACGTCAGCCTGCTGCTGATTCCGCTCACGGGGATGCTCGACGCGTCCGACCCGCGCGTGGTCGAGACGGTCGCCGCGATCGAGCGCGAGCTGGCCGACGACGGCTTGCCGTTCCGCTATCGCCCGCCGCGTTTCGCGGACGGCTGCGAAGGCGACGAAGGCGCGTTTCTCGCGGCCGGCTTCTGGCTCGTGCAGGTGTACCGGATGCAGCGGCGCGACGACGACGCGCACGCGCTGTTCGAGCGGCTGCTCGGCTTGCGCAACGACGTCGGGCTGCTGTCCGAGGAGTACGACGTGAACGCGCGGCGCATGTGCGGGAATTTTCCGTTCACGCTCGCGCAGGTCGGGCTCGTGAATGCGGCGCTCGCGCTGCACGGCGACGGGCGGGACGACGTCGACATCGACTAGTCGCGCCGTTCCGCGCTTGCCGGGCTTACGATTCGCCTTTCCCTTCCTTGCTGCCCTTGCCGGCCTTGTCGCTGTGTTCGCCGTTGCCGGGCAGCACGGCCGACAGCACCTGCCGTGCGGTCTCGACGATCACGTTGGCTTCGCGCGCGTCGCCCTTCACCAGCATTTCGGCGAAATGCTTCGCCTGCTGCAGCGTCACGTGCGGCGGCAGCGGCGGCACCTCGGGGTCGCTCTTCACTTCGAGCACGACCGGCCGGTCGGACGCGAGCGCCTCGTCCCACGCGGCGCCGAGTTGCTCCGGATCGTCGACGTAGATGCCCTTGAGGCCGAGCAGCGTCGCGAAGCGGTAGTACGGCACGTTCGGGATCTGCTGCGACGCGTCGAATTTCGGGTCGCCCTCCATCACGCGCTGCTCCCACGTGACCTGGTTCAGGTCCTCGTTGTTCAGCACCATGCAGATCCAGCGCGGGTCGGGCCACTGGCGCCAGTATTTGGCGACCGTGATCAACTCGGCCATGTTGTTCATCTGCATCGCGCCGTCGCCGACCATCGCGATCACCGGGCGCACCGGATACGCGAATTTCGCGGCGATCGCATAGGGCACCGCGGCGCCCATCGACGCGAGCCCGCCGGACAGCGAGCCCATCATTCCGCGCCGCATCGTCAGATCGCGTGCATACCAGTTTGCGCAGGAGCCCGAATCGCTCGTCAGGATCACGTCGTCGGGCAGGCGCGGCGACAGCTCGGTAAACGCGCGCTGCGGATTGACGCCACGCCCCGCGCTGGCTTTCGCGGCCGCGCGGGCCGCGAGCGTCTCGTGCCAGTCGTGGTTCCATTTCGCGATCCGGTCGCGCCACGCGGTATCGCGACGCTCGTTCAAGAGCGGCAGCAGCGCGCGCAGCGTCTCGGCGCTGTCGCCGACCAGATTGACTTCCATCGGGTAGCGCAGGCTCAGCATGTCGGCCTTCAGGTCGATCTGCACGCCGCGCGCCTGGCCCTCCTTCGGCAGGAATTCCGAATACGGAAAACCGGAGCCGACGACCAGCAGCGTGTCGCATTCGGTCATCAGCTCGTAGCTCGGCTTGGTGCCGAGCAGCCCGATCGAGCCGGTGACCCAAGGCAGGTCGTCCGGCAGCGCGGCCTTGCCGAGCAGCGCTTTCGCGGCGCCCGCGCCGAGCCGGTCGGCCACCGCGATGACCTCGTCGGTCGCGTGCAGCGCGCCGGCGCCGACCAGCAGCGCGACTTTCGACCCTGCGTTGAGCACGTCGGCCGCGCGCCGCAGGTCGTCCGCATACGGCACGACTTTCGGCGCCGTATAGCCGACCCCCGAATGCACGGTGCCGTGCGCGCGTTTCGGCGGCGCGTAGTCGAGCTCCTGCAGGTCGTTCGGCAGCACGAGCGCGGTGACCGTGCGCGCGCCGAGCGCCGTGCGCACCGCGCGGTCGACCAGATGGCGCACCTGGCCCGGCACCGTCGCAAGCTGAACGAATGCGCCCGCAACGTCCTTGTAAAGCGCCGGAAGATCCACTTCCTGCTGATAGTGGCCGCCGAGCGACGCGCGCGCCTGCTGGCCGACGATCGCGAGCACCGGCATGTGGTCGAGCCGCGCGTCGTACAGGCCGGTCACGAGGTGGGCGGCGCCGGGGCCCGACGTCGCGACGCATACGCCGAGCTCGCCTGTAAATTTTGCATGCGCGGACGCCATGAAGGCCGCCATCTCCTCGTGGCGCGCCTGGATGAATTCGATCTTGCCGGCGGCGCGATTCAGCGCGCCGAAAAAGCCGTTGATGCCGTCGCCCGGGTAGCCGTAGATGCGGCGCACACCCCACTCGTACAGCCGCTCGACGATGAAATCCGCCACTGTCGCCATGCCGTTTCTCCTTGGTTCGGGATGAGCCGATGCGAGGCAGCGGCGCAAGGCACGTGCCGCGCCGCGCGCGTCGGGCACAGCGGTTGCACGCGTGGTCCGCAAGCAAAAAGCAAGTTGACCGGAGCGCAACGATGGCCCTTTCCGCCGCGCCGGCGATCGACGACGTGCGCGCTCGCGCGTATCGCGTGCCGACCGACCGGCCCGAAGCCGACGGCACCTATGCATGGACCGCGACGACGGTCGTCGTCGTCGAGATCGACGCGGGGCCTGTGACGGGGCTTGGCTATACGTACACGGACGCGAGCGCCGTGCCACTCGTGACGTCGCTGCTGGCCGGCGTATTGCGCCACCGGCCGGCGGTGGACATCCCGGCCGCCGTCGACGCGCTGTGGCGCGCGGTGCGCAACCTCGGCCGCAGCGGGATCGCGGCGACCGCGATATCGGCGCTCGATGCCGCGCTGTGGGATGCGAAGGCGAAACTCGCCGACGTGCCGCTCGCGCTGCTGCTGGGCCGCCTGCGCGAACGCGTGCCGGTGTACGGCAGCGGCGGGTTCACGACTTACGATGCGCCGACGCTCGCCGCGCAACTCGACGGATGGCGCGCCGAGCACGTGCGCGCGTGCAAGATCAAGATCGGCGTGGAGGACGCGCGCGATCCGGCGCGCGTGCACGCGGCGCGCGATGCGCTCGGGCGTGACGTCGACCTGTTCGTCGATGCGAACGGCGCGTACGCGCCGCGCACGGCGCTCGCGTTCGCGCAGGCGGCCGCCGATTGCGACATACGCTGGTTCGAGGAGCCCGTCAGCAGCGACGACGTCGCCGGGTTGCGATTCGTGCGCGAGCACGTCGGCGCGCGGGTGGACGTCGCGGCAGGCGAGTACGCGTATACGCCCGACGATTTCCGGCGCTTGCTGGAAGGCCGTGCGGTCGACGTGCTGCAGGCCGACGCGACGCGCTGCGGCGGCGTCAGCGGTTTTCTCGCGGCCGCCGCGCTCGCCGATGCGCACCACGTCGACCTGTCCGCGCATTGCGCGCCCGCGCTGCATCGGCACATCGGCTGCGCGGCGCCGCGCCTGCGCCACGTCGAATGGTTTCACGATCACGTCCGCATCGAGCGGATGCTGTTCGACGGCGCGCCGATGCTCGTCGACGGCGCACTGGAAATCGACGCGACGCGCGCCGGGCTCGGCCTCGAATTGCGCACCGCCGATCTGCTGGATTTCGCGCTTTAACCCCGACGAGGAGGAACGATGCGACACCGCCGACATCGCGCCGCCGAGCGCGACAGGCTGCTGGCCGACGCCGCGCGGCTGCTGAACCGCAGCGCGTTGCTGCTGGCCGGCTCGGTGCTCGCCGACAGCGGCGTCGAGCACTATCGCGGCACCTTTCACAATCGCGCGATGCTCGCGCCGCTCGCGATGTCGACGCTGTCGGTGATCGCGAGCGTGCACGGCCACGCGGACGATACGCCCGTGCGTCACCGGCTGCGCGACGCGGTGCACGTCGCATCGGCCGCGGTCGGCGTCGCCGGTTCCGCGTTCCACCTGTACAACGTGACGAAGCGGCCGGGCGGTTTCAGCTGGCACAACCTGTTCTATGGCGCACCGCTCGGCGCGCCGTTCGCGCTGCTGCTGTCGGGCGCGCTGGGCGCGGCGGGCGAGCGGCTGCGCGAGGGTCCCGCCGATGCGCCGCGGCTCGCCGGGCTGCCTGCCGGGCGGGCGCTTGCCGGGCTGGTCGCGGCAGGGCTCGTCGGCACGCTCGGCGAAGTCGGCTTGCTGCATTTTCGCGGCGCCTTCCAGCATCGCGCGATGTTCGCACCGCTCGTCGTGCCGCCGCTTGCCGCGCTGGCGACTGCCCGGCTCGCGCTGTCGCGCCCGCGTGCCGACCGGCGGTTCTGCCGCGGGTGGCTGCGCGCGACGGCCGTGCTCGGGTTCGTCGGCGTCGCGTTTCATGCGCGCGGCGTCGCGCGGCAGATGGGCGGCTGGCGCAACTGGTCGCAGAACCTGCTGTCGGGCCCACCGCTGCCGGCGCCGCCGAGCTTCACCGCGCTCGCGATCGCGGGGCTGGCCGCGACCGCGCTCGCCGAACAGGAGGCGTCATGAGCGATGCGAACCGCAAGCCGGTCGCGCTGCCGCGCTATCCGGGCTACGACGTGCTCGCCAAGCGCGACACGCCGTCGTGGAACGATGCGACGCGGCGCGCGATCGATGCGCGCCTGCGCGTGGCTGCGAATGCGCCGCGTCATCTGGATGCCGAACGATTCGCGACGCTCGGTGCGTTGTGCACGCGCATCGTGCCGCAGCAGCCGGGCGGCGCGGGCGCGATCCCGACCGCCGCGCTGGTCGACGCGCGGCTCGCGGCCGACGACGGCGACGGCTATCGCGATGCGCGTCTTCCCCCGCTGCGCGCCGCGTGGCAGACGGGCCTCGCCGCGCTCGACGCGATGGCGCTGCACGCGCACGGCTGCCCGTTCGCGGCGCTCGCCGCGCGCGACGCCGACGCGTTGCTGCACGCGGTACAGAAAGGCGACGTCGATCGACAGATGGAACCGGCCTGGGCCGGCATGGACCCGCGCACGTTCTTCGCGAAGCGCGTGCTGATGGATATCTGCGGCGCGTATTACGGCCATCCGTTCGCGTGGAACGAGATCGGCTTCGGCGGCCCCGCGAGCCCGCGCGGCTACGTGCGGATGGACTTCAACCGGCGCGACCCGTGGGAAGCGGAAATGCGCGTGGAGGAGGGCGATCGCGATGGCCGCCAATGAACCGCTGTCCGCCCCGTCGCCGCGCGGCCGCGACGGCCGTGCGCCCGATCCGTTGCGGGTCGGCGGCTGGTCGCCGATGCGGATGTTCCGCGACGACGACGCGGTCGATTTCGTGATCGTCGGCACCGGCGCCGGCGGCGGCACGCTCGCGTGCAAGCTCGCCGAATACGGCTTCTCGGTCGTCGCGCTCGACGCGGGCGCATGGTGGCGGCCCCTCGAGGAATTCGCGTCCGACGAGACGCATCAGCACAAGCTGTTCTGGACCGACGAGCGGATCTGCGACGGCGCCGATCCGCTCACGCTCGGCACCAACAACAGCGGCCGCGCGATCGGCGGCAGCACCGTGCACTTCGCGATGGTGTCGCTGCGGTTCCGGCCCGAGTGGTTTCGCTCGCGCACCGCGCTCGGCTACGGCGTCGACTGGCCGCTCGACTGGCGCGAGATGTGGCGTTACTACCGCGAGGTCGAACAGGCGTTGAAGATCAGCGGGCCGGTGAACTACCCGTGGGGGCCGTCGCGCCCGCGCTATCCGTATCGTCCGCACGAACTGAACGCGGCCGCGCTCGTGCTGGCGCGCGGCGCGGAGGCACTGGGCATCGACTGGACGCCGACGCCGCTCGCGACGCTGTCCGCGCCGCGCGGCCGCGCGCATCCGTGCGTGTACCGCGGCTTCTGCATCGCCGGCTGCGCGACCAACGCGAAACAGAGTGCGCTCGTCACGTGGATTCCGCGGGCGGTCGCGGCCGGCGCCGAAGTGCGCGATCTCGCGATGGCGCTGCGGATCGAGGCCGACGGCGATCGCGTGACCGGCGTGCACTACGCGCGCGACGGCCGCACCCGGTTCCAGCGCGCGCGCAACGTCGTCGTCGCCGGTTATGCGATCGAGACGCCGCGCCTGCTGCTGCTGTCCGCGAACGGGCGGCATCCGCAGGGGCTCGCGAACCGTTCGGGCCTCGTCGGCCGCTACCTGATGGCGCAGCTCAACCAGGCGTCGTGGGGGACGATGGACGACGAAGTGCGCTGGTACAAGGGGCCGCCGTCGCTGTCGATCACCGAGCACTGGAACTATGCGGACGAAGGCAAGGATTTCTTCGGCGGCTATTGCTGGATGAGCCAGGGGCCGCTGCCGATCGAATGGGCGCGCAAGGTCGCCGCGCGCGGGCTGTGGGGCGACGCGCTGAAGCGCGAGATGGCGCGCTACAACTTCCAGGCCGGCTTGAAGATCGTCGGCGAGACGCTGCCGCGCGCGGACAACCGCGTGACGCTCGCCGACGAACGCGACGCGTTCGGGTTGCCGGTCGCGCGCGTGACCTATTCGTACGACGACAACGATCGCCGGATGATCCGCCATGCGCTCGCGCAGATGGGGCGTTCGCTGGAAGCGGCCGGCGCGCGCGACATCTGGCACGAGGAGGACGACACGTGCCATCTCGCCGGCACCGTGCGGATGGGCGACGACCCGGCGACGAGCGTCGTCGATGCCGATTGCCGCAGTTGGGACATACCGAACCTGTGGGTGTGCGACGGCTCGGTGTTTCCGACGGTGGGCGGCGTGAATCCGTCGCTGACGATCCAGGCGATCGCGTGCCGCACCGCCGACCGCATCCGCGCGCTGGTCGCACGCGGCGATTCGCATGCGCGAGCGCGATGGCGGTGAATCGCGCGGCGCGGCCCCCGCAGCGACCGATACGACGCGTGCTTACGAGCGAGGATGCCGCGAGCGAACCGTTCACTTTCTTGTCGAGGAATCGTCTCATGCCAGTATTCAACCGTTCATCCCTGCGCCGTTGCGCCGCCTGCGCACTGCTGGCGGCGTGCGCGTCGGCGCTGCCCGCGGCCGGGCAGTTGCGCCCCGCCAATCCCGTCAGCGTGCCCGACACGTCCACGCAGGCGTTCAAGCGCGCCGACCGAAAAATGATGGAGGCGATGGAGAGTGCGCCGTACACGGGCGATGCCGACCGCGATTTCGTCGCGCACATGGCGCCGCATCACCAGGGCGCGATCGACATGGCGCAGGTCGAACTCAAATACGGCAAGGACCCGACGCTGCGGCAGCTCGCGAGCCGGATCGTCGCCGCGCAGCGCGACGAGATCGCGTTGATGGAGCGCTGGCAGAAGGAGCACGGCAAGACGCCGTGAGCCGCGATGCGATACGGCGATACGCAGCCGGCCGTACCGGTCGCGCCGCATCCGGCAAGCGACCCTGCCGAACGCGTGCCGCCGAGACGGCCGCGAATACGGGCAAAAGCGACAGGAGGCGCGACGCATGGACGGTGAGCACGAGGCGGCAGGCCGCTCGATCGACAGCGTGGCCGACTACATGGCCGTGATCGGCGCGCAGCGTCGGACGATGGCGCTGCGGCTCTTTCGCGGCCAGTGCAACGCCGGCTGGCCGCTCGTGCCGGGCATCGCGCGGCAGCGCGCGTCGCCAGACGTCGAAGCGCGGATGCTGGACGAATTCACGCGGCGCGCGCTGCCGCATCTCGAACCCGGGCAGAACCTCGATGCGTGCGACTGGCTCGCGCTCGCGCAGCAGCACGGGATGCGCACGCGTCTGCTCGACTGGTCCGGCAACGCACTGGCCGCGCTGTGGTTCGCGGTCAGGCGCGCGGGCGAATCGGGCGGCGACGGCGTGGTGTGGTGCCTGTCGCACGACGCCGACGACATCGCGACCGCCGCCGAACGGCGCGCCCCGCTGCAGGTCGCGCGCACCAAGGTGTTCCGGCCGCGCCACGTGATGCCGAGAATCACCGCGCAGGATGGCTGGTTCACGATTCACTGTTACGACGCCGGCGCCGAGCGTTTCGTGCCGCTCGACGAGCATGCGGACTTCGCCTGCCGCCTCATGCGCATCGTCGTGCCGGGCGCCCGGTTCGCGACGATCCGGCAGGAGCTTGCCGGCGTCGGCGTGAGCGTCGCGACGATCTTTCCGGATCTCGACGGCATCGCACAGCTGACCGACACGCGCTTTTTCCCGGACGACGAGGACACGCACGCGCCGCAGTGAAGCCGCCGCCGGATGGGGTGTGCGGGCGGGCACGCGCGATGCTCGTCTCGACGGCGCGCAGACGGGACCGAACCCCGAGCGGCCCTCGCTTGCGTGCGCTTCGCGGCGGGCGGCGACGCGGTTCATGCGCATTCAAACCAACCATCGAATCGGAGGCTCTCATGCGCGAACCCAACGAACCACCGCGCGACCGTCGCGACACGGCGTGCGAGGCCGGCGCCGGTTCCCGGCCGGCCGGGCACGCCGTCACCCGCGCGTTCGAACGTTTTGCGTCGAGCGTGACCACCTGGGCCGGCTCGCCGGTGGCGTTCGGCAGCGCGGTCGCCATCACCGTGCTGTGGCTCGTGAGCGGGCCGGTGTTTCACTACTCCGACGCGTGGCAGCTCGTCATCAATACCGGCACCACGATCATCACGTTCCTGATGGTGTTCCTGCTGCAACGCAACCAGAACCGCGACAGCGTGGCGTTGCATCTGAAGCTCGACGAACTGCTCGCGGTGACGCGCGCGGCGAGCGACCGGCTGATCGGGATCGAGGATGCGTCGGAGGAAGAGTTGCGCGCGCTGGCGCAAACCTACGTCGACATGGCGCAGCGCGCGGCCGAGCGCGGCGAGGACGAGCCGGGCGGCAAGCGCGCGGAAACGGCCGGCACGCCCGAATCCTGATCTTCCGATTTTCCGGTCTTCAGGTCGAGCGATGCGCGGCCCGATGATTTTTCAAACGCTTGTCGTTTCCGGCGCCGCATCGCCGCGCGACGGCTTGCACGCGACGCTTGCACCGGGGAACGGCACGTGCTGCATACCGAAACGAAGCCCGGCTGTCCCGGGTATTGCCTACGGTGCCTCCATGAACTCCAGAACCCCTTCGAATCCGTTGTTGAATCTTGCGGTGGCCGTTGCGTGCGGGGCGGCCGCGATGTACTTCCTCGATCCTTCGTCCGGCCGGCGGCGACGCGCTTATTTGCGCGACAAGGCGGTTGCGGGCCGGCATGGCGTGGCCGATTATGCGAATACGCAGGCGAAGCGGGCGGCCGACCATGCGCGCGGCGCGATTGCCGGCCTGCGGGCGGACTGGCTCGCGGGCGATGCGAGCGACGTGCAGGTCGCCGAGCGCGTGCGTGCTGCGCTCGGCCGGCTCGTCGGTCGCCCGCGCGACATCGACGTGAGCGTCGAGCGCGGCAACGTGTGCCTGACCGGGCAGGTCGAGGAGTCCGAACGGCAGGCATTGATCGACGGCGTCGCCGCATTGCATGGCGTGCGTCACGTCGAGGATGCGATGGGCGCGCGCAGCGAATACAAGGCGCCGCCCGGCAGTCATGCGCACTGACGCGGCGGCGGCTGCCCGCACCGGCGGGCCGGTGAACGAATACGACAAGCATTCGGCGCACGCACGGCTGCCGGCACGACGGCGGCCTGGCGCCCCAACCGGAGCAAGCCCATGACCGACCGCCAGCCCCCCGACACGACGCCTCCGCATCCGGAGCCCGGCGCGCACGACGCGCTCGAACACCTGCTCGGCAGCCTGCATCGGCACGGTTTCCTGCGCTTCGCGAACGAGGTGGTCAGCGCGAACGCGCGGCTGGCCGACACGTTCGTCGACGCGCTCGACAAACCCGGCATGCAGAGCGGCATGCAGAATCTCGCCATGCTCGTGACGGCGCTGTCGCGCATTCCGCCGGAACAGTTCGGCCGCGCCGCGTTTGCGGCAGCCGACGCGTTGCATCACGTCGGCGCATGGCAGCCGGCACAGCACGAGCATGTCGCGCCCGGCGTGCGCGGCATCTACCGGCTGCTGCACGACGAGGCGCTGTGGGATGCGTTGACGCCGCTTCTCGAAGGATTGAAGGTCTTCGCGCAAGGGCTCGCGCGCGATCCGCAATCCCCGGTCGCCGGACTCAACGAGGCGACGAAAGACGCGTGACCGGCGCCGGCGGCAGGCCGCACGCGGCGCACAGGTCCGCGAACTGACGGATGATGCGCTGCGTCGGCGCGCTCGCCGGCCAGTGCGGCACCGCGTGGATCCCGACCCAGCGGCACAGCGCGATTTCCCGGCCCGGGCACGCGTGCGCGCCGCGCGGCAGGTTCGCGACGAATACGTGATGGCGTTTCACGCTGCCGTCCACGTAGAAGAAATAGGCGAGCTCGAGATCGGCGAGCCCCGTTTCCTCCCGAAGTTCGCGATGCGCGGCGTCGAGCGCCGATTCGCCCCGGCGAATCACGCCGCCCGGCAGCGTCCAGCGCGACGACGGTCCGCGGGCGACCAGCAGCACGCGTTGGTTGCGATGGCAGACGATCGTCGCGCGTTCCTTCGCCAACGGCGCCAGCGGTACCGCGCGAACAGGGAAATCGGACGGGTCGGGGAGCGTCATGAAGGGCAGGCGACGGGTGATTGAAAGATCCATGATCCGGTGCCGCAACATGCGTTCCTGCGTCGCCGCCGCGCCGGCCGTCGCGCGAGCGTTTCGGGGCCGCCTGTCGGGCCGTCGTCCGCGATTTTTCAACGGCTTGTCATTTCTGCCGCCGCCTGTCGCGGCCACGCGGGCGGCGATTCCGTGCGGCGCGCGGCGCTCACGAATCGCCGTGTTCGCTCGATGGCGTGGGATGCGGCGGCGTCCCGCCTTCCGGCTCCGCCGGCTTGCCTTCGGCCGGGTCGCGGGCGCTGCGCGGCGGCGGCGTGGCTGTGCCACGGCGCTTGCCTTCGGGGCCGGGCGTGCTGTCGCCGCGATCTTCGTTGCGCGTGTCGGTATCGAGTGAGGTCGAGCGCTTCATGGTTCGCGAGTCCTGTCGGGGCCGTCGAAGCGTACGTGTCGCGCATCGGGCGTGCCGGGTTCGGGCTGCCGGTTTCGGGCGAAGCACGCCCCGGGTCCGCTGTTTGCTTGAGCGCGCGCTTGAGGTCGGCGCGGGCAATGACGCTCGCGGCCACCGCCTGGAGTTCCGTTTATGCCCGATGCGATCCTGTGCCCGTTGTCCGTTCGTGAGCGATTTGGCGCCGCGGTCCGGCGCGCGCTGACGCCCGGACCGCCCGGCACCGGCGCGCCGGACGCGTTCGCGTCGGCGGCGGCCGGTGTCGCCCTGTCGACGCCGCTGCACGCCCGCTGGCCGACCGAGCTCGCGCGTGCGGGCGACGGCCAGTCCGGCGGCGGCAGCGGCTCGGCGGCCGCGCCGGGTCGCAACGACGGCGAGCGCCCGACCGACGCCCCGGGCGGCGGTGGCGGCGATGATCATCCGCACGACGATCGCGGCGGCCGCACCGGCGGCGACGGAGAGGGCGGCAACGGCGACGGCGAACGCAAGCGCCCCGGCAAAAAGCCGCTGATCATCCTCGGCGCGGTGGTGGTCGTGCTGCTCGTCGCCGGGTTCGTCTGGTGGTTCGCGACGCGCAACCAGGTCAGCACCGACGATGCGTATACCGACGGCAACGCGGTCGCGGTCGCGCCGCACGTGTCCGGCTACGTGACGCGGCTGGCGATCGACGACAACACGTTCGTGCGGCGCGGCGACGTGCTCGTCGAGATCGATCCGCGCGACTACCGCGCGCAGGTCGACGCGGCGCAGGCGCAGCTCGGTCTCGCGCAGGCGCAGCTCGACGCGGCGGGCGTGCAGCTCGATATCGCGCGCGTGCAGTATCCGGCCCAGTACCGGCAGGCGCGTGCGCAGATCGAATCCGCGGAAGCCGCGTACCGGCAGGCGCTCGCCGCGCAGACGCGGCAGCGCGCGGTCGATGCGCGCGCGACGTCGCAGCAGGCGATCGACGCCGCCGACGCGCAGCGCGCGACCGCCGACGCGAACGTCGCGATGGCCCAGGCGCAGGCGCGTACCGCGAGCCTCGTGCCGCAGCAGATCCGGCAGGCCGAGACGGCCGTCGAGGAACGCCGCCAGCAGGTGCTGCAGGCGCGCGCGCAGCTCGAGACGGCTAACCTGAACCTGTCGTATTGCGAAATGCGTGCGCCGTCCGACGGCTGGGTCACGCGACGCAACGTGCAACTGGGCTCGTTCCTGCAACCGGGCACGTCGATCTTCTCGATCGTCACGCCGCGCGTGTGGATCACCGCCAATTTCAAGGAGTCGCAGCTCGAGCGGATGCGCATCGGCGACCGCGTCGACGTGTCGGTCGACGCGTACCCCGATCTCGACCTGCACGGCCACGTCGACAGCATCCAGCTCGGCAGCGGCTCGCGCTTCTCCGCGTTTCCGACCGAGAACGCGACCGGCAACTTCGTGAAGATCGTGCAGCGCGTGCCGGTGAAGATCGTGCTCGACGGCCCGCTGCCGACCCGTCCGCCGCTCGGTCTCGGCCTGTCGGTCGAGCCGACCGTCCACCTGAAATGACCGGCCGCCGTGCCGCGGCCGGTTTCGACCGGAGCGATCCGATGCCCGATACCCGCATGCCGTTCCCGCCTGACGAGGCCCGCCGATGAACCGGCCGCCCGATCGCAGCGGCGCATCCGATGGCACGTGGCGTCCCGCCGCGAACCCGTGGCTCATCGCGATCGTCGTCACGCTCGCCGCGTTCATGGAAATCCTCGACACGACGATCGTCAACGTCGCGCTGCCGCACATCGCCGGCACGATGTCGGCGAGCTACGACGAGGCGACCTGGACGCTCACGTCGTATCTCGTCGCGAACGGCATCGTGCTGCCGATCTCGGGCTTCCTCGGGCGCATGCTCGGCCGCAAGCGCTACTTCCTGCTGTGCATCGCCGCGTTTACCGTGTGCTCGTTCATGTGCGGCGTCGCGACCAACCTCGGCGAACTGATCGTGTTCCGCGTGCTGCAGGGGTTGTTCGGCGGCGGGCTGCAGCCGAACCAGCAGTCGATCATCCTCGATACGTTTCCGCCCGAGCAGCGCAACCGCGCGTTCTCGATCTCGGCGATCGCGATCGTCGTCGCGCCGGTGCTCGGGCCGACGCTCGGCGGCTGGATCACCGACCATTTCTCGTGGCGCTGGGTGTTTCTGCTCAACGTGCCGATCGGCGCGCTGACCGTGCTCGCGGTGATGCAGCTCGTCGAGGATCCGCCGTGGCGGCGCGGCGCCGACCGCGGGATCTCCATCGACTACATCGGCATCGGGCTGATCGCGATCGGGCTCGGTTGCCTGCAGGTGATGCTCGATCGCGGCGAGGACGAGGACTGGTTCGGCTCGAACTTCATCCGCGTGTTTGCCGTGCTGTCCGCACTCGGGTTGATCGGCGCGACGCTGTGGCTGCTGCGCACGAAGAAACCGGTGGTCGACCTGTCGTGCCTGCGCGATCGCAATTTCGCGCTCGGCTGCGTGACGATCGCGACGTTCGCGGCCGTGCTGTACGGCAGCGCGGTGATCGTGCCGCAGCTCGCGCAGCAGCGTCTCGGCTACACGGCGACGCTCGCGGGCCTCGTGCTGTCGCCCGGCGCGCTGCTGATCACGCTCGAGATTCCGCTCGTGAGCCGGCTGATGCCGCACGTGCAGACGCGCTATCTCGTCGGGTTCGGTTTCGTGCTGCTGTGCGCCTCGCTGATCTATTCGCGCACGCTGGTGCCCGACATCGACTACACGCACCTCATGATGATCCGGTGTGCGCAGTCGCTCGCGATCGGCTTCATGTTCGTGCCGATCACGACGCTCGCGTACCTGACCGTGCCGCAGCGGCTCAACGACGACGCGTCCGCGCTGTTCACGATGTTCCGCAACGTCGCGGGCTCGATCGGCATCTCGGTGTCGACCGCCCTGATCCGCGAACGCACGCAGGCGCGCATGGCCCATCTGTCCACGCACATGTCGACGCTGTCGCAGAACTTCCAGGACGCGCTGCAGGAGAACGCGCGCGCGATCGCCGCGCTGACGGGCGCGCCGCCGCCGGCCGCGCTGCAGACGGCGAACGGGCGGCTGTACGAGACATTCATCGCGCAGGCGACGATCCTCGCGTATATCGACGTGTTCGCGATCCTCGCGGTGTTCTGCGCATTCAGCATTCCGCTGACGTTCCTGTTCACGCCGGCGAAGGCCGCGGGCGGCGCGGGAGGGCATTGACATGCGCATGCATCGGGAGCACCGCAACCGCCGCTGGATTCGCGCTATCGCGTGTCGCGCGGTGACGATATTCATCGGATGCGTCGGTATCGCAAGCTGCACCGTCGGACCCGACTACCAGCCGCCGCACGCGGACGCGCCGGACACCTGGCATGCGATGCAGGCGGACGGCCGGGCGGCGGCCCCCGCATCCGGCGTGGCCGTCCGGTCTTCGCCGACGATCGACGCCGACCCCGATCCGCGCTGGTGGCGCGCGTTCGGCGATCCGCTGCTCGACCGGCTCGTCGAGCGCGCCGCGCACGACAACCTCGATGTGCAGGCCGCCGTGCTGCGCATCGCACAGGCGCGCGCGCAGGTTCGCGCCGCGGCCGCGCAGGGTTTGCCGGACGTGCGTGCGACCGCCAGCTACCAGCGCGAACAGCTCGGCCTGAAAGGCATCGTCGAGGAGCAGGGCATCGACCAGCGCGTCGATCGTCTCGGCGCGCCGGGATCGCCGCTCGACCGGTTCGGGCCGGGAACCGGCGCGCGCGTGCAGCAAGGCGCGCGCGGCGCGCTCGATGCCCTCGAAGCGCCGGTCAACCTGTGGCAGGCCGGGTTCGACGCGTCGTGGGAACTGGACCTGTTCGGGCGCGTGCGCCGCTCGGTCGAAGCGGCCGGCGCCCAGACGAGCGCGGCGGTCGCGAGCCGCGACGACGCGCTGCTGTCGCTCGAGGCCGAGGTCGCGCAGACCTATCTGCAACTGCGCGGCGCGCAAGCGCAGCGCGCGCTGGCCGACGACCTGCAACGCGCGCAGCGCGACCTGCTCGACCTGACGCGCGAGCAGGCCGCGCATGGTCTCGCGAGCGATCTCGACGTGCGCAGCGCCGACGCGCGGCTCGCGCAGATTCGCGCCCAACTGCCGCAGTTCGACCAGCAGATCGTGCTGCTGCGCAACGGTCTCGCGTACCTGGTCGGCGGCGCGCCGGGCGCGCTCGACGACTGGCTTGCCGCCCCGCGCGCGTTGCCGGACGTGCCGCCGACCGTACCCGTCGGCTTGCCGTCGACGCTCGCGCGCCGGCGCCCCGACATCCGCCGCGCGGAGGCCGAACTGCATGCGGCCACCGCCGACGTCGGTGTCGCGGTCGCACAGTTCTATCCGGACATTTCGCTGACGGGGCAGGTCGGCCTGCGCGCGTCGCACGTGCGCGAACTCGCGCACTGGTCGCATCTGTTCTATGCGTTCGGCCCGGCCGTGTCCCTGCCGATCTTTTCCGGCGGCGCGCTCGTGTCGAACCTGCGGCTGTCGCAGGCGCGCCAGGCCGAGGCGGCGCTCGCCTACCGGCAGGCGGTGCTCGTCGCGCTGCGCGACGTCGACAATGCGTTGGCCGTGTACCGCACCGATCAGGCGCGCGCGGCCGCGCTCGACGATGCGGTGAAGGCCGAACAGGGCGCGCTGGACCTCGCGCGCGATCGTTACCGAAAGGGTTTGTCGCCGTTCCTCGACGTGCTGGACGCCGAGCGGCAATGGTCGGAGGGCCGGCAGCAGGCCGAGCAGGGTGCGTTGCAGACGACGACCGATCTCGTCGCGCTGTACAAGGCGCTCGGCGGCGGATGGCAGGCCGGCGCGGGCACGAATGCGGATACCGGTACGGCTCGCCCGCAATAGCTGCGAGCGCGCGCCGGACATCGCGGGCCGCGCGTGCGATGCCGTTCGTCGGTCCACGCGCGGCCTCAATCCCACGCGTGCTTGCTGAACTGATAGCCCCTGGAGCGGATGGTCTTGATCCGTTTCGGTTCGTTCGCATCGTCGCGCAGCTTGCGGCGCAGCTTCGAGATGCGGCCGTCGATCGAACGATCGAGGCCGTCGAACGCGATGCCGCGCAGCAGCAGTGTCAGCTCTTCCCGGCTGACCACCTCGCCCGCGCGGCACACGAGGGCCCACAGCAGGTCGAATTCGGTCGACGTCAAACGCGGCACGCTGCCGTCGGGAAGATGCACGCGGCGATCGGCCCGGTCGATCGAAAACTTGCCGAATACGTATCGCTGCGGCGTATCGGGCACGGGGTCGCTCGCCGGCACGCGCGTGCGCCGCAACTGCGCCTTGATCCGCGCGAGCAGCAGGCGCGGCTCGACCGGCTTGCGGAGAAAATCGTCCGCACCGAGTTCCAGGCCGAGCAATTCGTCGAACGGTTCGTCGCGGCCCGTCACCATGATCACGATACCGTCGTAATGCACGCGCGCTTCGCGGCAGATCTCGAAACCGTCCTTGCCCGGCAGGTTGACGTCGAGCAGCACCAGGTCGGGGCGGCTCGCGACGATCGCCGGCACCGCGCCGGCACCGTCGTACAGCGTATCCACCTGGTAATGATGCTTGCGCAGATAGTCGGCGATCAGCGCGGACAGCGGGACGTCGTCTTCGACGAGCAGGATTCGGATCGGCATCGGTAAGCGAAGGGGGCAAAACGGGAAGGTGGCGAGCGGTCAGGCCCAGTCCGAGCGCGTCGTAGCCGAAGCGACGTGGATGATACTGCGCAACATTCCGGCGGTATGTGACGAAATCTGAATCGTTCGGTGAACTGAGCTATGGGCCAATCGCTGCTGGAAGGGGGAAAGTGCGGGGCGGGCGGCGCCGGGCCGCGGGTGAGATCGAAACGGGTCGATGCGAGATCCGGCGCGGCGCGCGCGACGATGCGCGAGCGGGCATCCTTCAGACGAAAACGTTTGCGCCAATCCGGCGTCGCGAATCTCGCCCGCACCGGCCGAACCTAAGCCAGGCAAGGTTAGTCGACATATCATTACAAAATATTACCGACGTTGCCGCGTCTCGCTCCCTACAATTCCCGAACCTGACTCGCGCGCATCGCATACTGCGGTGGCGTCCGTTTCCCGGTCGCATCGACTGCCTGCTTCGGCGACACGTCGAGTCATGCTGCGCGCATGCGTGACCGGAGGCGCACGGGTCGGATCGACGCCGCGCCGGCTCCCGGCGAGCGGGCAAGCGGACAGTGCGAATTATTCACGGGGAGGCGAAATGACGCCGTTGCAAGTCGTCCTGAGTCTCGAGTCGCTCACGCATGCGATCGAAGCAGCGGTGGCGCGTGCCGACTGGAGCGAGGCCGTCCGGGCTGCCGAGAGGCGTTCGGCGTTCATCGTTGCGCTCGCGCCCGATCAACCGGACGAGGTCGTGTCGGCGCTGATGAAACTGCAGGAGATCGACGTCCGGATCTCCACCGTCGCGCGCGACACGCTGGAGGCGCTCATCGCGGAAGGCTGGGCGGCGTTGCACGCGGCCCGCGCGACAACGAGCGCGCCGAGTGTGCGGCCGCAGTCGCACGACACCGGTGCCGCGGAAACGCGACACTGAGATTCGTTTCTTTCGGTGGTGGCATGAAATTCAGAAAACGCGCCGGGCAAGTCGAGGCAACGCGCTGGTTCGCCGACGGCGACCATGAACGGGTAGAGCGCCGTCACGGCAAGTGGGCGGTCGCGACGCCGGAAGGCTGGCGCTCGGTGAAGCCGGGCGACTGGATCCTGCGCGACGAATGCGGCAACTGCTGGCCGATGGACGACGGCCTGTTCATGCATTGCTACGAACCGGTCGCCGATTGACCCGGCGCCGGCTCGCCTCGCTCAGCGACACTTTCGCGAAAACATCAACGAATCGGCGTCGTTGAAGCGGATGCGCTGCGGCTCGCCGTAACCGGCTTTCTCCGCGACCCGAATCGATGCGACGTTGGTCGGCGCGATCAGGCATACGCTGCGCTCGAACCGCTGCTGCGCGTCGAGCCATCCGAGCGCGGCCGCGAGCGCCTCGGTCGCGTAGCCGTTGCCCTGCGCCCACGTCGCCAGCGCCCAGCCGGCTTCCGGCACGCCGCGAATCGGCGGCTCGATGTTCCGGTGGAAATCCGCGAAGCCGAGATCGCCGACATAGCGGCCCGACGCCTTTTCGCGGATCGCCCAGTAGCCATAGCCGAGCAGCGGCCACAGCCCGCGATACGCGAGCATGCGCATCCACGAGTCGCGCGGCTTGGAAGGCTCGCCGTTGAAGATGTGCGCGACGACGCCGGGTTCCGCCCACATCGCGGCGAGTGCATCGAAGTCGCCGAGCGGATGGCCTTCGAGAATCAGGCGCGGCGTATCGAGAACGGGCGGGGACGAGACGGAGGGGGCGGCGCTGAATGTCATCGGGCGTTCCATGAGGAAGGGATGGCGACGCAGGGCGCCGCGCTTGAGCCCCGTACGATACCGCTAAACGGCGATGTGGATGCAATCCCCGTCCGCATCGGCGCATGCGACCGCATCATGCGGATGGCCGGGGGCCGGCGGTGCTCGCACGGACCGGCTCGCGTGACGGCGTCGCGGTCTGGTGCGCGTCACGCGGGGCGCTCGACGAATGCGGGGCCGTTCGCCGCCGTGTGGCGAATACCGGTGCGAACACGGCCTGGGGTGAGTTGTCGGTCCGCTTGCTGACAACGGCAATCGACGCGCCTGCGTGTTGCGTACAACGCGAGATCGTGCCCGTGCCGAATGGCGGGTTACTTGCGGCTCTTCAGGAAATTGCGCCCCTGCGCGGTGATCGACGCGCCGGAGCGTCCGTTCGCCGCATGGCTGACGAAGCCCGCGCCGACGAGTTCCTGTTCGATCGACCAGCCGAGCGCCGGCGCGTCGCGGCCGTAGCGAACATCGGCGAGGCGTTCGAGCGCCCAGATCGCGGAGGCCGACAGGTTGGGGGTGTTGGACGTCAGGTTGTCGTTCATCGCTTCCTCGGGAAATGGCGTTTCGGGGTGGACGGCGCGCGGCCGCGGGATCGGCGGCGCCGAGCATCAGCTTGCCTGGAGCAACGGCAGCAGCGCGTGCAGCGCCGCTTCCTCGTCGGGGCCGATGGCGAGCACCTGGGCCGACGTGCCGCCGTGAACCTGGAGCGCCGCAATCGCGCCGCTGTCTTTTGCGTTGCTGCCGAGCCCGTTCGCGATCAACTGGATGTCGCTCTCGAAGCGGCGTGCCGCGGCGACGGCCGCGTCGCGCGCGGCGCGACCCCGATTGCGGTTCCATGCGGGGCCGATTTCAACGTACACGACGGTTGCCACGATGCTGGAAAGCCTCCGGGCGGGTGGGCGCGGCAGCGCGCGACATGCACGGTTGCGCACGTGCTGCGGGACCTCGGGCGGCCGGCGCGCAGATTTCCCGCAGGGTTGCGAGGCGCCGGCCGGGCGGATTGCATGCGTCATTCGGCGCGAACTTGCCGACATCGGCTGCAAAGGTGCGTTCAAATTCGCGGATTGTCGAAAGTGGACGATTATAATGCATCGGCCCGATCATGTGAATTGCATTATAATGCCGTGTGCGCCGATGCCGGCCTGCGGTCCTGCCGCGGGCGAGTCGCCGCACCTCCGGGCGCGCAACCTGCTCGCCCGGCATCGTCGATCGACCCGAATGCCTCCCCGAATGGAAACCGCAATGAACGCCCCCGCCTGCCCGCAATGCGCGATGGAAAACACTTACCCTGACGTCGCGCTGACCGTGTGCGCGGACTGCGGCCATGAATGGTCGGCCGACGCCGGCGCCGAGGCCGGCGACGAACCGGCAGGCGACGTCGTCAAGGACGCGAACGGCAACGTGCTGTCGGACGGCGATTCGGTGGTGCTGATCAAGGATCTGCGCGTGAAGGGTTCGTCGATCACGCTGAAGATGGGCACCAAGGTCAAGAGCATCCGGCTCGTCGGCGGCGATCACGAAGTCGATTGCAAGACCGACATGGGCGGCTTCATGCTGAAGGCGTGCTACCTGAAGAAGGTCTGAGCGCGCGGTTAGGCGACCGTTGCATCCGCGTTTTCATCCGCCGCGTTTTCAGCCGAGTACCCGCGCATGGCCGAGGATCGAACTTCCTACGACGCGTTCGTCAGGTTCCTGGCGACGCCGCTGAACGACGGCCGGCCGTTCGTGCTGAAGACGCAGCACGCGCTCTCGCTGCACTTCGATCATTTCAGCACCCAAAGCTTCATGTCGCTGCGCGATCCGGTGCAGCTGACGCTCGGTTATACGCGCGTGATGATGGGTTTCCTGCTGCTGCAGGCCGAGCCCGCACACATCTGCATGCTCGGGCTCGGCGGCGGTTCGCTCGCGAAGTACTGCTATCGCCACCTGCCCGGCACGGCGATCGACGCGGTCGAGATCAATCCGGATGTGATCGCGCTGCGCAACGTGTTCAGGATTCCTGCCGACGATGCGCGCTTTCGCGTGGTATGCGCGGACGGTGCGGATCATCTGGAACGGGCGGACGTCCGCACGGACGTGATCCTGCACGATGCGTTCGTCGCCGACGGTATGCGCGGCCGCTGTACGGGTCGCACCTTCCTCGATGCGTGCCGCGCGCGCCTGAGCGAGTCCGGGGTGCTCGCGATCAACTTCATGGACGACGATCCGGCATTGCCGCAACACCTCGAGCAACTGCGAGCGGTATTCGGTTCGTCGTATGCGCTGGCGCCGTGCGGCGACGACAACAACTTCGTTGCATTCGCATGGAAGGACGGCAGCCGGCTGCCGTCGTTGCGTATCCTGCTGGAGCGGGCGCTCGCCTGCCCGCAGGCCGGCGAGCTGAAGCTGGCGGCCACCGCGAGGCGCATGAAGCACGGCGAGGGCATCGATCCACGCCGGCTGGTCTGGCGCGCGCAGTCGCACGAATGCTGGGAGATCGGCGCGTAACGGTCGTTGCGGATACCTGGGGGCACTGAGCGGCGGCGCGCGCCTTTGCGGTCGCGCTTACTTCACGCGCTTGCCGATCGCGCTGCGGGTCTTGTACGTGACGCCGTGCCGGTCGAGATATTCGCGGATCAACTGCCGCACGACTTGCGATGGCGTAAGATCCTGCTCCGCGCAGAGCATCTCGAAGGCTTCCTTCTTCGCGGGATCGATCAGGACGGTCAGGCGGGCGGTTTTCGTTTCCATGACGGGGCGAGGGTGGTCGATATGTTAATCAAATTATAATCGATCCGCTTTCGGCGTTAGCGTGCGCAAGCACCGCCCGTAGCGCACGATCAGCGTCTGCTGCGCAGCAGCGCGAGCAGGTCGTCGATCACCGGCACGATCGCCAGCGTGACCAGCATCGCGGCGAGCGGCACGGTCGATACGTAGCCCACGTGCTTGAAACCGATGGCGCCGGCGAGGCCGCCGACGAAGAACGACGCGAGCATCGTCGCGTGAATCCTCAGTTTCGAACGGTTGGCGATCACCGCGTGCGCGTCGACGTCGATGGCGGAGCGGTTCCAGTAGAACAGCTTCCCGAGTTCGATGCCAAGGTCGGTCACGATGCCCGTCACGTGCGTCGTGCGAATCTCCGCGCCCGACAGCTTCGTGATCGTCGCGTTCTGCAGCCCCATGATGAAGCACAGCAGCGTCACGGTCACCGGCACGAAGAAGGTTTCCCACAGCGCGAGATGGCTGCCGAGCAGCCCGAACAGCAACAGCAGCGCGGCTTCGACCAGCAGCGGCAGCATGAACTGGCTGTGCAGCCCGCGGCGGCGCCCCCAGTTGACGAGGATTGCCGAGCAACTGGCGCCGATCAGGAACGACCCGAGCGAGCTGATGCCGGCGAGCGCGAACCGCACGTCGCCGAGCGCCGTCTGGTCGGCGATCGCCGACACGATCCCGCTCATGTGCGACGTGTACTGCTTGACCGCGAGAAAACCGCCGGCATTGGCCGCGCCGGCGACGAACGCGAGCGAAAACCCGAGCTGGCGGTTCGCGGTCGCACTACGGTGTTTCCCCGTCAGGTTTCGGAAGTACTGCGCTGGCATAAGGGCTTCGCTCAATCGTCGCGGGTTCGCGGGTACGGGCGGAAAACCGCTGCGGGCGGCGTGACGGGCACACCGCCCGCAGCGGATGCCGGGCCATCGAATCATGTGATCAACATGGTAATGTCATTATCATACTCTGTTGGCTGGATGGTGCTTTCAGTACAATGATGCAAAGTGCCGCTGGCTGGCCGTTTCGCCGCTGTGCGGCGCGCGCTTGCGATCACTTCTGCTCACCGCTTCATGACCCCGATCAAGTTCATCCTTCGCTACACGGCGATTCCGTTCACGGCCATCGTCGCCGTGGTGATCTGGACTGTCATACCATCGTCGAAAGAAATCGATGCGAGACAATACGCGGCGCTGTCGCGCGCGTACGCGAGTTTCCCGCTGCCGTTCCGGCGCGAGATCTCGGACACGATGGAGCACGGCACGATCAACGACCGGCGCTATCAGGCACTCGTGCGCGATTCGCTCGGCAACGGCGTCGCGCTGGACTGGCCGGCATCGGGCGTCGGCGGCGTCGCCGACGAGCGGCACAAACTGGCCGAACTGATTCGGGCCGATTCGGAACTTCAAAGGCAACGGCAATGAAAACCCTGCTGGTCTCTGTGGCATTCGCGATGATCATCGCGAGCCTGATCTTCGCGCTGTACTTCATGAATCACGATCGCGGCAAGTCCAAGCGGATGGCGTGGTCGCTCGCCGCGCGCGTCGGGTTGTCGGTCACGCTGTTTCTGTCGCTGCTGATCGCATACAAGCTCGGCTGGATCGAACCGACCGGATTGCCGATCGGGCGATGAACCGGTGGACGCCTCGCCGCAGGCGGGGCGTTTTCGCAAACGCTGGTTTGATCTGATAATGAAGCTATTGTGATAAGAATACTTATCCCGATAGTCGCGATGCGAATGCGTGGCGTCGATGGAATCGCAAACTCGCATGCCCGGGGTGCGGTAACGACGCTAGCTGCCCGACTCGCTCGTCACGCCGTGACGATATGCGCGCGGCGAACAACCCACGATGCGCTTGAACGCATGACCGAACGCGCTATCCGAGTCGTAGCCGAGCCGCTGCGCGATCGCCGATACCGGCGCGTTCGAGCGGCGCAGTTCGCGCATCGCCATCTGTATCCGCCACCGCAGCACGTATTCGAGCGGCCCGAACCCGAGCCGCCGCTTGAAATGCAGCGCGAACGTGGAACGCGACACGTGGCAGCAGGCCGCCAGGGCGTCGACGGTCCAGCGTCGCTCGGGCGCGGCGTGAATCGCGGCCAGCGCCGCGCTGACCCGCGAATCCGCGAACCCGGCAAGCCACCCGACATCGCCATTCGCGCCGGCGTCCACATAGCGCCGCAGAATCTGTACGAGCATCATGTGGCCGAGATGCCGAACCATCAGCGACCCGCCCGGCGACGACGCGTCGAATTCCCGTGCGAGTTGCTGTAGCGACCAGCGCAACACCGCCGCCGATTCGGAATCACCGCTCACGATCACCACGGGCGGCAGATTGCCGAGCAGCAGCGGCATGCCTTCCTCGTACGCGAAGCGGCCGCCGATCAGAAAGCAGTCGGCCGGTTCGCCATAGTGCGCGATACCGCGTTCGACATGCCGGTACATGTCGGCGGCCGGGATCGGCGCGACCGACGGATCGCTCGCCAGCGAAAACGCCCGCGGCGCGGCGAGCAGGAAGCAGTCCCCCGCGCGCAGCCGGACGGGCGGTCCCGCACCGTCGACGGTCAGCCAGCAACTGCCTTCGACCACCGCATTGAACTTGATCCCGTCGGGTGGGGGAAGGTCGACCGCCCACGGGCCGCCGGCCCGCAAGCCGGTGAAAAACGAGTCGCGCGTCTCCAGCAGCGACAGCACTTCCGATAGCGGGTCCACGCACAGCCCCCGGACGATCTCGACGAAAAACCGGATTCTATTGCATTCACAGTCCGGTTGTACGGCCGGAGAATGATCTCGTGCGGTGACGCGGCCGATGGGCGGCCGCGTGCTTCGCGCACCATTCCTGGAGCCTTCAATGACGAGCAGGCAGCACCCTCTTCATTCCGGATTCGACGCCGCCTCGACGGCGAGCGACGTCCTGGCCGGCGTCGACCTGCACGGCAAGACCGCCGTCGTCACGGGCGGCCATTCGGGCCTCGGCCTCGAAACCACGCGTGCCCTGGCGCAAGCCGGCGCGCACGTCGTCGTCGGCGCACGGAGCGTCGCGGCCGCGCGCGAAGCGACCCGCGGCATCGCCGGCGTGGAGATCGCGCCGCTCGAACTCGCCGACGCCGCGAGCGTGGCCGCATTCGCCGCGCGGTTCGTCGACGCGCGGCGCAACGTGCATATCGTCATCAACAGCGCAGGCATCATGGCGTGCCCCGAGACGCGCGTCGGCGACGGTCGGGAAGCGCAGATGGCCGTCAACCACCTCGGTCACTACGCGCTCGTCAACCGGCTGTGGCCTGTGCTGGCGCACGGCGACGGCGCGCGCGTGATTGCGGTGTCGTCGCTCGGGCACCGGCTGTCGCCGATCCGCTGGGACGATATCGAGTTCGCGCGCGGTTACGACAAGTGGCTGGCGTACGCGCAGTCGAAAACCGCCAACGCATTGTTCGCGGTGCAGCTCGACGTGCTTGGGGCACCGTTCGGTGTCCGAGCGTATTCGCTGCATCCCGGCAAGATCGCGACGCCGCTGCAGCGTCATCTGACGCGAGAAGAAATGATGGCGCAGGGCTGGGTCGACGAGCACGGCGTGCCGGTCGATCCGACGTTCAAGACGCCTGCGCAGGGGGCGGCAACTCAGGTATGGGCGGCGACGTCGCCGCGCATCGCCGATCTCGGCGGCGTCTATTGCGAGGATTGCGACGTTGCGGCGGTGACGCGCGGCAACGAGGAATCGGGCGTGCGGCCGCATGCGATCGATCCGGAGGAGGCGTCGCGGCTGTGGGCGTGGTCCGCGGCAGCGACGGGTGTCGATGCTTTTGCGGCGCGCCGCTGACGCCCCGACATTCGCCGGGCGCCGCGCGGGTATCGGGGCGGCACGACGCCCGCGCGTGGCAGCCTATCCGCGCGTCTGCCGCAGCACGCGCCCCATCTCCGCGATCGGCATGGCAACGATCGAATTCAGCAACCGCATTTCCCCGGCGTCCGGATGCGCGACGTTCCGCACTTCATCGAGCGTTTGCTCGACGTGACGATCGAGCGGTTCGAGAAAACGCTGCAATTCAGTGGCGGCCGCTTTCTCCCTGAGCCCGAGCGCCTGACCGAACGCGACCAGCGCCTGCACGTCGATATCGGCGAACCGCGTCGCATGCCCGAGCGGCATCGTCAGCTCGCAGTGCGGCCAGTGATCGCCGCGATGGCCGGGGCGGTGCGTCGGCGTGTGATACGCGACCGTACTGACGATGTCGTAGAACGGCGCGAGTCGGTAGCCGCGCGCGTCGACGAAGAACGACAGGTTCTTCAGGTGCGCGTCGGCATTGCCGACCACCACGTTGAACACGGTCCAGCGGAACACCGACAGGCGTGTCAGCGCGCGCGTGCTGGTGCGGTCGATCGCACGGGCAAGCTCCTGCGCATTGGCCCGCTGGTATTTGAAACCGCGGTGGTAGTTCAGCAGTTGCATCGCGTCGATCGTATGCACGCGCCCGGCCGGTTCGGACGTGACGTCGCGGTCGAACCGGTCGATCACGTAGCAGGCGGACGGCGCGCGCAGGAAATGAACGTCGGGCACGTCGAGCCCCATCTTCTTCGCGAGCTGCATGCAGAAGAACTCGTTGATCGCCGAATGCGGATAGCCGGCCGCGCGCATGTCGGGTTTGAGCAGGTGCATCGACGGCTCGCTGCCGACCGGCTCGAACAGCGCGTAGTCGGGCGCATCGCCGCGCAGCACCAGCAGGAGCTTTTGCTGCGCGCCGGCCGCCGACATGCGCTTGGGTGCAGTGGCCGTCAGCGCGCGCTCGGGCATCGCCTGAATCCGGCGTTCGAGCTCGTCGAGCGGCAGCGGTTGCAGGCCGCCGGCCGCTTCGTGCTCGCCGTCGGCCAGCAGCGTCAGCGCGCCGGCCGATTCGCGGCCGAAGTACGCGAGCAGGCCCCACGCGTCGGCCGCATCGACCTTCGCCTCGCGCGCGAGCGACGTACGCATGCCTTCCTCCGGCAGCAGGTTGTCGAAGAACCACTGGACCGGGCGATCGGTCGACGTGTCGGTGAAGACGCCGGCGCGAAGCGGGAAGGCCGGCGACAGCGGATACGCGGCGGGCGACGCGAGCCAGTTCGCGTCGTACGCGAACGACCAGATGCCTTTGTCGTCGGTCAGCGTGCCCATGCGCACGCCGTTCGCGGACGCGATCAGCGTTCTAGCCGCCATGGCTGCTCCTGCGGCGTTGCGCGGCCTTCAGCGCGGTGGCTTCGGAAATCTCGATCGACGATTCGGCATACAGCCGCACCCCCAGTTCGCCGAGCAACAGCATGACCTTGCCGATTTGCGCGGTCGGCTTGCCGGCTTCCACCTGGCTGATGAATTTTGGCGACAGCCCGGTCGCGTTCGCGAGCTCGTCCCGCGTGAATCCCTGCTGGATCCGCGTCGCGCGAATGAGGTGGGCGAGCGCGCCGATCGTGTCGACGGACCGGGACTCCGACATGACGTTCTCCGTGCTTCGTATCTGATCGGGAACAGTATTGCATAACTCGCGGGCGCGGGCATCAATTCGTATTCGTGCGGGAACGAAAAAGTAGTCGCGACGCCCGGGGCGTCGTTTCGTACCCGATCGGGAACCGAATGTCGTGAAATGATTGCGGAGAGAATGTCCGTATCCGATCGGATACGGAAAGCGAGCGATCGAACGCATTTTGTCCGGTCGTCGCAAAGCGCGGGCCACCACCAACGGCAGCCGTTCGCCGCTCTCGCGCGGAACGCCCCTTTCTACAATTCCGTCCGACTCGCTACACGCGCCGCCATATCCCGAACGCGGGCCCGATGCTTGCTCGGTTCAGCGTCGTCGGCGGCGTTCGCGCCCCGGCACATGACGATTCGCATGGGGAGGCGCGCATGGAACCGATGCCGGTCGTACTGCAGTGGCACGACGTTCTCGTCAGGATCCTGCTGGCGCTCATCGCGGGTGGGCTGATCGGCATCGATCGCAGCGAATCCGGCAAGACGGCCGGACTGCGCACGACGATCCTCGTCTGCCTCGCCGCGTGCCTGTCGATGCTGCAGGTCAATGCGCTGTTGCTGCAAGCGGGCAAACCGGAGGGCGCGTTCTCGGTGCTCGACCTGATGCGGCTGCCGCTCGGCATCCTGACCGGGATGGGCTTCATCGGCGGCGGCGCGATCCTTCATCGCGACGGCCTCGTGTCCGGCGTCACGACCGCCGCGACGCTGTGGTTCGTGACGGTCATCGGGCTGTGCATCGGCGGCGGCCAGTTGTCGCTCGGTGCGCTCGGGCTGGTGCTGGCGCTGCTGGTTGTCTGGCCGCTGCGGTTCGTCGAGCAGCGCTTGCGGCGCACCAGGACCGCGCTGGTCACGGTCGAATATCCGCTGGGGTCGGCCGCGCGCAACCAACTGGGCGGGAAATTGCGCGACGCGGGTTTCACGTGCCGAACGAGGAGTTTTCGCGAAACGACTGCATGCGCGGCGCGCGAGGAGGAGATGTTCGTGCAGTGGCGCGAAGCGGCCGACGCCGACGTGATGATGAAGCAACTGATGCGGATCCTCGAATCGGCCGGCCTCACGTCGGTCCGCTGCTCGGCGGAGAACTGACCCGCGCGACGGCCGGAACGCGCGATGCTCGTGCAGCAGGCCGCCGTGGGCGGCTTTCCAAGGAGCGAAACATGACACGTGTATCGGAAGTGATGACACGCGACGCCGCGACCATCGGCCCGACGCAGAGCCTGCGCGATGCGGCCAGGCTGATGAACGACCTGAACGTCGGCGCGCTGCCCGTGTGCGACGGCACACGGCTGATCGGCATGCTGACGGACCGCGACATCGTCGTGCGCGCGGTGTCGATGGGCGTGCCGCCGGACGAGGCGGTCGAGGGCGTCGTCAGCGGACCCGCGAACTGGTGTTACGAGGACGACGACGTTTCGGCGGTGCAAAAGAAGATGGAAGACGCGCAGATTCGCCGCGTGCCGGTGGTCGACCGACAGAAGCGGCTGGTCGGCATCGTCGCGCTGGGCGATCTGGCTACCGCCGCGGACGGCGGAATGTCGTCGACGCTCGGCGCGGTGTCGGCGCCGTCGCGCCCGGATCGGTGATCGCCATGGCAGACACGGAGAACGGCATGAACGAAGACAGGGAAACGCAGATCCGCGAGCGCGCATACCGGCTGTGGCAGGCGGATGGCGCGCCGGACGGCAGCGCCGACGAATACTGGCGGCGGGCCGAGCAGCAACTCGATGCGGAAGGCGGCAGCGTGGACGGGCGCGCCGGGCAGACGGAGGATTTGCCGGCCGATCAGTCCGCGAAGCGCCGCAACCCCGGCGAGCCGCTGCAGGACGTCGACGCGGTGCCGACCGGCGAGGTCGCGCACGAAAGGCGGCGCCGGCGGTGAAACGTGTCCGGCCGCGACCCAGCGGCAGCCGCGGGACGACGCAGGCGGACCACGTGCGATTACGGATCCCGTGCACCCCGCGCGTGGTCGGCCCGACACCATCCGAACAGGGAGATAGTCATGACCCAGGACACTCGACGAAAGAACCCCGCGTCGCCCGACCCGGCACGCGAGGCGGCCGGCGCGCCGGACCGGCGCAAGCCGACACCCGGCCGCGCATCGACCGCGCGCTCAGGCCATGCGCCCGGCGGCGGCGAGCTGGACACGATTCCGGACGATCAGGCGCGCAAGGTCGTGCCGGACGATCCGCACCAGACCGAGGCGCGCGATCCGGCCGGCAAGCCGTGGCCGGACGAACACGACGCGCCCGACGATTCGGGCAACCGGCCGCGACCGCTGTAGCGGCGCCGCCGCCGGAATCGCCCCGTTCCGTTCCGCCATCCACGCACCGGAGTCCATCATGTCATCAGACGAAGTTTCCGAATCCCGTCGCAAATGGGTGCAGGGCACGACGGCCGGACTGGTCGCCAGCGTCGCGCTGCCGACGATCGCGCAAACGGGCGGCCCGCCCGACGCCGGCGATACGGCGCCGCGCGATCCGCGCACGCTCTATCCGCATGCGCCGTTTCCGCAGCAGCACCAGCCGTGGCCGGGCCTTGCGGGCCGCATGACGCCGCGTCCTGATCACGGCGAGCGCAGCTATCGCGGCAGCGGCCGGCTCGACGGCCGCAAGGCGCTGATCACCGGCGGCGACTCGGGCATCGGCCGCGCGGTAGCGATCGCCTGTGCACGAGAAGGCGCGGACGTCGCGATCGTCTATCTGCCCGACGAGGAGCCCGATGCGCGCGAAGTCGTGGACCTCATCCGCAGCGCGGGACGCAAGGCGGTGCCGCTGCCGGTCGACATCCGCAGCGAAGGCGCATGCAACGGGCTCGTCGAGCGGGCGGTCGCCGCGCTCGGCGGGCTCGACATTCTCGTGAACAACGCGGCTCGCCAGCAGAGCCACGAATCGATCCTCGACATCAGCACGGAGCAGTTCGACTGGACGCTGCGCACCAACCTTTACGCGATGTTCTGGATCACGCGGGCCGCGATTGCGCACATGCCGCCCGGTTCGGCGATCGTCAATACGACGTCGGTCAATGCGTACGACCCGTCCGCGAATCTGCTGGACTACGCGATGACGAAAGCGGCGATCGCGAATTTCACGAAGGGGCTCGCGAAGCAGATGATCAAGCGCGGCATCCGCGTGAACGGCGTCGCGCCGGGGCCGTTCTGGACGCCGTTGCAGGTCAGCGGCGGACAGACGACGCACAACGTGGAGACGTTCGGCGAACAGGTGCCGATGGGGCGGCCGGGACAACCGGCCGAGATCGCGTCGATCTATGTCGAGCTGCTGTCGTCGCGCGCGAGCTATGTGACCGGGCAGATCTATGGCGCGTCGGGTGGCGCCGGGCAACCTTAGTTGGCTGGCGGCGCGACGCGGCCGGACGCGGCCGGAACCTCCCGCCATCGACGCCGATCGCCGATTCCGCCCGAATCGGCGCCGTATGCGCGAGCAGCGATCTTTATCACCGCAGCAGATAAACGTATCCGAATCGCTTCGTTGACGCCCGCCGGCACGCCCTCGTAGATTCGCGTTTTGACCGAATCAGGAGCCGTGCCGTGACGACTACCGCCCTCCGCGACGCCGCAACGCTTTCCACCGGGCATCCCGCCTTGCGGCCGGACGGCGTGGCGCAGCACTTCGACATCGTGCCGTTCGACGCGCCGCTCGGCGCCGAAGTGATCGGCCTCGACCTGTCGAAACCGCTCGGTGCCGACGATTTCGCGCGCATCCATCGTGCGCATCTCGATCACCACGTGCTGGTATTTCGCGATCAGCGCATCACGCCGGACGAGCACATCGCGTTCAGCCGCCGCTTCGGTCCGCTGCAGATTCACGTGTTGCACCAGTTCGCGCTGGCCGGCCACCCGGAAGTGCTGATCGTGTCGAACATCGTCGAGAACGGTAAACCGATCGGGCTCGGCGACGCCGGCCATTTCTGGCATTCCGACCTGTCGTACAAGGAAAAGCCGAGCCTCGGTTCGCTGCTGCACGCGCAGGAACTGCCGGCGGAAGGCGGCGACACGCTGTTCGCGAACATGCATCTCGCATGGGACACGCTGCCGGCCCATCTGCGCCGCGCGATCGAAGGGCGGCGCGCGGAGCATACGTATCTGGCGCGTTATGCGGAATTGCAGGCGCGCAGCCCGTGGCGGCCCAACCTGTCGCCCGAGCAGATCGCGCAGGTCGCGGCGGTCGTTCATCCGGTCGTGCGCACGCATCCGGAAACCGGCCGCAAGGCGCTGTTCGTCAGCGAGCATTTCACGACGCGCATCGTCGGGTTGCCCGACGACGAAAGCCGCGCGCTGCTCGATGAATTGTTCGCGCACAGCGTGCGCGCCGAGCACCTGTATCGACACGCATGGCGCGACCACGACCTGGTGTTCTGGGACAACCGTTCACTGATGCATCTCGCCGCCGGCACGCCCGACCACCTGCGCCGCAAACTGTACCGCACGACGATCGAAGGCGACGCGCCTTTCTGAGCCGCGCGCCGCGTCGTTCATTTTCGCCCCTTCCTGACCGGAGTTCCGATGTCGTTTTCGTTTTTGCCGGCGCGTCGCGCGCTGGCGGCCACGCTCACCGCCGCGCTCGCTTTCGCGGGCGCGGCGATCCCGCAAGCTGCGCACGCCGAGGGCCGCATCCGCATCGCCGAGCAGTTCGGCGTCGTCTACCTGATGCTGAACGTCGCGCGCGACCAGCAACTGATCGAGAAGGAGGGGCGCAAGGCCGGCCTCGACATCAAGGTCGACTGGGTGCGGTTGTCGGGCGGCGCGGCCGTGAACGACGCGCTGTTGTCCGGCGCGGTGGACGTCGCGGGCGCGGGCGTCGGCCCGCTCTTGACCGTGTGGGACCGCACGCGCGGCCGGCAGAACGTGAAGGGCGTCGCGTCGCTCGGCAATTTTCCGTACTACCTCGTGAGCAGCAACCCGAACGTGAAGACGATCGCCGACCTGAGCGCGAAGGACCGGATCGCGGTGCCGGCGGTCGGCGTGTCGGTGCAGTCGCGCGTGCTGCAGTATGCGGCCGCGAAGCAGTGGGGCGACAAGCAGTTCGACAAGCTCGACGCACTCACGCAGGCGATTCCGCATCCCGACGCGACGGCCGCGATTCTCGCGAACAGCAACGTGATCACCGGTCACTTCGGCAATCCGCCGTTCCAGGAGCAGGAACTCGCCGGCAACCCGAACGCGCACATCGTGCTGAATTCGTATGACGTGCTCGGCGGCCCGAGCTCCGCGACGGTGCTGTACGCGACCGAGAAATTCCGCGACGACAACCCGAAGACCTACCGCGCGTTCGTCGCCGCGCTGGCCGATGCCGCCCGGCAGATCGCGGCCGATCCGGAGCGGGCGGCCGATACCTATATTCGCGTGAACGCGTCGAAGATCGATCGCGCGCTGCTGCTGAAGATCCTGCGCAATCCGCAGGTGCAGTTCAAGACCGCGCCGCAGAATACGCTGCCGCTCGCGCAGTTCATGCATCGCACCGGTGCGATCCGCAACGAACCGAAGTCGTGGCGCGACTACTTCTTCGACGATCCCGCGACGGCCGGCGGCAGTTGAGCGGCGCCGATGCTGCGACGCCGCGATCGACGCTTATGCGTCGGCGCGGTTTCGATATGCACAATCGATGGTTGGTCCGCACGACGCCCGGCCGTATGTTGATGCTTTGCCCGCAAGAGATTCGATCGTGAACGCCACTTCTCCCCGAACCTGGTTGCCGCCCTATGCGGCGCGTGACGGCGCGTCGCCGGCCGCATCCGCCGCGCCCGACATACGTGCCGCCGGCCGGCCCGCAGGGAACGCCGCGCCCGCCGGCACGCACAGCGAACGCCTGCTCGCCATCGACGAGGTCAGCCTCGAATACCGCAGCGGCGCGCGGATCGTTCGCGCGACGCATCGGGTGAGCTTCGACGTGTACGGCAGCGACCGCTTCGTGCTGCTCGGCCCGTCGGGGTGCGGGAAGTCGACGCTGCTGAAGGCGATCGCCGGCTTCATCGAGCCCGTCTCGGGTTCGATCGCGCTCGACGGCCGGCCGGTACGCGGGCCGGGGCCGGACCGCATCGTCGTGTTCCAGGAGTTCGACCAGTTGCCGCCGTGGAAGACGGTCGTCGAGAACGTCGCGTTTCCGTTGCGCGCTGCCGCGAAGCTGTCGCGTGCCGAAGCACGCGAGCGCGCGCTGCACTATCTCGACAAGGTCGGCCTCGGCACGTTTGCGGACGCCTATCCGCATACGCTGTCGGGCGGCATGAAACAACGTGTCGCGATTGCACGGGCGCTGGCGATGCAGCCGCGCGTGCTCCTGATGGACGAACCGTTCGCCGCGCTCGACGCGCTCACGCGCCGCAAGATGCAGGAGGAACTGCTGCGGCTGTGGGACGAATTCCGCTTCACGCTGCTGTTCGTCACGCATTCGATCGAGGAGGCGCTCGTGGTCGGCAACCGGATTCTGCTGCTGTCGCCGCATCCGGGCCGCGTGCGCGCCGAGCTCAACAGTCACGAGCATTCGCTCGACGACGTCGACACCGGCGACTTCCGCGACAACGTCGCGCGGATCCATCGCCTGCTGTTCGACACCGACGCACCCCACGCACCGACGACGGAGGACGCCGCATCGTGAGTACGCTCGATCCCCTCCTGCCGCCGCTGCCGCCCGTGCGCGCCGAATACACGCGCACGCTCGACGTGCTGCCCGACGCCGAGCGCGCGGCGCCGGCGCCGCTCATGCGCCGCATCGGCGCCGCCGCGTGGTTTCGCCGCAGCGTCATCGCGCTCGTGCTGATCGCCGCATGGGAGATCGTCGCGCGCATCGTCGCGAACGATCTGCTCGTCCCGACTTTCGGCGCAACGCTGGCCGCGTTCGTGCAAGGCATCGAGTCGGGCGAACTGCTGGTCAAGACCGGCATCTCGATGTCGGTGCTGCTGCGCGGCTATGCGCTGGGCGTGCTGCTGGCGTTCGCGCTGACGTCGCTTGCGGTATCCACGCGCATCGGCCGCGATCTGCTCACGATGCTCACGTCGATGTTCAATCCGCTGCCGTCGATCGCGTTGCTGCCGATCGCGCTGCTGTGGTTCGGGCTCGGTACCGGCAGCCTGCTGTTCGTGCTCGTGCATGCGGTGCTGTGGCCGCTCGCGCTCAGCATGTATACCGGCTTTGCCGGCGTGCCCGCCACGCTGAAAATGGCGGGGCGCAACTACGGACTCACGGGGCTGCGCCAGATCGCGCTGATCCTCGTGCCGGCCGCGCTGCCGTCGATCCTGTCCGGCTTGCGCGTCGGCTGGGCCTTCGCATGGCGCACGCTGATCGCGGCCGAACTCGTGTTCGGCGCGAGCGCCGGGCAGGGCGGCCTCGGCTGGTACATCTTCCAGAACCGCAACGAGCTGTATACGGATCGCGTGTTCGCGGGCCTCGCGGCCGTCATCGTGATCGGGCTGCTGATCGAGAACCTCGTGTTCGATACGCTCGAACGCGCGACCGTGCGGCGCTGGGGCATCCAGCACTGACGCGCCGGGCGCGATCGATCCCGGCGCATGCATGACGTAGGCCGAAAGCGGCTTTTCATATGCGCCGGGGCGTCCCGATACGCTACGGATGGCGCTTGTCGCGCCGCATCCGATGCAGGTGCCGTCAGAACTTCACGCGCAGCCCGCTGACGAACGCAAGCTGGCGGTTCGTCGACGACGCGCTGCCGATGTTCGAGATCGCCGCGATCTTGCGATAGCCGCCCGGCGTCGAGGTGCTCGCATCGCCAGCCGCGAGCTGGTAGATCCCCGACACGTAGATATCGGTGCGCTTCGACAACGCATAGTCGAACCCGAGCGTGAACTGGTGCCAGCGCGGCTTCAGCGTCTGACCGCTCGTGCCCGGCAAGCCGCTCGCGCGCCCGTCGGTAAACGTATAGACGCCGATCAGCGTCGCCGCCGGCGTGATCTGGTAGCGTGCGTTCAAGTCGTAGTTGTTGAGCTTGCGCGACGAGCCGTCGAGATAGTCGAGCTGCGTGTGGCTCCATGCGAAGCCGAGCGTCGTACGGCCGAGCGCGTAGTTCGCGCCCACCGCGCCGATCTGCTGCTTCAGTACGCCGCCGTTCAGCCCGTAGAAGAACGCGCCGCTGTAGTCGTTGCCGGTGCTCGAGGTCGCGCCGCCCACCGCGCCGCTCGTATTCGACGTCGCATTGGGATGGTTGAATCGCACATAGCCGCCGCCGATCGACAGCGGGCCGTTCACGTAGTTCGCCGATGCGCCCCATGCGTTGTTGTTCGAGAATCCGGTGCCCGCGCCGCCATTGGCCTGGTTGCTGAATGCATAGAGCAGGTCGGCCGTGAAGCCGGCGATCGCGTCGCTGCGGAACTTCACCGCGTTGTTCAACCGGAAGCTCTGGTTCATGTTGTCGTTGTCGCCCACGTGCGTGGCCGGCGACCAGAAACCGGCCCCCGAGTACTGCGCGACGAGATCGGTGATCGGCTCGTACTGACGGCCGAACGTCAGCGTGCCGAGGCCTTTCTTGCCGAGCCCACGTACGCGGACCGGCCGAGCAGGCGGCCGCCCTGGCCGAGCCCGCCATCGCTCGGCCGGAACCCGCTTTCCAGCGTGAAGATCGCCTGCAGGCCGCCGCCGAGATCCTCCGCGCCCTTCAGGCCCCAGCGGCTGCCGCTCAGCTTGCCGCTCGTCTGCTGGATGTTGCTCGCGCCGCCCTGGTTGTTCGTATACGCGATGCCGGCGTCGACCACGCCGTACAACGTCACCGAACTTTGCGCATGCGCGCTGACCGAACCGATCGAAACCAAACCCAGCGCCACCGTTTTTTTGATCATGACCATCCTCTGTCGTTATCGATACGTTTGTGAGGATCACGATGCTATTGACGACGAACGCGCCGACGAACGGCCGATCCGTGGTTTGTAAATCGCTGCGCGGCCGATTTGTAATGTGCGTTGCCGTCGGCCCGGCATGTGCGCAACGATCGCGTCCGGCACGCCTGCTGTGGCGAACGCATCGCGCGGACCGCGAACGTTGCGTGTCGAAAATGCACGTGTGCGGTCATATCGATCGATGAAATCGTTCGATGTGCGCAATACCCGTCGTTCGCATGACGATGCGTTTACGCAACGCCTCGCTAGGCGAGGGCCGACCGATGCGCTACGCACGTTCGCATATCGATTCCGCGAAACGTTGGTAGGGCGGGAGCGGGCCTGTTTGCCCGCATCGGCGTGTTGAACGGCCCGGCCCGTGTCGCGCCGTTGTGGGATACGTCGTTCGATCCGCCGGTTGCGGCGGGATGACGCAAGGAAACGGGAAGCGCTTGCCGACCGGTGGCGATGCGGGTTTCGCCGGAAGGTTCGGGCGACCGGATCAGGAGAACGTCGTCGCGACCATGATGCCGAACACCACGCCGAGCGCGATCCCGCAGAGCCGGCCATAGATCGAGGCGCGGAGATTGTCGTCGAGCTCGAAAGGCGAGCGCTTGTGCTTCCATACCGTGCTGAATGCGACCGGACGGGTCAGCAGCGCAACGCACGCGATCAGCACGGGCGTGGCGACGAGCATCGCGACGCGCGGGCCGTTCCAGTCGACACCGTGCATGGCCAGCGAAACCAGCACGGCAATCGGCACCTCGACGCACAGGCCCAGCAACGAACCGTTGACGAAGGAATCTCCTGGAGTCTGGAACATGATCGGTCCTGGGGTGCGGATGAAATCGGTGCCGGGTGGGCGTCCAATAGAACGATCGATAGCCGATGCCCGACGGTCGGCCGACCGTGTTCGACGTGAGCCGACATGACGGCGGATGTTAAGGGAAATCGTCGGCCCGTTGTCGGGCATTCAAGTTATTTGACAAATGTTCCCGGGCGGAGGGCTTTTATGTCGCGCGGGCAAAGTGTAAGGTTCGGCAAGTGACCGCGGCGTCGTAGCGGTATGCCGCCGACGGCCGGCCGTCTTCCTGTCGCGTTCGCGGATTGAGGTCGCGCGCGCAAGCGGCATATTTCCCGCAGCCTGCGACCGCAAGCTGCCGGTACGGGGGAATCGCGTGGCGGTGGCGGATACCGCAAATGGCGACCGCGATACGTCGTCGTGTCGACGGCGCCCAAAATAAAACTCGATCGTATATAGAAACCGAATTACCGGAATTCCATGCGGGGATAAATTGACAAGCGATCAATTCGCGCTCGACGTTGCATACAACGCCTACCTTCGCGAGAAGTCCGCGAGCACCGGCCTCGCGCTGGGCCGCGCGCTCAGGTTGTCGGGCCACGCGGAGGAAGCGATTCGACTGATGAAGGAACTCGCGGATCGCATTGAAGAGCCATTCTTTCGCGCGCAGATCGGCATCGACATGAACTATCTCGGCCTTTTTTCGCAGGCCGAAACGCTATTGACTCGAGCCATCACCGAACTCGATCATGAGCCTGATCTCAGAATCGTGCAGGTCGAACTCGCGATCTCGCAATACGCTCAAGGTCGTTTTCGCGAGGCCCACGCCCTGAGCCGACGGCTACGCGATACCTGGAGCCGAGCCGCTATCGTTTCCAATATCTATCGGAGCGATACCGTCGAGTACGAAAAAATCGTCGGCAAGCTTCTGCGATTCGACGAATCGGTCGCGGGAAAGCGTGTCCTCGTCGTTCAGGAGGGGGGACTGGGCGACGTGATCATGTTTTCTCGGTATTTGCATCTCTTGCGGGACGAAGGGGCACAGGCTGTCGTGTTGCAGGCGCCGAACACACTGGCGGCGATATTTTCCGCATGGGATTGGATCACCGTCGTAGAAGATGCCCGCAGTGCGATCGACCAAAGTGATTGCGTCATCTGTACCTTCGACCTCTTCGTGCGCTATCAGGCGACGCCATACTTTCCCTGCTACACCGATTCATACTTGCAGGCACCGGCCGGACGGGAAATGACGGCGCGGATTGCCGACATTTTCAAAAATCGACGCCACGGCGTTCGCGAAATTGGCCTGATCTGGCGTAGCGGTACCTCGGTGCGCCATGAACCCTATCGATCGATCTCGCTGGAGCAACTTGCGCCGTTGTTCGGTGCGCCCCAGAGCCGCTTCCATGCGCTGCAGTTCGGCAAGATCACCGACGACGAATATGCGGTGCTCGATAAACATGGCATTGGCGTCATCAGTGACGAGCTGAGCGATCTCGGAGACACGGCCGTGATCCTCGATTCGCTCGATTTGTTGATCACGGTGGATACGGGGCCTGCCCACCTCGCCGGCGCGCTCGGACGGCCAGTGTGGGTACTGCTGTCGGCGGCGTGCGACGAGCGTTGGTCCAACTGCCATCGAGACACGCCGTGGTACAGGTCGATGCAGTTGTATCGGCAAGCGACATTGGGTGACTGGAGCAGGCCGATATCGGAGATGGCGCAGGCGTTGTCCGGCGACGATGCAATCGGGTAGGCGCTACCGTCCACATCCATCGTCAGCGCGCATTCGTTCGAGCGGGCGGCGATTCGCCCGGATGCGCCCGATCGTGACGTTGCCGGACGCGCGCGGCGGATACACGCCGCGCGCGTCCGTCACACGGCGAAAATTCGGCGCTGGTAGTCGAGGATCAGACGATCGATGTCGTGATCGGAGCGCCGCGGCTGGCTTTTCGGCTCGAGCCAGAGCCACCGCATCATCCGGTAGCGCGCCTCGACGCACATCAGCCATGCGTCCCAGTCCGACCAGTGTCGCAGCAACGGGATGTTGCGAATGTCCCGCAGCCCGTCGCGGATCTCGTACACGTTGAAGTACTTGCTCGCGCGCTGACTCAATTCATCGAACGCGCGAGCGGCTTGCTCCGGGTCGGCAAGCAGGAAGTCGTGGATTTCGACGATGACGTGGCTGCCGGAGAGCTGCTCCAGCAGCGCGTCGTCGAACAGGTCGAACTCGGCGCCTTCGATATCGCACAGGATGACCCGTCCGGCCGGCTCCCCGCCGTGCTCCGACAGGATCGCGGGCAGGTTGCGATCGGCCTTTCCGTAGACGGCGACGCGGTCCGCCAGCCCCATTTCCGCGGCGCGGTGCTGGATCGCGTGGCGGCGTTGCTCGTCCATCTCGAAACACAGGCTGCGCGCAAAGACGTTGTTCCTGACTAGGCCGATGCCGAAAATGCCGTCGGCGGCCCCGAGATCGACCAGCACCTTTTCAGGCGACCCGAGCGCTTCCAGGATCGCGCAAACGGCGATCTCGTAGGTGCCGAGCAGATAGCCGCCGACCGCGACTTCCGCCCAATGACTGAAACCGATGGGAAACCCGCGCAGGATGCCGTACTGGACGATCGAGCCCGTCTGCTCGCGCAGCAACTGCGATAGGTAGTGCAGGCGAAGATTCGCGGCCTGGATCGAGCTTTGGTTGAAATATTGCGCGTGGTCCATTTTTATCGTTCTCTCGGGGTGAAGAAGCGCGTAGGGAAGGGTGGCGATGGCGGGAGGCTCCGGAGTGGTCCTGCCTGGGACCAGAATATAACGCGTTGTCGGTTCGTTCAGTTCAGGAAGCCGGCTTCCCGGATCGGGAATATCACGAAATGCGGTGTTGGCTGGAGAGGAAATGCGACGTGAACGCCGACCCATGCGAGCATCGCGTCTGGCGGAACGCCGGAGCATGTCGGGTCCGCCTCGATGTTCGCGACCACGGCCGGTTGTTTGGTCGTCGTCGATGCGGCTACAGCATAGACCGGCAGTGAGGGTCGGCCGGGATTCGTGAAATTTTCGCCAAAATCACCTTAATTAGATGATTTAAAAGGGAAATTTAACGCCCCACCGGGTAGCTGGGCCAAGCGCCCCTTCAGATCCGAGGGCGCGGTCGTAGCCCAAGTGCCGCCTCTTCGAGAGCCGTTGCCAGCACCGGCGACGGTGTCCATTTACCACCCTGCGCGCCGTCGCATCGACGATCTTCACGTCGCGGCCGTTCCGGCTGTGCCGCCCGACAAAATGACATCGCCGTGCACGGCCATGCGTTCCACGATCTGGCCGACGTCGAGCGCGCCGTCGGCATCAAAGGTGACGATCATGAAGTCGCGATACACGACACGCGTCGGGACACGGTTCACCAGCTGGACGAGCAAGTTTGCGATGCGCACCCGCTGCCCGGCAAAACCCGGCAGACGGTGGCTGTCCGGCTGCCCGAGCATTTGCCAGTAGCGCTTGCTAAGCCGGCAGATCGAGTCGTCCGCAGCGATCAGAAATGTCCGGGGTGAGTATCCCATCGCGAGCTAATCGGATCAGTTGAGTGGAGGCGCGACGCGTTCCTTGATGCCGACGGTTCCGGACGTGTGTTCAGCCGTCCGCCGTCTCCGCGTACACGGCTTGCTTGTTGTCGGCTTTCGGATGCCGGCCGGCGCTCGCTTCGCCCGGCTCGCGCGGTACGCCATGAGAGTGACCGCGCGTATGGCCGTGCACTCGCCGCGTGCGCCCGACGACTATATGCAGCGGGATCGTGGCAACCAGCGCGACGCCGATCGCAATATGCGTCCACTTCATGAGCAGGTGCCATTCCTCTGGCGCGTAATAGAGCCCGTACGCGCTGATCGCGAGGATCGCCATCGTGCTGAGGGCAATGACACCGGTGACGAGATTGCGCCGCGCGTTCCACGCGAAGCGGATATGTTGCGGCAGCAGCGAGCCAAGGAGGATCAGGCTGAGGAACGAAAACGCGCCGTGAGCCTGCAGCAGTGGATGCGACCACGGCCAGTCCTCGACCTGCGCTACATCGCGCACGCCGCAGTAAACGAGTCCGCTTAGCGCGACGATCGTCAGGATCGCGAGCGTCAGGCGGTAGTGCGCGGGATGCAGCAGGATGCCGGTGCCTTTGCGCTGGCCGGGACGGGACGAGGTTGTCATGATGTGACCGCGTGTGCGTGATGGGATTGAAGAACGTGTGCCGTCAGCGGCGCGTCGGCGCCGGTAAGCATCACGAGCTTGGTGAGCGCGTCGGCCCAGATGCAGCGGGGCGCGACGACCGACACGCTCGCATAGTGCGCGGCGGTGTGTGTGGCATGCGGCGCCGTCGCGACGATCGTCTGCGCGTCGTCGGGAAAACCGAAGCTCGACGCGAAGTAGCGGCCGCTCGTCGCCACCGCGCCGCGCGTCAGGAGGCCGAGCACCCGGGAGCGCGCTGGCGCGTCGGGGGTGCGTATGGAAATGGGCTGCGGCGCGTCGCCGAACACGCGAAGATCGCCGCCCGCCGACACCGCTCCCGCCGTCGCGCCCGCCCGGCGGAGCGTGGCGACCGCGATGTCGACTGCGAAGCCTTTCGCGATGCCGCCGAGATCGATCCATACATCCCGGCGGCGCACGACGCGGCATGCCGCGTGCAGTTCGACCGCGTCGAAGCAGGCGCTGGCGTCGGGCACGCGGCCGGCCGGCGCGGGAAGAAGCCCGCGTGCGACGAGCGTGCGCGCGACCGTCGGATCGAAGAGTCCGCCGCTTAGCCGGAACAGCCGCTGCGCGTGCCGCAATACGTGGAATGTCCACGGATGCACGGCGACGGGCGTATCGAGCGCGGCGGCGTGGAGGCGGCCCAGGTCGCTGTCCGCACGGTGGAAGCTCATCAGCCGCTCGACTTGCGCGACCTGCTCGAACGCATGCGGCAGCGCATCGCCGCCCGCGCGTTCGTCGACGTGCATCTCGACGATCGTGCCGAGCAGCGGACGGGCGCGCGCAGGCATCTCACATCCTCGCGAGCGCGAGCTCGTGCAGCGCGAGCACGCGCTTCAGGCCTTGCGTGATGTGCTTGCAGGACAATGTCGCGCCGCTGATGTTGCGCACGTCCTTGCCGAGTTGCATCGCGTCGTGCGACGTCTTGCCGACGAACTGCGCGCGCCAGTCGGCGTTGCGCACTTCGGCGCCGTAGGTCTCCTGATACGACAGGATATCGATGCCGCGCACGCTGCCGTTCGCGTTCAGCGCGACGGCGTAGGCGATCTTCTCGTGCTTGCCGACAACCTTGTCGAGCACGAACCAGCCGCCGTCCGGCGCTTTCCACACGCCTTTCTCGTCGAACGGTTCATGCACGCCGGAACGCTCGAGCATCGCGTCGCGCACAGTGTCGGGCAGCTTCAGCAGGACCGGCGACAGCGTGATGCCGGGGAACATCGCAGCCTGCGCCTGCGCGACGCTCAGGTATTCGACCGCATACGTGGGCGCCGCGGCGAGCGCGACCGGCAGGACGGCAAAGGGCATCCATTTCATCGCGCTTCTCCTCAGAACGGCACGCCGACCTTGACCATGAATTCGTTGCGCGCATGCTCTTCGCCGAAGATGCGGCCGCCGGCGCTGACGGCTTCCTGATCCTCGTTGAAGGTTTGCACCCACGGCATCTGATGGCGCCACGCGGCGGTCACCCACCAGTGCTTGGTCGCGTAATGGAGGTTCGGCCCGAGGAACCAGGCGGAATGCTCGCGGCGGTTGTACCAGTAGCCGCTGAACTCGCGATGGTTGCGCATTTCGACGCCGGCGCTCAGGTTGTTGGTGAACCGGTACGACACGCCCGCGGTCAGGTCGATCATCGACGCGCGCTCGACGTCGCCCATCGCGGTCTTTTCCTTCTCGTGCTCGCCCATGATGTTCGCGGCGACGATCAGCCGGTCGTCGAGGAAGTTCTTCTGCAGGATGACTCGCCACTCGAGCGCGCGCTCGCGCGGGCCGATTTCCGGCTCGAGGTAGAACGCGAGGCCGATCGGCGACGTCACGGGGTTCAGCACCTGGTAGATCGCTTCGAGCGATACGCCGTCGAAGCGCGTCTTGCGATAGCGGCCGGCCGGATCGTCGTTGGGACCGAGGTCGGTGCCGGGGCCGCCGGTCATGCCGTCGATGCCGTTGCGGAATGCGTTCGTGTAGCTCCAGTTCACGTAGCCGGACAACTGCAAGCGATCCGTCAAGCCGTACTCGATCTCCTCGCGGTTCTTCAGATAGTTGTAGGTGCCTTGCGTCTGGCCTTGCTGCAAGAACGAGCTGTGTTCCAGTTCGAAATGGCCTTTCGGCATCACGTCGGCGGTGTAGATCCAGCCGAACGGCGATTCGCCGGCGTGCGCGGCGCCGGCCGCACACGCGGCCGCCAGTCCGAACGCTGCGGCCAGTTTCGTGGACGTACGGGATGCTTGTCTTCTCATGTCGTTTGCCACGCGATGCGGGCTTCGTCAGGCTGCGAAGCCACGCACGGTGTGCCTCCTTGATTTATTACGGTTAATTACCGGCGGCGAATGCTAATAGAAGCAATTCTCATTCGCAATGCATTTATTTCATATGAAGAAATTAACGGTGCAGATTGTTGCGGAAAATTGCTCGTGACAAGAAAGTTATTTGTAATATTTGGCGAATCACGGCTGAATGTGAGGTCAAGTGCCGGTGCAAGCGGCTGCGGCTCGACGTACGCGCCGTCAGGCCGGCGCCGTGGGATTTCCACCTCGCGGCCGTTGCGGATAACACGCTGCGGCACCGGGTTGGAAGTAATGTTATTGTTTAAATTAAGAAATGAGATTGTTAGAAATGCGGGACCGTGGCCAGACGATCAACCTGTTGTGCGCAGGCGACATGTAAAGATGCGAGGTCCATTGGGACGGTCGGCGGCCGATCGTGATGACGTCGATGGCGTTTTTGCTCGGCGTTGTGCCGCTGGTGCTGGCGACGGGCGCGGGTGCGGAGAGCCGGCGGTCGATCGGGACAGGCGCGTTTGGGGGCGTGCTGGCCGCAACGATGTGCGGGCTGGGGTTTGCGCCGGTGGCGTTTCGGGTGGTGGCGTCGATCGGGCGAAACGGCCGGCGGGTGGCGGTGACGAAGCGCGACGATCGTCAGGCCGAGGTGGTCGGGGAGTGAGTTATGCCGGATTGAAAGATGAAGGCGGGTTATATGAATGAAATGCCCATGCTTCAATGTACGGAATTCTCGGGGCGATATTCTGCGAAGAAGAATATATTTTTCAGAATAAAATAAAATGGACATTGAAAATGAATGAGCGGCTCGAAGGGTGAAACCGGTAACTCGAGTTGTTAGCGGCCCATTTATCGCCGAAAGCCCTGAATGCGCTCGAAATATGACGATGTTTGACAATGGTGTTATAGGTGACCAAGTATCATTTTTCCATTGTGGGCATCAAAAGCAGGGTCGTCCGTGGACAACAACGCGTCGCTCCCCATTTTTCGATTTTCGACGGAACCTCTATCGCAGCACGAAAAATTCGATGCATGGCGGAATCAGCTGAACGGCATAATCGACCTTGAAGCGCCGGACGACCCCACCGTCCACTTCGACGCATCGATGCAGGCCGTTCAGCTCGGTCAATTCGTAGCAGGGCAGCGGATATGGAAGAATTCCGCGAGGCAGGTCCCGCATCGCGCCCGACGTTCGACACGGCACATTCGTGCGGACGGCCTCGACTACTACTGCCTGGAGTTGCATCAATCCGAACTCATACAAGGCTGGGCTGGTACGCGCGAAGTGAACGTATGCGGCGGCCAGTTGCTTTTTCTGGACCGGGCGAAGACAGCTGACTATTCGGTAACACTCGGTGACACGATTTATATGATCGTACCGAGAAGCATTCTTCCAGTGGACATGTCCGCACTTCACGGTCAAACGCTGACGAGCGGCCTCGCCGGTCTGCTGGCGGATTACATGCAGTCGCTACACGCCCGTCTCGCACGGATGTCCGTCGCAGAAATGCCGTACGTTGCGCAGGCGACGGCCGATATCTTGCGAGCCTGCCTGCAGCCGGCCGCGGATTCACTGGCTCAAGCGCAGTCCGAACTTGATGCGCTCCGATTTGAACGCGTGAAACGCTACATCGACGCACATCTGTTGGAGCCGGATCTTGGACCGGACCGAATCTGCAAGGAAATAGGTATTTCCCGCTCGAGTCTATATCGTCTGTTCGAATCGACGACGGGCGCAGGTGTGTCACACGTCATCCTCCAAAAGAGACTGCGTCGCGCGCGCAGCGCGCTGGCGGATCCAACGTCGTTGCGTGCGCGGATCGGAGAGGTCGCGCGTCGTCATGGTTTCGTGAACGAGAAACACTTCAGTCGAGTCTTCAAGGCGGAGTTTGATTGCACCCCAAGGGAGATGCAAGATCGGGCAGTGCGTTGCGCGCGAATGCAACCCAGCGTATCGACCGATCTGCAGAACCCTACATTCAGCGCGTGGATGACCGCCTTTCTTGATCACGGTTGATCCGGCACGAATGACGCGATGAAACGGGCTGCTGAAGCCAACGAGGCTGGCGAGGTCCGCCATCGAGCGGACGGATTGACGGGCAAGGGTCTCATTTCTCGGCTCGCGTGATGGGGCGGGGGCGGCGCAGTGTCCTGCGAACTATGCCGTCTTCGTCGCGATTTCGTCCGACGAACCGCAAGGCGAGCGTGACAACGGCCTTACAACTCTACGAAAAGTCCCAGATTAGTATTTAAATGATCCAATTTCATGACGGATCGGAAATATGTCGATTCGCGCGCGTAGAATTCCATTGACGCGCCGTTCTATCCTGTATGGCGCGTTCGTGCCTGGTCTACATTAATGACCTTTATGGCGGCGCTGTCGTTCGGCAGCCCGCCTTCTTTATGGTTTTGCATGGGCGTGAAAATGAAGAAGCGGTTGGGGATAACGCCATACGGGATTTGTCTTTCCGGCTCGTAAAATTCACGGTCGATATTGTCTTTTCATCGGCACGTTTCATGATAGCAGCCGTTTATGATCGAGCTTTCCCATAGTTTCGACGCCAACTGGTTTCTCGCGATGCTCGGCCATGACGAGCGCGCCACGCTGGCCGCTCACCTGCAACTCGTGCATCTCAAATCCGGAGAAGTGCTCTGCGAACCGGGCAAAATGCTCGCTGCGGTTTATCTACCCGTGACGACGGCGATTTCTCTGCAGTACGTGGCGTCCGGCGGCATGACGCTCGAAGTAGCAGGAATCGGTAGCGAAAGCGTGGTGTGCGACGATGTGATCGGCGGCCGCGGCAGGATGCCGCGCCGCGTCGTCGTGTGTCGCGACGGGGCCGCCTACAGGCTCGATCGCCGTGTATTCGACGTCGCGTTCGATGCGTCGCCGGAGATTCGCCAACTCGTGTTCGCCTGCGTGCGGCTGCTGATGGCGCAGATGTCTCAGATCACGCTCTGCAGTCGCCATCATGTGCTCAAGCACCAGTTGTGCCGATGGTTCCTGCTTGCATACGACCGGTCACGCAGCATCGAGATTCAGATCACGCACCACATGCTCGCGCAGATGCTCGGCGTGCGCCGAGAAACGATCACGGACGCGTTGGGCCAACTGCAGAAGCTCGGCTTGATCCGGCAGTATCGCGGTTCCATTGAACTTGGCGATCTCCGCGGTCTCGAGAAGGCATCGTGCGGCTGTCAGGATGTCGTGCGAGACGAGATCAAGCTCTGTCTGTCGACGTGCACGGACGTGCCTGCCGCGACGCACAACTGATCCGAACGGCGCATCGGCATCGGGGCGCACAAGGTGAATTTGATGTTGCTGCGGGCCGCAAGTGACGAAGGGGCTTGACGTTTTTCGATGCTGCATTGTGATTTAACATAATGTTGTTTATCGCTTTATTGGGGTCCTCTTAAAATTTACAGTCCGGACTAGGCAGGCATGTCGGTTTCCGGCTACGCCGAAATAATACAAATAAGCCTTCGGTCGCAACGGCTTTCCAGTGCCGGTAATTGTGCAGCAGCCCATTACACAATTATCGTGGTGGCACGACATGCTTGACGACACCTCACACCCGCCTTGGTGCGAGCATAGAGATCGAAACGGTTGCCCATGCGGGCGCCAGCGACGTTCGCCAACTTCTAACGCCACCGTAGTCGGATCTCCTTGGCGAAGGCGTCACGGCCCCACTTCAGGCCGATTGGTGATCCGCTTGTCAATGACTGAATCGTTGTTGAATTGATGCTAAAATTGATGCGGAAAAGCATCAAAGGAGCCATCATGCGTACCACCGTCACCGTCGACGACGCTCTCTATGCGCGCGCACTCGAACTCGCGGAACCTGGCATGCCGCCGGCCGACCTATTCCGGACGGCACTTGAAACCTTCGTGCGCGTCCAGGCCGGTCAACGCCTGGCCGCCCTGGGCGGTCGCGCGCCCGACATGGCAGATGTCCCGCGCCGCGCTCCCGAGGTAATCGTCCGATGAGTGTGTTGGTCGACACGTCCGTGTGGGCCGAGCATTTCCGGCGGCCACTACCAGCGCTTATCCAACTTCTGAGCGTCGATAACGTCCTTACACATCCACTGGTGATACTTGAGCTCACGTGCGGGACGCCGCCCGAACCGCGGGCACGAACGCTGGGAGATCTCGCGTTATTGCGCCAAACGCGCCGCGCGACGCCAGGCGAAGTAGCGGACTGGATCGAGCGGGAACGGCTGTATGGGCGCGGATGCGGTGCCGTGGATTGCACGCTGCTTGCATCGGTGCTGTTGACCCCGAACACCCGACTCTGGACGCGCGATCGGCGGCTCGCGCAACTGGCAGAGCAATTCGGGGTTCACTACGTACCGCCTGACCTGCATTGAGCGAAGCAGTTGCCGACTTCTTTGCGCGGTCTGTCGCCGTGCCTAGGCGCGGTCCCGCTTCGCTGCTCGCGATTAGGCCGCCCGCTTCTGGGCGGGCCGCCCATCCGTGCGGCAAGTGCCAGAAAAACCAGATCAGACTGCCAGCCTACCCATTCGTTGCACGTCCGCAGTGCGTGGCGTTGATAGGTCACGGCCCGTTACCAATCCAGAATGCCTTTTAGCGCCTGCTCCATCTCTTTCTGCTTTGGGGACATAGTGTGGTGGCGCCCCATCCCGGACACTGCGTTAAGTTTCGCATGCGTCGAGTTGGTCGCGCGGCGGGCTGAATCGAACTGAACCGCTATTAAAGCAGGGGCAGTTGGCGTGGATCTCGTGTGGATACCGAGACGAGGTCGACATCCTTCCCGACACGTTGCATCCAGGCAATGACGGGGACGCGCACCCCATCAACGATTAAGTCGAAGGCAAACGCTTCGAACATCTCCCTATATCCTCGCCATCGTCGAGAAGGTATGCATATTGCACCGTGGCCTCATCTTTCCCAGCCAACACAGGAGAACCGATGAGCGATCCCACCGCAAATTCCGGGACGACTGCGAAAGCGGTGCCGTCCCCACGAGACCCACATCTGCGCGCGCTGGCGAACTGCATCCGCTTCCTCACCATGGACGCAGTCCAAAAAGCCAACAGCGGTCATCCTGGTGCGCCAATGGGGTTGGCTGACGTCGCGACGGTCCTGTTCAAGGAGTTCATGCAATTCGATGCATCGGACCCTCACTGGATCGACCGAGACCGGTTTGTGCTTTCCAACGGACACGCGTCGATGCTCCTCTACAGCCTTCTCTATCTGACGGGCTATTCGGACATGACCATCGACGAGCTGAAGCGGTTCCGGCAAGTCGGCAGCAAGACACCCGGTCATCCGGAGTACTCGCACGCCGAGGGAATCGAACTGACTACCGGCCCCCTCGGACAAGGCATTGCGGACTCCGTCGGCATGGCGTTGGCCGAGCGCGTCATGAATGCGCACTTCGGCGACGATCTCGTCGATCACTACACGTACGTATTTCTCGGTGACGGTTGTCTGATGGAAGGCATCAGCCACGAGGCCATTTCGTTGGCCGGCCACCTCCGGTTGGGCCGACTGATCGCGTTCTGGGACAACAATTCGATTTCGATCGACGGCGCCACCAAGCTCGCAGTCTCGGACAACGAGATCGAGCGCTTTCACGCAGCTGGATGGCACGTCCTGGAAATCGACGGCCACGACACGGATGCGATACGGAACGCCATCGAGACCGCCCGGACAACGCATGATCGACCGACCTTGATCGCATGCAGGACGATCATCGGATTCGGCTTTCCGACGAAGGCTGGAACCGAGAAAGCCCATAGCGATGCCCCGGGCGAGGATGAAATCTCGGGCGCACGCCAGGCGCTCGATTGGCATTCGCCGCCGTTTGAAATCCCGGATGACCTGCTGCAAGCATGGCGGGAGATCGGCGCGCGTGGCCGCAAGACGAGACTCGCGTGGGAGGAGCGCGTCCGCCAGGCGCCGCATGCGCTGCGTACCGAATTCGACCGGCGCAATGCCGGAAAGCTTCCGGATAACTGGAAGGCGGCGATTGCGGCGGCACGGCAGGCGTTTATTGCCGGTGGCAGTGCAATGGCCACCCGCAAGGCCAGCGGTGCGGTGCTCGACTATCTCGTCGACGCGATTCCGGAATTGCTGGGCGGCTCGGCCGACCTTACGCAGTCCAACAATACGAAGACGAAGAAGCAAATCGCGATCGAGCCCGGCCGGTTCAACGGTTCATACCTTCATTACGGCGTCCGCGAACACGGCATGGCCGCCGCCATGAACGGCATTGCCCTTCATGGCGGCCTCATTCCGTACGGCGGCACATTCCTTTGTTTTTCGGACTACTGCCGACCGGCGATCCGGTTGAGCGCGATGATGCGGGTGCGGTCCATCTTCGTGATGACGCACGATTCCATCGGTCTCGGAGAAGATGGCCCGACTCATCAACCCGTCGAGCACCTTGCCGCCCTTCGGGCCATTCCCCAACTCGCGGTCTATCGGCCAGCCGACCCAGTCGAAACGGCAGAGTGCTGGGAACTGATTCTCGAACAGCCCCGCCGGGCTGCCCTCCTCGCATTGTCACGACAGCCGGTCCCGCTCCTGCGCAACGAGCCTGGAAACGAAAACAAGTCGGCACGCGGTGCCTATATTTTGCGGGAGGCCGATGGCGGGCCGCGCCAACTCACGTTGCTCGCGACAGGTTCGGAGGTCGACCTCGCCGTCCAGGCACGCGACGTCCTGCAGCACGAAGGCGTGCCGACGGCCGTCGTATCGATGCCGTGCCGCCTGCTCTTCGAGGAACAGCCACGCGATTACCAACGGGCCGTGCTGGGCGCTTCTCCCGCGAGGGTGGCGGTCGAGGCGGCGGTCGAACTGGGATGGGAGCGGTACATCGGTCCGGAAGGCCGGTTCGTCGGCATGCACAGCTTCGGCGAGTCCGGGAAAATCAAGGACGTGTACGACAAGTTCGACATTACGGTCGATGCGGTTGTTCGCGCGGCGCGTCAGGTGTTATCCGAAGTGTGACATTGCTGCGATCCGCTCGAGATGCGATGACCTCGCAGGGTTCGTGGATGTGCCTGGAGAAGTGGGCGCGGTCGATTTTCGATGGATTCTCGCGTAGCGTTAGAATAGCGCCCCTTCTCATGGGAGACGATAATGTCCTGGTTCGTTTATGAAGTGCCCGAATACCACGAAGACGCTGCGCGCATCGAGCCCTTCAGCGACCTGCGTAGCCGTGTGCTGCAAGTCAGTGGCGCGGCCATGGCCGACGAGCTGGAAAGCGTTCGCGAGAACGCCGCGGCGACGGCGGACACGCCGGAGCGCCCGCTGCGTACGCCGGAAAATCCGCATGTCTTTCCGATTCCTTACGCCGACTCCATGATCCTCGTCGGCTTCATCTTCGATTTGAAACGCGAATTCCGGCAACTGGTCGTGTCACCCGTGGAAATGCCCTGGCTGAAAGACGCGTAAAGCGTTGCGTCGGCGGGATCGGGCGGATTGATTGCCGCGAGCCGGCTGTTGGCCGGCCCGTTGAGTCGCGACCCGCTTGTCATGATCGTGGGCTGTGCGGTTCCGGTGCAGGTCTCGCCAATGTCGTACACGCCCTCTTCAGCATGGTGGGCGCCCTTCCGCGCCGAGCAGGTCCGTGGAGACGAACTCAATCCGCGCGATGCTTACTTCTCGAAAGTACCGACGAAGACGAGGTGGCGCGCGCCCAACCCGTTCGTCTTCGAGCGATTGCTTCGACCAGCCGGCACTGTGTCGCGCGAAATAGTTTCCTGAGCGCCCATCATCTTCCTCAACCAATCTCGTTGAAGCGCTGGCTCTCGGTCTCGTTACGAATGGCTAGCGCGGCCGGTCGCGAAGCAGCAGACGCGACCCGACTTCCACGATCGACGTAATCGCCGGCAGCAGTTCCCGGCCCAGCGACGTCAACTCGTATTCCACGGACGGCGGCGACGTCGGCAACACGCTTCGCCGGATCACGCCCCGCTCCTCGAGATCGCGCAGCCTGCCGGTCAGCACCTTCGCGGTGATGGTCGGGTTGTCGCGCCGCAACTCCGAAAACCGACGCGGGCCGTTGCTCAGGCACCAGATCAGTTCGGGCGTCCACAGGCCGCCGATCAACGCCATGCATTTCGACATCGGACAGCCGGGAAGCGGCTCCACCTTCTTTCGCATTCTCAAGCCCATCGTCGTCCCACCGAGGTTTCCATTTGGTTACTTGAAAATGATGGTAACCGATGGATAGGTGGTTTCCAACGGAAACCTTCATCCCTACACTTGGAACCTCACCTACCGATACACGGAGAGAACGAACATGTATGCAATAACGGGAGCATCCGGACAACTCGGGCGCCTTGTGATCGACGCGTTGCTTGAAACCGTGCCGGCCAGCCGGATCGTCGCGGCGGTCAGGGATCCCGCGAAGGCGCGCGACCTCGAGGCGTGCGGCGTGGTGGTGCGCGAGGCCGACTACAAGCGGCCTGAAACGCTCGCCACCGCGTTCGTCGGTGTCGACAAGCTCCTGCTGATCTCGTCGACCGAAGTCGCCGGCCGCTTGCCGTTGCATCGCGCGGTGATCGATGCGGCCGGGCAGGCCGGCGTCTCGTTGCTCTCCTATACGAGCATGCTGCACGCCGACACTTCGCCTGCCCGGCTCGCGATCGAGCATCGGCAGACGGAAGAAGTCATTGCGGCGTCGGGCCTCCCCGCCGTCATCCTTCGCAATGGCTGGTACACCGAGAACCACCTGATGGCCCTTCCAGCGGCGCTCGAGCACGGCGCGTTCATCGGGGCCGCCAAGGCGGGGCGCTTCTCTGCCGCCGCGCGGAAGGACTATGCCGAGGCGGCAGCCGTGGTACTGACGACGGACGGCCACGCAGGAAAGACGTATGAACTCGCGGCCGACGATGCGTTCACGCTGGCGCAGCTGGTCGCGGAGGTTTCGCGGCAGTCCGGCAAGACCGTTGTCTACAACGATCTTGCGCAGGACGCCTATGCGGACGCGCTGACGAGCGCCGGGTTGCCGCCCGAGCTTGCCGGCATCCTGGCCGATGCCGACGTGGCCGCCTCGCGCGGTGCGCTGTTCGACGACGGCGGCGCCCTCGCGCGACTGATCGGTCGACCCACGACGCCGTTGGCGAACGTCGTCGCGACTGCGTTGCGCGGTTAAAGCAGGCAAGCTCCGGGAAGGCGCGGGCCAGCACCGCTCGACGTCGGGCAGTGTGGCCGGCGCCTGCACAGCCGCATCGATCTCGCCGGCTGCCTCGCTGCTCGCGGCCCGTCGGAACCGGCGGATGCGCGCGTTGCGGCGCGGTGCAAATCACGCCGATCGACGACGCGCGCATTGCACGTCCGTTGACGTTCACAGTGGCACGTGGCTCACAACCGGTAAGTTCGCAGCGCATTGTGGACGAACAGTGCTTCGCGCTCATCGTCGCGGACGCCCGCGACGATCTCCGCATAGGCGTGCCAGAGCGCTTGATAGCCGGCATGGAGCCGATCGACCGGGAAATTCGACGCGAACATGCAGCGCGCCGCGCCGAACACGTCGATCGCCTCCAGCACGTACGGGCGGAAACTCTCGACCGACCAACGATGGTCGAACATCGCGAGCCCGGACAGCTTCATCGTCACGTTCGCTCGCCGCGCGAGCCCGCGCAGTCCGTCGCGCCATTCGCGCCAGCCGTGCACGCTGGTCCGGTCGACGAACATGCCCGTATGGTTGACGATCACGGGCGTGTCCGGGTGCGCATCGATGACGGCGAGCGCGGCGCCGACCTGGGCCGGGTACAGCTGCAGGTCGAACGACAAACCGAACTCGCTCAGCATGCCGAAGTTCTCGCGCCAGCGCGGCTCGGCCAGATAGTCCACGTCGACGTAGTTGTACCAAGGGTCCGGATGCCGGTTCAACACTTGCCGGATGCCGCGCACGTTGGGATGCGCCGCCGCGTCGGCGAGCCGGATGCGTGCGTCCGGCGCGAACAGGTCGACGCCGGCGACGATGCCGTCCGGCATCCCGCCGCTCGCCGGCGCCTCGGCAAGCGCCTGCAGCCAGTCGACTTCGCTCGGCGTCGTCCACGCATCGTGGATCGCCTCGACATGCACGACCTTCAGCACGTCGATATCCGCGCCGGCGTCCGCACGCAGGTCCGCGGGCAGGTAGCGGCGAGGCAAATCCGCCACCGCGCCGGAGAATGCCGGCTGAGCGCGATCGAGCCAGCCGTAACTCAGCGCATCGGCGTCCCAGAAATGGACATGGGGATCGACAACCTGCATGTGGGCTCCGTGAGTTCATGCGACACGATGATCCGCTGCAACGGTTCGGCGCACGTCGAGCGCTGCCGATCCGTTGAACGGGCCGACCTCATTCCAGATGAAACATCGGCGCCAGCGCTTTCTCCACAGGACGTCCGTCCGGTCCGGTCGCCATCAGGTCGGCCATGTACGCCCACCAGCGACGCATCACGTCCGTTTCGGCAAGTTGCGCGATCCGATGATCGGCCGGCCGTTTGAGCACGGCGAATAGGTGATGGGTGTCGTCGTCGAGAAAGATCCAGTAGTCCGAGATGCCCGCTGCACGAAGCGCGTCGGCCAGTTCCGGCCAGATCGCATCGTGCCGGCGCCGGTATTCGTCCTGCTTGCCGGGGTGCAGGCGCATCCTGAAGGCGATCGTTTCCATGCCCATGCCTCGCGGGGTCATTGCAGGTTCACGTACATGCCGCCGTCGACGAGCAGCGCGGCGCCATTCACGTAGCGCGCCATGTCGGACGCGAGAAACACGACGCAGTCGGCGACGTCGTCCGGCTCGCCGAGGCGGCCGAGCGGAATCCGGCGCTCGAAGTACTCGGTCTTGCCGGGCGCGGCGAGATCGTCGTCGTTGATCTCGGTGCGGATCGTGCCGGGCAGCACCGAATTGCAGCGAATCCGATGCGGCGCGAGCGCAACCGCGCACGACTGCATCAGCGCATGGACGCCGGCCTTGGTCGGCGTGTAGTGCGTCTGCATGCCGCCGCCGACCAGCGCGCTGATCGAACTCGTCGCGACGATCGCGCCGCCACGCCCTTGCGCGGCCATTTGACGTGCGGCGGCCTGGGTCATGTAGAACGCACCGTGCAGGTTCACTGCCATCGTTCTTTGCAGCAGTTCGGGCGGCAAGTCCAGGAAGCCATGGAACGGGCAGATTCCGGCATTGCTCGCCAGCACGTCGATCCGGCCGAATCGCTCGACCGCGGCCGCGACGAGCGCGCCGGCCGTGTCGGGCTGCGCGACGTCGCCCGGTACGGCCAGCGCGTCGCGCCCCGTCGCGCGGATCGCGTCGACGAGCGCGTCGATCTCGTGATCGGCCTGCGCAGGCAGCAGCGGGTTGGTCCAGTAGTTGACGACGATGTCGGCGCCATGCCGCGCACACGCCAGCGCGATCGCGCGGCCGATCCCGCGCGATCCGCCTGTCACGACGACGATCCTGTCTTCGAGCAACTTCGTCATTGCGCCCTCCTCTCTCGACCATCACGCGTTCGGCAACGGCCGCCGCCATTCGAGCCGGCCGGCCTCACGATGCGAGTGCACGCCTGCGCGCGCTCAGTGTTCGTACGGGCGCTGCATGCGCACGTCCGGATTCAGGCGCACGCCGAAGCCGGGCGTGTCGGGCACCCTCATCCGTCCGCCGACCGGCACCGGCTCGTCGAGCAGCAGCGGATCGAACATCGGCACGACACGATCCGCCTGCGGCGCCATCATCAGGAATTCGGCGAACGGGCTGTTGTGCCGCGTCGCGACGAAGTGGTAGCTGTAGACCGACGAGCCGTGCGGAATCACCAGCACGCCGCGCGCGTCGGCGAGCGCCGAGATCCGGATCAGCTCGGTGAGCCCGCCGCACCAACCCACGTCCGGCTGAATGATGTCGCAGCACTCCATCTCCAGCAGCATCCGGAAGCCCCAGCGGGTCGCCTCGTGCTCGCCGGTCGTGACGAGCATGCCGCGCGGCACGTCGCGGCGCAGCTTCGCGTAGCCCCAATAGTCGTCGGGCGGCAGGCATTCCTCGATCCATTTCAAACCGAGTGCGTGCGCTTCGTGCGCGAGCCGCGTCGCATACGGCACGTCGAGACTCATCCAGCAATCGAGCATCAGCCAGAAACCGGCGCCGACGCGCGAACGCATCTCGGCCAGCGCCTCGAGATTGCGGCGCAGGCCGGCCTCTCCCTCGGCCGGGCCGTGATGCAACGGCAGCTTGCCGCCGATGAAGCCCATCTCCTTCGCGAGATCGGGCCGCGCACCGGTCGCGTAGAACTCGAGCTCGTCGCGCACCTTGCCGCCGAGCAACTGATGCACGGGCTCCCGCCGGACCTTCGCGAGCAGATCCCACAGCGCGAGATCGACGCCGGAAATCGCATTGAGTACGACGCCCTTGCGTCCGTAGTACAGCGTCGCGTAGAACATCTGGTCCCACATCTTCTCGATGTCGGTCACGCGCTGCCCTTCGATGAAGCGCGCGAGATGCCGCTCGACGATGAACGCGCCGATCTCGCCGCCGGTCGTCACCGCAAACCCGACCGTTCCATCGCTGGCCTCGACTTCGATCACGAGCGTGCCGAGCACGTTGATGCCGAACGACTGGCGGCTCTGCCGGTATTCGGGGTAGCGCGACATCGGCGTCGCAATGTGGTCGTCGATCCAGTGACCGGTATCCTGATCGTGATAGTCGGCACCGCCACCACGCACCGTCAGCGCGCGGACCGCGCGTATCGTCGGCATGCTCATTCTTCGGATTCCTTGGTTGGGTTATCGGGTGCGAAGGCCGCCCGTACGCGTCGTGCGCACCGGCTGCGGCGCAAATCGCCACGTCGTGCCGCGAGGCGGCCGCGTCAGCGTGCCCAGCGCAGCACCAATGCGTCGAGGCGTCGCGCAATCTCGATCAGGCCCGCGCGCGTCGCCGGATGCAGCGGCGCGAGCGGGCGGCGCGGCGCGTCCGATGCGATCACGCCGCCCTCCTTCATCAGCGCCTTCGCCGCCAGCAGGCCGGCCTGACGGTTCTCGTAATTGATCAACGGCAGCCATTGCTCATAGCGCGCGACCGCGTCGTCACGCTGCCCGGCCAGATACGCGGCGAGAATCGGCTGCAGCCCGTCCGGGTAGCCGCCGCCGAGGATGCTGCCGGTCGCGCCCGCATCGAGATCGGCGAGCAGCGTGATCGCTTCCTCGCCGTCGAACGGCCCTTCGATCGCATCGCCGCCGAGCGCGATCAGCTCGCGCAGCTTCGCCGCCGATTGCGGCACCTCGATCTTGAAATAGCGCAGATTCGGAATCGTGTGCGCGATGCGCGCCAGAAACGCGGCCGATACCTGCGTGCCGCTCATCGGCGCATCCTGGTACATGATCGGAATCGCGATCGCGTCGGAGAGCTCCGCATAGAACTGCTCGATCGCGGCCTCGCCGCAACGAATCGTCGCGCCGTGGTACGGCGGCATCACCATCACCATCGCCGCACCGGCCGCCTGCGCGGCGCGGCTGCGCGCCGCGCAGATCGTCGGATTGAAATGCGTGGTCGTCACGATCACCGGCACGCGCCCCGCCACGTGCTCGAGGATCGCCGCGATGAGCCGCTCGCGCTCGTCGTCGGTCAACGAAAACTGTTCCGAGTAGTTCGCGAGGATGCACAGGCCGTCCGCTCCGGCGTCGATGATGAAGTCGACGCAGCGCTTCTGGCCCGGCATGTCGATCTCGCCCGACTCGGTGAAGATCGTCGGCGCGACGGAGAACGCGCCCGTATAGCGACGGTGAATCGGCTTGGTCAAGCTCATCTGGAATCCTCTCTTATAATAAGTGATCCGAATTTAATGGTGCATGGGTCGTGCGCCAATACCACGATAAATCACGCGTCACACGCGCCCGTACCGTCCTCGCAGCCCGTCCGTCACGCCGCAATAGATCGCCTTCAGCTTCAGACGCTTGTTGCGCGCATGCAGCAGCACGAACGCGACGTGCTTGAGCGTGATGAGATTGATCAGCAGCATCGCCGGATAGCGCCGCCAGTAGTCGCGGGCGACGAGGATGCAGTTGCGCGCCGCATAGTAGTGGCGCAGCGGACTCTGGTCGAATATCTCGACACGCGGCCAGTGCTGCTGCGCGGACGGGCTGCCGAGTTCGTGGGGCAGCGACACGTCGGCGTTGACGCATACCGGCACGCCGTGCGCTTGCGCGCGCATGCAGTATTCGGCGTCGACGTGGTCGATGAAGAAATCCTCGCGAAAGCGGCCGAGCGCGCGATACGCGTCGAGCGAGATCGCGGTGCCCGACGAGATGATGACCGAGCACGACAGCAGGCCATGCGCGCCGCCGTGGATCGGCGTGATCTGCGCGGACCAGCGGCGCACCGTGAACAACGGCAGGTCACGCTGAAAATTGCGGTTGAAGATCCGCGGCCCGACCAGGAAGCGGCTGTCGCCCACCCGAGCGCAACCGGCCAGCATTCGGTCGAAATAGTCGTCCGGAACGTACGAATCCTGATCGAAGATGAAGAAGACGTCGCAGCCGCGGCCGATCAGGAATTCGACGCCGGCGTTGAACGCCCCGGCGATGCCGCCGCGATTGTGATTCGCGATCACGTCGACGCCGCCTTCGGCAAGCCGTGCGTACAGCGCACGATCGGCGACGGGTGAATTGTCGACCGCGACGACGGCGGGGCTTTTCGCGGGCAAGGTCAGCAAATGCTCGATCTGCGCTGCGGACGGCTTGTACAGCGTGACCAACGTACCGTGTGTCATGACGGCACCTCGTGACGATCAAGTAGCGATGCGCCGCGCCGGTCGATCCGGGCGGCCCGTCCTCCTTTGCACGACTGCTTGTCTCGTCGACCGGCCCGCGCTGCCCCGCTCGCGTGCTGCGCGCGAGCGTCGCAGGCGCCGCGGCCGGTCTGGTTTTATTTTGCGTACAGCTTGACGACGCTTGCCTGGACGACGCGCGTGATCTCCTCCATCCGCCAGCGGATATGCGTGTCGGTCAGCGCCGCGCAACGTGCCGCATCGCGTTCCGCGAGCGCGTCGAGAATCTCGAGATGCTCGGTAAACGCCTCGTTGCGTCGCTGATCGACATCGACCCAGCGCACGTAGTGAATCCGCGCGTTGATTCCTTGCAGCACTCGGCCGATCTCGGCGTTGCCCGACAACGCGGCCAGCTCCAGGTGAAACTCCTCGTCCTTGACGACCAGCTCCGACGACGACATTCGCGCGGCATTCTTCATCACCTGCTTCCAGAAGCGTCGCAGCGCCTTGATGTCGTTGTCCGATGCGCGCTCGCACGCGAGCATCGCCGCGGTCGTCTCGATCGAGCGACGTAATTCGAACAGATCGAACACATCCTTCCCCTCCAGTTCCCGAATGAAGAAACCGCGGTTCGGCACGAACACCAGCAGGTTTTCGGCAACGAGCCGGTTCAGTGCCTCGCGAATCGGCGTACGACTCACGTTGAAGCGCTCGGCGAGCTCCAGTTCGTTGAACCGTTCGCCCGGCCGGATCTCGTACAGCACGGCCATCTGTTTCAACTGCTCGTAAATCTCGTTGACCGTGAGGCCCGTGCGCATCGGCGCCGCGGTCTCCCGGCCAGCCATAACGGAAGTCGACATCTCGTCTCCTGGATCCACCTGTTGTCACCGCGCGTCATTATCCACCGGCAGTTCGCCCGCGCGCGTCTTGTTGCATGCACGAGCCATGCGTCAGCGCATCAGCAAGCTGCCGAAGCCCGGCACGGGATCGTCGACGCCCGCGAGCCGCAGTGCGTGCCACGCGAGCGCGTGATTGCTCGACAATACGGGTTTGCCTGCGCGCGCCTCGATGTCGGCCAGCGCATCGACGATGCGCAGGCTCGTGCACGACACGAACACGGCATCGACGGCCGGATCGGCGGCGAGCGTCAGCACCGCATGCTCGATGGACGCGCGCTCGATGCGGGCGACCTCGTTGTCGTCGCGGTGCTCGAACGAGCCGACCCGCACGATATCGACGCCGCGCGCGCGCAGGTACGCGGCCATCGCATCGTTGATCGTGCGCTCGTACGGCGTCAGCAGCGCGACGCCACGCGCGCCGAGCGCCGTCAGCGCGACGCGCGCCGCGGTAATCGGCGTGGTGCACGCGACGCCGGGCCGTGCCTCGCGGATGCGCTCGAAGACGCGCTCCTCGCCCAGCACCATCGACGCCGACGTGCAGCCGAATGCGACGACGTCGAGCCGCTCGCCCGGCCGGATCAACTCGACCGCGGCGCAGATCCCGCCGTCCATCTGCGCGAGCGTCTCGGCCGTGATCTCGGCCGAATTCGCGATCCGGCTTTCGTAGAACGCGACGCCATCGATCGCGAGCAGACGCCGCCACTCGTATTCGATCGTATGATCGGTCGCCAGCACGACGAGGCCGATCGCCGCGCGCCGCGCGATGCCGGCGTCGAGCGAGAAATCGAAGCGGGCGTAGGCGCCGACGCCCGGATCGGACGCCTCGGAGGGTGACAGAAGTTCGCTCATTGCAGGGTCATCCCGGTAATGTCGATGTCGGGCCGCTTGCCGTGGATCAGATCCGCCACGATCTTCGCGGTGCCGCACGACATGGTCCAGCCCATATGGCCGTGGCCGGTGTTGAAAAACAGGTTGCGGTGCCGGGATGCGCCGATGATCGGCGTGCCCTCCGGCGTCATCGGCCGCAGCCCGGCCCAGTACGACGGCTTCGCGTAGTCCGCGCCGTTCGGGAACAGTGCCTGCGCGGTCGCGAGCATGTGCGCGAAATCGTGCGGCGAATGCGTGGTGTCGTAGCCGCTGAACTCGGCGGTCGCCGTCAGCCGCAGCCGGTCGCCGAAGCGCGCCCATGCGACGAGCTGGTTCTCCTCGACGCCGCCGAGCGCGGGCGGCTCGTGCGTGTCGCCGATCGGCAGCGTGACCGAGTACCCCTTGACCGGATAGATCGGCAGCCGGTAGCCGAGCGCGCGCGCGACGAACGGCGAGTACGCACCGAGTGCGAGCACGTATCGATCGCCGGTCACGCGCCCCTGCGACGTTTCGACATAGTCGATCGCATCGGCGCTCGCGCGCACGCCGTCGATCGACGCGCCGAAGCGGAATTCGACGCCGAGCGCGCGGCAGCGCTCGGCGAGTGCGCGCGTGAAGAGGTGCGCGTCGCCGCTCTCGTCGCTCGGGCAATGGATCGCGCCCGCGATCCCGGCCGCCGCGTGGCGCAGCGCCGGCTCGCGTTCGACGGTGGCCCGCGCATCCAGGATGTCGAGCGGCAGACCGTTGTCGGTCAGAATCCGCATGTTCGCGACGCCCCGCTCGAACGACGCCGGATCGCGATACAGGTACAACAGCCCGCCGCTCGTCCGGTCGTACTCGAGCCGTTCGTCGCGCGTCGCCTGCTGAAGCCGCTGCTGCGCGTAACGACACAGCCGCACCTTGATCGACGTATTGCGTCGCGAGCGCTCGGCCGTGCAGTTCTGCAGGAACAGCGCGCACCAGGCCCACATGCGCCAGTCGGGCGTCCATTTGAGCCGCAGCGCCTGGCCGTCGGCAAACAGCGACTTGAAGAGAATCCTGGGCGCGCGCGGCGATGCCCAGGTATACGAATGGCCCGGCGCGATCAGCCCCGCATTCGCGAAGCTCGTTTCGAGCGCGACGCCGTCGCGACGTTCGATCACCGTCACCTCGTCGCCCGCCTTCGCGAGAAAATACGCAGTGGTCACGCCGACGATGCCGCCGCCGAGCACGATCGTCTTCATCGTCCGGTTCTCCTGTCCTGGTCCTAGCTCGCGGCGATCGCCGCGATCTCGACCGTGTACTGCGGAAACGCGAGCTTCGATTCGACGCACGCGCGCGCCGGCGGCTCGCCCTTCGGCACCCACGCGTCCCACACACTGTTCATCTCGGCGAAGCTGCGATAGTCGGCCAGCCAGATGCTCGCGGACACGATCCGGCGCTTGTCGAGCCCCGCGCTTTCGAGCAACCGGTCGATCTTGTCGAGAATCTGCCGGGTCTGCCCCGCAACGTCGAGCGACGTGTCGTCCGCCACCTGCCCGGCGACGAATGCCAGCCCGCCCGCGACCACCAGCTGGCTCATCCGTTCACCTGCGCCGTATCGCTTGATCTCCACCATCTGACAGCCCTCCAAGGTCGTGTCGAGTTGGGCTGATTTAAGCACTGCAATTCACCTCTGTATACACTTTTTTCAGAAATATTCTCGATTGCGCCAGATTGGCGCGCCCGTGCACCACGACTATCCACGCTCTTTATAGACGTGCATAAATGCATGAAAACAGGGCGATTTTTCTACAGACAACAAGAATTCCACGATTCCTCGCAGCGACTTGAAAATTTATTTGCAAACGATTTTTGATCTGTGATTCTGTCGACACTTCTGTATATCAAACCATGCCGCCAACCGTGCGGCCGACCATGCGACGGGAGAACGAAGATGAAGGCAAGTCAGTGGAGTGTCGGTGTCTGGATCGCGCTCGGTGCACTTGCGTCGGGCGCTGCGCAGGCCGACGTCAGCGTGGGCGCGGTGCTGCCGCTGACCGGCGCGAGTGCGTCCATCGGCGAAGACCAGCGCCGCGGCATCGAACTCGCCGTCGCGCAAATCAATGCGAAAGGCGGGGTGCTGGGCCAGAAGCTCGCCGTGCGCATCGAGGATTCGGGCGGCTCGGCCAATACCGCGCTCGACGCCGCGCGCAAGCTCGCGACCGTCGAACACGTGCCCGTCGTGCTCGGCGAGTTCTCGTCGTCGGTGACGATTCCGGTCGGACAGTTCCTGGTGCGTCAGGGCGACGTGCACATCAACATCGGCTCGTCGAGTCAGCAGGTGCGCAAGATCGGCGCGGGCTCGTTCAGCGTGATCGGGCTGGACGACCTGTCCGCGCGCTTCGCCGCGCAGGACGTATACGCCCGCAAGCTGCGCCGCATCGCGCTGATCGCGCCGAACAACGGCTACGGCCAGGGCATCGCGGGCGAATTCAAGAAGCGTTTCGAGGCGCTCGGCGGCACGGTGGTGTCGACCGTGCTCTACACGGAAGGACAATCGACCTATCGCCGCGAACTGGAGCAGGCATCGCGCGCGCAGCCCGACGCGTATGTCTACAGCGCCTATGGCCAGGAGGCCGCGACGCTGAACCGGCAGGCATTCGAGATGCGGCTCAACCAGCATCCGTGGTACGGCATCTACCTGACGATGTGCACGAGCGACACGCCCGCGCAGATCGCGCAAGGCCAGATCGGCCTCGAAGTCGCCGCGCTCGGCGCGGGCGCGAAAGCGTATGCGAGCGCCTATCAGGCCGCATACAACGAGGCGCCGCGCTCGGCGTTCGGCAGCTATGCGTACGACGCGACGCTGTTGTCCGCCGCGGCGATCGGCCGCGCGCAGTCCGTCGACCCGGCGAAGATTCGCACGGCGCTCGCGGCATTGGGCAAATCGTATACCGGCGTGACCGGTGCGATTGCGTTCGATGCGGACGGCCAGCGGGAAGTCCAGCCGTACGAGAAGGTGGTCTACCGCCAATCGGTCGTCGCGCAGCAGTGAACGACCGCCCCGCCTGGACGAACCCGAGGACATCGCCATGCTGTCATTCATTGTCGACGTATTGATCCGCACCGCCGATCTGCTGCTGGTGTCGGTCGGCCTGTCGACGCTCTATTCGCTGATCCGTTTTCCCAACATCGCACATGTCCAGTACGCGATGCTGGGCGCATTCGCGACGCTCTGGCTGGAACGCGCCGGGCTGCCGTTCGCGCTCGCGACGGCCGTGTCCTGCGCGCTGGTCGGCACCGCCGCGACGCTGCTGAACCTGCTCGTTTTCGCGAGGCTGCTGCGCTCCGGCAGCGCGGTGGCGATGATCGGCTCGCTCGCGATCTCGATGCTCGCGGTCGCGCTGGTGCTCGGCGTCGCCGGCTCGCGGCCGCAGCAGTACGCGCAGGACGTGCATCCGCCGATGGTGATTGCCGGCGTCGCGCTGTCCACGCCGCAGCTGGGCTCGATCGCATGTGGCGCCGGCGCGCTCGCGATATTCGCGGCGCTGCTGTACCGCACCGGGCTCGGGCGGGCGATGCGTGCGCTCGCGTCGAATCGCGCGCTGGCGCTCGCGACCGGCATCGACGCGACGCGCGTGACCAACGTGATCACGTTCGCGAGCGGCGTGCTGGCGGCGCTCGGCGGCACGATGCTCGGCGCCACCGAAAGCGTGCATGTGAATCTCGGCTATGGCTTGCTGATCCCGGTGTTTTCCGCGGCGATCCTGGGCGGGCTCGGCAATCCGCTCGGCGCCGCGGCTGGCGCGCTGTTGATCGCGGTGGCCGAAACCGTCGCACTGAACGTCGATTTCGGCGGGCTCGTCGATCGGCCGATGCAATTCTTTCCGGTCGAATACGTCGGCGCGGTGTCGTTCGCGATCCTGCTCGCCGCACTGATCTTCCGGCCCTATGGCATCTTCGATCGGGAGGTGCGGCGTGTCTAGCTTCGTCATCCATCTGCTGACCGTCGGCTGCCTGTACGCGACGATGGCGCTCGGGTTGAACCTGCAGGCCGGCTATGCGGGACTCGTCAATTTCGGCTTCATTGCGTTCAGCGGGCTCGGCGCGTACGCGGCCGGCATCGCGTCGCAGCTCGGCTGGCCGTTGCCGTCGGCCCTGGCGCTCGCGCTGGCCGCCGCGGGTGCGCTGGCGGTCGTCGTCGCGCGGCTCGGACGGCAGCTTTCCGCCGACTACTGGGGGATCGCGACGCTCGCGATCGCCGAGATCCTGCGCACGATCGCGCTCAACGAAAGCTGGCTCACCGGCGGCGCACAAGGCATCGGCGGGATTGCGCCGCTGTTCCCCGGGCTGCGCGCGCCGTGGGCCGAGCTCGCCTTTCTCGCGGTCACGGCCGGCTGCCTCGCGCTCACCTACGCGGCGTACCGGCGCCTGACCGCGAGCCGCTTCGGCCGCGCGCTGAAGGTGATGCGCGAAGAACCCGCGCTCGCGGTCTGCTTCGGCTACGATCCGCTCGCGCTGAAGACGCGTGCATGCATCGCGGGTGCGCTTCCCGCCGCACTGGCCGGGGCGCTCGCCGCGTGGTACATCGGCTATGTCGGGCCGGACGCGATGATCGCGTCCGAGACCTTCGCGCTCTGGACCGTCGTGATGGTCGGCGGCCTCGGCAGCCACCTGGGCGTGCTGGTCGGCACGCTGATCGTGCAGGCCGTCTACGCGCTCGCGCCGTTTCTCAAGGATTGGCTCGACGTCGGCAGCGACCTGACCGGCGCGGTGCGGCTGGGCCTGGTTGGCGTGATGCTGCTCGCGTGCGTGCTGTGGCGGCCGCACGGGCTCGTGCCCGAACGCCTGGAGGTGCGGCCATGAGCACGCTGCTCGATCTCGACGGCGTGACGATCCGCTACGGCGAGAACGTCGTCTTGTCCGGCGTCACGCTGTCGGTCGACGGCGGCGAGATCGTCGGACTGCTCGGCCCGAACGGCTCCGGCAAGAGCACCGCGCTCAACGCGATCACCGGCTTCGCGCCGCTCGCGGCGGGCGCCATCCGCTTCGACGGTCGGCGGATCGACACGCTGTCGCCGCACAAGATCGCGCGGCTGGGCGTACGCCGCACGTTCCAGTTGCCGTCGATGCCCGCGCGCATGTCGGTGCTCGAACTCGCGATGGCGGCTTCGTCCGCCCGCCACGGAATCGCCGCCGCCCTCTGGCGCGGCCGTGCGACGCGCGCGCTCGATGCCGATACCCGTGCACGCGCCGCCGCGTTGCTGGACGAACTGAAACTGTCCGGCGTCGCGCACCTTGGCGCCGCGTCGATTTCCGGCGGCCAGAAGAAGCTGCTGGGCATCGCGTGCGCGATGATGACCGAGCCCAAACTGCTGCTGCTCGACGAGCCGACCGCCGGCGTGCACCCGAACCTGCGCGGCGAATTGATCGACGAGTTGCAACGGATTCGCAAACAGGGCGTCACGCTGGTCGTCATCGAGCACGACATGCATTTCATCCGCGAGCTGTGCGACCGCTGCGTCGTACTCGACCGTGGCGTGACGATCGCGAACTGCCGCCCGGCCGAGCTGGAGCGCAACCGTCGCGTACTCGACGCGTATCTCGGGCGTGCCCATGCCGCCCCTCGTCCGCTGGAGGCGTCATGATCGACGTGCGCGAACTCGTCGCCGGCTATACGCCTGAAGTCGACATCCTGCATGGCGTGTCGCTCACGGTCGGCGCCATCGACATCGTGACGATCCTCGGCCCGAACGGCTGCGGAAAATCGACGCTGCTGAAGGCGATCGCGGGCTTCGTGCTGCCGCGTGCGGGCAGTGTGACGATCCAGGGCACGGACGTGGCACGCGTGCCGGTTCATCGAAAGATCCGCGAGTACGGGATCGGCTTCGTGCCGCAGACCGACAACGTGTTCGCGTCGCTGACCGTGCGGGAAAACCTGATGCTCGGCGGCCAGTCGATGTCCGCGTTTCCGCGCGAGGCGCGGATCGACGAGCTGTGCGAGCAGTACCCGGTCCTGCGGCGTCGCTACCGGTCGCTCGCGGGCGCATTGTCCGGCGGCGAGCGGCAAATCGTGTCGCTCGCGCGTGCACTGATGCCGCGCCCGGTGTTGCTGCTGCTCGACGAGCCGTCGGCCGGCCTGTCGCCGAAGATGGTCGACGAGGTGTTCGACGCGATCGTCCGGATGCGCGACACCGAGCACATCGGCGTGCTGATGGTCGAGCAGAATGCGATCGAGGCGCTGCGCATCGCGGATCGCGGCATCGTGCTGACGATGGGGCGCGTCGCGCTCGAAGGCCCCGCGGCCGCGTTGCTCGACAGCGACGAGATGCGACGCCTGTACCTTGGCGGGAGAGCCGCATGAGCGGCGGGAGCGCCACGCCGGCCGCCGGCGCATACCCATCCGCCGCGGCGCGCCCCGTGCTCGTGATGGTCGCGCTCGCGTGCGGCTTCGTGATGGCCATGCTCGACGTCACCATCGTCAACGTCGCGCTGAAGGCGATGGAAACCAGCCTGTCGATGTCGCTGACCGCGCTGGTGTGGGTCGTCGATGCGTACACGCTCAGCTTCGCCGCGCTGCTGCTGCTCGGCGGCGCGCTCGCGAACCGCTACGGGTCGAAGGCCGTCTACGTCGCCGGCCTCGCGCTGTTCGTCGGCGCATCGGTGCTGTGCGCGGCCGCGCAGTCCAGCGGCGCACTGGTCGCGGCGCGCCTTGCACAGGGGGTCGGCGCGGCGCTCTTCATGCCGAGCTCGCTGAGCCTGCTCACGCTCGCGTTCCCGCCGGGGCCGATGCGCACGCGGATGATCGGCATCTGGGGCGCGCTGGTGTCGGCCGCGATGGCGCTCGGCCCCTGCGTCGGCGGCGTACTGGTCGACGCGATCGGCTGGCGCGGCATCTTCTGGGTGAACCTGCCGGTCGGTGCGGCCGGCCTGTGGCTCACGCACCGGCATATCGCGCGGGCGCCGCGTCATCCCGGCCCGTTGAACGCGCTCGGCCATCTGTTCGGCGCGCTCGCGCTCGCCGCGTTGAGCTTCACGTTGATCGAAGGGCCCAGCGTCGGCTGGCGCTCGCCGTCGATCGTCGCCGGCGTGGCCGCGACGTTGGCCGCCACCGCGGCATTCGCGTTGCGCGAGCGCTACGCGCACTCGCGCATCCTGTCGCCGGCGCTGCTCGCGAACCGGCGTTTCGTCGCGGGCAGCACGCTGGGCCTCGCGATCAACTTCGGCATTCTCGCCGAGATCTTTCTGTTGAGCCTCTATTTGCAGAACGTGCGCGGCGCGAGCGCGCTCGTCGCCGGATTCGAGCTGTTTCCGCTGATGGCGATGTTCGGCATCGGCAATCTCGCGTCCGCGAAGGTCAGCGCCCGGCTCGGCACGCGCCGCACGCTGCTCGTCGGGCTCGCGCTCGCCGCGCTCGGCAGCGTGGCGCTCGTCGGCGTCTCGGCGATGCCGTATCCGGTGCTGGCCGTCGCGGTCGGCCTCGCGAACTTCGGCGCCGGGCAGGCCATTCCGGCGATGAATCTCGTCGTGATGCAGTCGGCCGATGCGGCGGACGCGAACCTTGCCGCCGCGTCGCTGAACGCGAGCCGGCAGATCGGTTCGCTCGTCGGCATCGCGATCGCGTCGGTGATCCTGCACGTGATCGACGACCCGGACCGCGCGACGGCCGCCGGCTTCGCGGTGATCGCCGCGCTGTACGCGTTCGGCTTCGCGATCGTATTTCGCGCGATTCACGCCGGGGGGGCCGAGCAGCCGTAGCCGGGCGCGCACGGTATCGACGGCCATCGGGCGCAGTCGGTGCAATCGAAGCATTCGGTGTATTCCGCGTATCACGCACGCATTTTTCCTCTTGCAGCGAGGGACCTCATGCAAACAGCGATTGGCCGTAAAGGACTGATTCTGGCGGGCGGCTCGGGCACCCGGCTCCATCCGCTCACGCATTCGGTATCGAAGCAATTGATGCCGGTGTACGACAAGCCGATGATCTATTACCCGCTCAGCACGATCATGCTGTCCGGCATCCGCGACGTGCTGATCATCTCGACGCCGCGCGATCTCGACGCGTTCCAGCAACTGCTCGGCGACGGCAGCCAGTGGGGCATGAGCTTTTCGTATGCGGCGCAGCCGAGCCCAGACGGTCTTGCGCAGGCGTTCGTGATCGGTGCGCCGTTCATCGGTCGCGACGCGGCGACACTCGTGCTCGGCGACAACATCTATCACGGGCCAGCGCTGTCGTCGCTGCTGCAACAGGCCGCCGCGCGGACGACCGGCGCGACCGTGTTCGGCTATTACGTGCGCGATCCGGAACGCTACGGCGTCGTGTCCTTCGACGCGGATGGCCGCGCGATCGACCTCGAGGAGAAGCCGCGCGAGCCGAAGTCGAACTATGCGGTCACCGGCCTCTATTTCTACGACAACGACGTCGTCGAACTCGCGAAGGCCGTGCGACCGTCGGCGCGCGGCGAACTGGAAATCACCGATCTGAATCTCGCGTATCTCGCACGCGGCGCGCTGAATGTCGAGATCCTCGGGCGCGGCTACGCATGGCTCGACACCGGCACGCACGAATCGCTGCTCGACGCGGCCAATTTCATCCAGGTGATGCAGGCACGGCAAGGCCTGCAGATCGCGTGCCCCGAGGAAATCGCGTACCGGCTTGGCTGGATCGATGCGGAGCGGCTCGAAACGCTCGCCCACAAGCTCGCGAAAAGCGGTTACGGCCGCTATCTGCTCGATCTGCTGAGCAAGGAGGTCGCGGCATGACTCGCGTGATCGAAACGCCGTTGCCCGGCGTGCTGGTGATCGAGCCCGGCGTGTTCGGCGATGCACGCGGCTTCTTCGTCGAAAGCTTCCGCGCAAGCTGGCTGCGCGACGCAGGCGTCGACGCAACCTTCGTCCAGGACAACCAGTCGCGCTCGCGTCGCGGCGTGCTGCGCGGGCTGCACTACCAGCGGGTGAATCCGCAAGGCAAGCTGGTGCACGCGGCGCGCGGGGCGGTGTACGACGTCGCCGTCGACATCCGGCGCGGCTCGCCGTTTTTCGGCTGCTGGTTCGGTGCGCAGCTCGACGACGTATCGCACCGGATGCTATGGATTCCGCCCGGCTTCGCACACGGCTTTTGCGTGTTGTCCGACGAGGCCGACTTCACGTACAAGTGCACGCAGTACTACGATCCCGATTCGGATGCGGGCGTGCGCTGGGACGATCCGGAGATCGGCATCGACTGGCCGGATTCCGGCGCGCCGTATCAGCTGTCGGACAAGGATCGTCGGCAGCCTCCGCTCGCCGAGCTGGCCGCCGGCGCGCCGGCGCTGCTGCCGGCATACGGGGAGGCGCGATGACGATCGTCGTGACCGGCGCGCTTGGCCAGGTCGGCCGCGAACTGGTGCTGCGCGCGGGTCGGCAGCCGCTCGTCGGGCTATCGCGCGCCGCGCTCGACATCGCCGATGCAGGCGCGGTGCGCCGCGCGCTCGACGAACACCGGGCCTCGCTCGTGATCAATGCCGCCGGATGGACCGCCGTCGACCGCGCGGAGGCCGAGCCCGATGCAGCCTGGCGCGCGAACCGCGACGGGCCGGCCGTGCTGGCCGACGCGTGCGCCGCGCTCGGCATTCCGTTGATTCATCTGTCGACCGACTACGTGTTCGACGGCCGCATGCCCGGGCCGTATGCGGAAACCGCCGCCGTCGCGCCGCTCGGCGCGTACGGCCGGAGCAAGCTCGCGGGCGAGGAAGCGGTGCGCGAGCGGCTGCCCGACCGTCATCTGATTCTGCGAGTCGCATGGGTGTTCGGCGCGCACGGCAGCAATTTCGTGCGCACCATGCTGCGCCTGGCGCGCGAGCGCGAGGTCGTCGGCGTCGTCGCCGATCAGTACGGCGGCCCGACGCATGCCGGTGCGATCGCCGACGCGCTGCTGACGATCGCGGCGCGATACCGGGCCGGCGAAGTGCTGCGCTGGGGCACCTATCACCTGTGCGGCACGCCCGTGACCACGTGGCACGGCTTCGCCGAAGCGATCTTCGCCGGTGCGCGGCGCACCGGCCTCATCGATCGCGTGCCGTGGGTCCGGCCGATCCTGACCGACGCCTATCCGTTGCCTGCGCCGAGACCGGCGAATTCCGCGCTCGACTGCAGCCTCCTGCGAGAACACTTCGGGGTCGAATCGCCTTCGTGGATCGCGGGTCTCACCGAAGTGTTTGCCACCTGGAAGCGAACCACATGAGCTATCGACCGAAACATGTTCTCGTGACGGGCGGCGCCGGTTTCATCGGCGCCAATTTCGTTCGTCATCTGCTCGAAAGCGATCCGCAGCTCAGCGTGACCACGCTGGATTTGCTGACCTATGCGGGCAGCCTCGACAATCTCGGTGACGACTTGCCGGGCGCCGATCGTCATCGGTTCGTCCTCGGCGACATCTGCGACCGACCGCTCGTCGAGTCGCTGCTGCGCGACCATGCGATCGACACCGTCGTCCACTTCGCGGCCGAAAGCCACGTCGACCGCTCGATCGACGGTCCCGGCGAATTCGTCCGCACGAACGTGCTCGGCACCTGGACGCTGCTCGATGCGTGCCGCCAGCTGTGGCTGAACGATCAAAAACTGGGCAAGGCCGACGCTCACGCGCGCCGCCGCTTTCACCATATCGGTACCGACGAGGTGTACGGCTCGCTGGGCCCCGACGACCCGCCGTTTTCCGAAACGACGCCGTATGCGCCGAATTCTCCGTACTCGGCCACCAAGGCAAGCTCGGATCATCTCGTGCGTGCCTATTTCCATACGTACGGATTGCCCGTCACCACGACGAACTGCTCGAACAATTACGGGCCGCGCCAGCACGGCGAGAAGTTCATTCCGACCGTGATCCGTCATTGCATCGAAGGCACCGACATCCCCGTGTACGGCGACGGCGCGAACGTGCGCGACTGGCTGTACGTCGACGACCATTGCCGCGCGATCGATGCGGTCATCCGGCGCGGGACGGTCGGCGAGACCTACACCGTCGGCGGCTGCAACGAATGGCGCAACGTCGACATCGTCGCGCTGATCTGTACGCTGCTCGACGCGCGACGGCCCGAACACGCGCCGCATGCGCGCCTCGTGCGGTTCGTCACCGATCGCGCGGGTCACGACCGGCGCTATGCGATCGACGCAGGGAAGCTCGCCCGCGAACTGCAATGGCGGCCGGTGGAGAGCTTCGAAACGGGGATCGTGAAGACGCTGGATTGGTATGTATAGGGGCGGCGGCGCACGGCACGTCGATGTCGCGCCGTGCTTCTGAGCGAGGCCGATAAGCAGGCCCGATTGCTGCGGCGCCAGCGAATCTTTCGATTTGAAAGCTTTGTATGCGGCCCGCCGGCTACGACTCTGCGCCGCCCGTTCGACGACTGAATGCAATCGGCGCGAAGGTCGACCGGGCTGGGCCGGAATGACGCCCTCCCCCCTTGAAATTCACTCGACGTATCCTATTTTAGCTATCGCTCAAGGCAGTCGCGGTTGACGCGCTGCGTGTTTCGATTTGTTAGTCAGCGAGCTTCTCGCGGATGGACGAACTGGAGCGCGTGGTCCGGTTCGTCCCTTCGCAGAGGGGCACAACAGGAGCCAGTCATGAGCGATATCTTCTTCCCCACCGACCTGCTGGCGGAATTCGACCGCCTGCAACGGCAGATGGCCAGCGTGTTCACGGGCTTGCCAGCCAGTCTACGCGCCCCGCGTCCCGGTGCATTTCCCCCGGTCAATATCGGAAGCACCGACGACACAGTCGAGATCGTTGCCTTCGCGCCGGGGCTCGACCCCGCGAAAATCGACATCTCCGTCGATCGCCGGCTGCTGACGATCAGCGGCGAGCGCACTCCCCCGGACGACGGCACGGCCGACGACGAGCGACGCGTCTACGCGAACGAGCGGTTCATGGGCGCGTTCCGCCGCGTGGTCGAACTGCCGCAGCACGCCGATCCCGACAAGATCGAGGCACGCTATACGAACGGCTGCCTGACGATCAGCGTCGGCAAGTCGGAAGCATCGAAGCCGCGGGCGATTACCGTCCAGTAAACAGCACGACGTCACGAACGCATGACGGAGGACATCATGAGTGACACGAACACGACCGAACTGACCACCCGTGCGGCCGATACGCGAACGGCCGTGACGAACCGTGAATCGGCTCAGCGCGACACGCCGCGCACGCGGATTGCGCCAGCTGTCGACATCGTGGAGGATGCGCACGGCATCACGTTGTACGCGGACCTGCCGGGCGTGCCGCGCGACAAGCTCGACGTCCGCGTGCACGACGGCAGCCTCGCCATCGAAGCGGAGGCCGTCGTGCCGACGCCGGCGGGCTTGCGTCTGCAGCACGGCGAAGTGCAGCATCCGCACTTCTCGCGCGCATTTACGCTGAGCGCGGATTTCGACGTGTCGCGGATCGACGCGCAACTGCGCGACGGCGTGCTGAAACTGAGCATCCCGCGCCGCGAGGAAGCGAAGCCGCGGCGGATCGCGGTGACGGCGGGGTAAGTGGACGCGCGGGAGTCTGTCATCGACCCGACGCGGTGCGCGCGCTTGTGACGCGTCAACCGCCGGGTGTGGGTCTCCCGCGCTTACGCTCCCGACGTGAAGTGCCGGCGCCGCGCTTGCTCGGCGCCGGCGAGTCGCCGCACATGTCGCATTTCAGTGCAGGAGGCATCCGATGCATACCCACACGACGATCGAACATGGCGGATATGCGGTCCGGGCCGTGGTGACCGACACGGAGACGGGCCGCTATTCGGCGACGGCGATCCTCATGGATCGCGACGGTGAAACCCGGGCGCTCGGCGTCGACGGCGACTTCGCCGATACCCGCGAAGCGTGCGACCAAGCGCTCGAACTCGCTCTCGCATGGATCCAGCGGCGGTCGGTCGTGTCGGACCGTTATGTGAGACGAAATCGAGCCGGGTCGAGCCGCGATTTGGGCAACGTACCACGCGTACGCCGACGAGCGTGACGCGGATTGCGCTTGCTATCGGCGACGGCCTGGCTGCCACGCCAGCGCATCGGGGTGCGGTGCGCGAGCAGCCCGGTCGCTCGCCGACGCTCGAACCGCCGCGCACCGGTATTTGACGGCCCGACGCTCGCCAATGCCGGCATGCGCCCCGTCGCGGCCGATTCCCGACCGCTTCGCATCGATCGATTACCCGAGCCACGACCTGATCGAAACGGTAATCGTATTCAACGCTGCCGCCCGGACGACGCGCCACGCATGGCGTGGACGGAATCATGCACAATGCTGCCCATCTGAGTGGTGGAGAGAGACCGGTGGGCATCAATTTCGATTTGACCGACTTGCAGGCGTTCCGTGCGGTCGTGGAAACGGGCAGTTTCCGCAAGGCCGCCGAAGCGGTCAGCCTCTCCCAACCTGCGTTGAGCCGCCGGATCGACAAGCTCGAAGACGCGCTCGGCGTGCGGCTCTTCGAGCGCACCACGCGCCGCGTCGCGCTCACCACCGTCGGCCGCGTGTTCGCGCAGAGCGCCGAACAACTGCTCGACGATCTCGACGCCGCGCTGCTCGGCATCCGCGACGTGTCGTCGAGCCGCCTGGGCCATGTGACGATCGCCTGCGTGCCGTCGGTCGCCTACTACTTCCTGCCGCCCATCATCGCCCGCTATCATCGGCGCTTTCCGCGCATCCGGGTGAAGCTGCTCGACGCCGGCGCCAACGAGGTGCTCGGCGCCGTGATCAGCGGCGAGGCGGATTTCGGCGTGAGCTTCATCGGCAGCCAGGAGGCGGAGATCGAGTTCAAGGTGCTGCTCCAGGAACGGTTCGTCGCCGCGTGTCGCCGCGACCACCCGCTCGCGCGCAAGAAGCGCGTGACCTGGAACGAACTTTACGAACACGATTACGTATCGGTGGACAAGACTTCCGGGAACCGCCTGCTGCTCGACCAGGCATTGGCCGCCGTCGCGCCGCGCAAGCCGAGCGTGTGCGAGGCGCGCCACGTCACGACCCTGCTCGGGATGATCGAGGCGGGGCTCGGCGTCGCCGCGGTGCCGTCGATGGCGATGCCGGGCCACGACCACCCTGTCCTCACGAGCGTGCCGCTCGTCGAGCCGGCCGTGAAACGGCGCGTGGGCATCGTCAAGCGGCGCGGGCGCTCGCTGACACCGGCCGCCGAGGCGTTTCACCGGATGATCGTCGACGCGAAGCGCGGCGACGCCGCCGGCAGCGGCGCATCGGCATGACGACGACAGAACGGAAACGAAGGAAGACGGCATCGTGAGGTGGGCCCGGCTGTTCAAATCGCTTTACGTGCAGGTCCTGCTCGCGATGATGCTCGGCATCGGCATCGGTCACGTATGGCCGGCGGCGGGCACGATGCTCAAGCCGCTCAGCGACGCCTTCGTCGCGCTCGTGAAGATGACCATCGCGCCGATCGTCTTCTGCACGATCGTGTCGGGCATCACGTCGTTGTCGAACGGGCGGGCCATCGGCCGCACGATCGTGCGGGCGCTCGCGCTCTTCTATCTGTTGACGGCCGCCGCACTCGCGTTCGGGCTCGTCGCCGCCTACGTACTGCAACCGGGCGCCGGCATGCACATCGACGTCCGTCATCTGGATGCGAGCGTCCTCGCGCCCTATGCGAAGCATGCGGAGCCGCGCAGCCTCGTGGCGTTCGCGCTCGGCGTGATTCCGGACACGATGCTCGGCGCATTCGCGACCGGCGAAGTGTTGCCGGTATTGCTGCTGTCGCTGTTGTTCGGCTTCTCGCTGAATGCGCATCCGCGCGCCGCCCGACCCGTGCTCGCGCTGATCGACGGCATCGCCCAGGTTGTCTTTCGCGTACTCGCGATGATCATGCGGCTCGCGCCGCTCGGCGCATGCGGCGCGATGGCGTTCACAGTGGGCCGCTTCGGCATCGGCTCGATCGGCTCGCTCGCGAAGCTGATGATGTCCTTCTACGTGGCCTGCGCGCTGTTCGTCGCGCTGGTGCTCGCCCCGCTCGCGCGACTGCACGGCTTCGCGCTGTGGCGGCTCTTGCGCTACCTGCGCGAAGAGTTGCTGATCGTGCTCGCGACGTCGTCCACGGAGCCGGTCCTGCCGCGCCTGATCGTCAAGCTGGAAGCGCTCGGCTGCGACAAAGGCGTCGTGGGGCTCGTGCTGCCGGCCGGCTATTCGTTCAATCTGGACGGCACCGCGATCTATCTGACGCTCGCGGCATTGTTCATCGCGCAGGCCTGCGACGTCCCGCTTTCCGCGCCGCAGATCGCGACGATACTCGCGATCATGCTGCTCACCTCCAAGGGGGCGGCCGGCGTGTCCGGCAGCGGGCTCGTTGCGCTGATTGCGACGCTCGCCGTGATGCCCGACCTGCCCGTCGCCGGGGTCGCGCTGCTGGTCGGCATCGATCGCTTCATGTCGGAAGCGCGCGCACTGACCAGCGTGATCAGCAATGCGTGCGCGGTGATTTTCGTGTCGTCGTGGGAAGGTGCGTGCGACCGGTCGCGTCTCGTGCAGCGGCTCGCGGCGGCCGGGCCGTCCTTGCCGGACGGGGCCGATGAAGACAGTGCCGCGGCAGACGGCTGCGGTCGTGACGGGAAGACGATCTGATGCGCGCCCTCCCGTCGATCGGGCTCAATGCGCGGAAACGGAATCCAGGCCGGTCGATTTCACGTCGGCCTGCACGTCGGGCGACGCAAGATAGTCGAGCAGCGCCTTCGCTTCCTGCGGATGCTGCGCGCCGACCGGGATGCCGGCGGCGAAGCGCGTGACGGACTGCAGCGATTCGGGGATCTTGCCGACGAAGGTCGCGCCCTTGACGGGCAGCAGCTCGCTGACCTGCTGGAAGCCGATTTCGTAGTCGCCGTTCGCGACGACCGACGCCACCGGAATCCGCGGAATCATCTTCGCCTTCGACTTCACCTGCTCTTCGATCCCGAGCTTCTTGAACAGCTCGCGTTCGATATACACGCCGCTCGCGCTGTCCGAATAGGCGATCGATTTCGCGTGCAGCAGCACCTGCTTGAGGCCGTCGGCGGTGCTGATGTCGGGCTTGGCCGCGCCGTCGCGCACGACCATGCCGATGCGCGAGTCGGCCAGCTCGACGCGGGATTCGGGGATGACCTTGCCCTGCTTGATCAGATCGTCGAGCGCGTAGCCGACCATGATCACGGCGTCGGCGGGCTCGCCGCGCGCGAGCCGGTTCGGAATCGCTTCGGGCGACTTGCCCATCGACGGGCCGAGCGCGGTGGCGAGCGTATTGCCCGTCGTGGACGCGAACCGCGGGCCGAGCACCTTGTAGGCGGCGGTGAAGCCGCCCGAGCTCATCACGTGCAGTTCGGCGGCCTGTACGTTGGCCGCGACCGCCGCGGTGGCAACGAGCGCGGTCGCGCAGAATTTCAGGAGCAGGTTTCTCATGGTCGTGGTCGTGCGGATGGATGGGTGTGAGTAACGTTCCGGATGCGCTCGACGTCAATGCGCGGGCGTCAACGTCGCCGTGCGATGACGATAGAGCGCGAACGTCGCGAGCAGCGCGCACACGGCAGCGAAGCTCATCCAGTAGCCTGGTGCGGCCTTGTCGCCCGTCGCGTGAATGAGCGCGGTCGAGATGGCCGGCGTGAAGCCGCCGAACACGGCCGTCGCGAGGCTGTACGCGAGCGAGAAGCCCGCGACGCGCACCTGCACCGGCATCACTTCGGTGAGCGCGACGACCATCGCGCCGTTATAGACGCCGTACATGAACGACAGCCAGAGCAGGACGAGCAGCATGTTGGCGAACGACGGCGCGTGAGCGAGGAACGACAGCGCCGGGTAGGCGGTCACGACGGTGAGCATCGTCATGCCGACCAGCAGCGGCCGGCGGCCGATCCGGTCGGACAGCGCACCGCCGATCGGCAGCCACACGAAGTTCGACACGCCGACGCAGAGCGTCACGAGCAGGCTGTCGGCGGTGCTCAGATGCAGCACCGTCTTGCCGAAGGTCGGCGCGTAGACGGTGATCAGATAGAAGCTCGTGGTGGTCATCGCGACCAGCATCATGCCGGCGATCACGACGCCCCAGTTCTGGGCCAGCGTACCGAACACTTCCTTCATGCCCGGACGATGCTTGCGGGCCTTGAATTCCTGGGTTTCCTCCAGGTTGCGGCGCAGCAGGAAGATGAACGGCACGATCATGCAGCCGACGAAGAACGGCACGCGCCATCCCCAGGCGGCGATCTGCGATGCGCTCAGCCACTGATTGAGCGCAAAGCCGAGGGCCGCGGCGATGACGATCGCCACCTGCTGGCTGGCCGATTGCCAGCTCGTGAAGAAGCCCTTGCGGCCCGGCGTCGCGAGCTCGGCGAGATAGACCGACACGCCGCCCAACTCGGCGCCCGCGGAGAAGCCCTGCAGCAGCCGGCCGATCAGCACGAGCACGGGCGCGAGCAGCCCGATCGTCGCGTAGCCCGGCACGAACGCGATCAGGATGGTGCCGCTCGCCATGATCGACAGCGTGACGATCAGGCCCTTGCGGCGGCCGACCTCGTCGATGTACGCGCCCAGCACGATCGCGCCCAGCGGCCGCATCAGGAAGCCGGCGCCGAACACGGCGAAGGTCATCATCAGCGACGCGAACTCGCTTTGCGCGGGGAAGAAAACGTTGGCGATCTGCGTGGCGTAGAAGCCGAACAGGAAGAAGTCGAACTGCTCGAGAAAATTGCCGGCCGTGACGCGAAAGATCGCGGCGGCCTTCGAGCGTTCGGCCGGAAGGCGGGACGAGGGATGCATCGGGGTGTCTCCTGAAAATCCTGGAATACGCGGGAGGGGCTGGTCGATTGTCGTTTTCCGGCATGTTGGCGCGGGATCGATCAAACGATAAGTGCAATTTTTGGAATGATTGATGCAGTAGCGTTATCAATTCATGCGATCCGCGCGAGTCCGGGCCGTGCTCGGGCCGTATCGCCGCACGGCCGCACACGTTTGCGTCGCCGAGTCAGGCGGGATCGTCGACTGGCGGTCATGCCGGCCTCGATTTTTCGTTAACCGTGCCGTTAACCGGGATTGGACCCGCGCCGGCGCACGTGCAGCCGGCATCTCAAAACGAGCCCGAGCATGCCCGCATTCACTTCGATCGAGAAAATCGCCGACTGGGCCGGACGCCACCCGTTCGTCGTCGGCGCGTTGGGCACGCTGATGTCGCTCGCGATGCTCGCGATCAGCGCCGTGACGCTGTGGGTGGCGCGCAGCGAAGTCGTCGAGCATGCGCACGAGACGTCGCGCAACGTCGCGGCCGTGCTCGCGAGCCAGATCGCGAGGACGGTCGAAACGTCGAACAACGCGTTGATCGCGCTGGCGGCCGACCTCGGCAAGCCGGCCGTCCAGCGGATGGACGCCGGGCTGCGGCACGACCTGCTGTTCGAGCGAACCGCCGCGCAATACGTGACCGGCATGGGCGTGACCGACAGGCACGGCCGGCTGATCGACGGATGCTGCAGCACGACCCACCGGTGGGACTTCGCCGATCGCGACTACTTCAAGGTCCATCGCGATGCGGACGACGTCGGGCTCTACGTCTCCCAGCCCTATTGCGCACGCTCGCGCGGCGGCAAGGAGTCCATCGCGCTGTCGCGGCGCATCGAGCGGCCGGACCATGCGTTCGACGGGATCGCCGTCGTCGCCGTCGATCTCGCTTACTTCGAGCAGTTGCTGTCCCGCCTCGACGTCGGGCCGAACGGGGTCAGCGCGATCGTGCGCGCGGACGGCACGATCCTCGCGAGAAACCCGTCGTTGAACGATGGCCAGATGAACCTCCTGCGTCGCTCGACATCCTTCAAGCGGATGGTGAACAGCGAATCGGGCTTCTATCCCGCGCGCTCGAGCATCGACGGCATCGTGCGGTTGTATACCTATCAGCGGATACCGGGCACGCCGCTGATCGCGGTCGTCGCGCCGGCCGAGAGCGACGTGCTGGCCGGCGTCCGGCGCCTGTCGTGGACGGTCGGCGTGTCGGCATCCGTGATCGGCGCATCGTTCTGCGCGGCGGTCTGGCTGCTTGCCTTCGCATTGCGGGACAACTTCCGCAAGCAGACGCTGCTGACCGATCTCACGCGTACCGATCCGTTGACCGGACTGCGCAATCGTCGCGCGCTCGATACCGCGCTGGCCGACGAATGGGCGCGGCTGCAGCGCGGCAGCGGCGGCAGCCTGTCGGTGCTGTTCATCGACGCCGATCACTTCAAGCAGTACAACGACCGGCACGGGCACGCGCAGGGCGACACCGCGCTGCGCTTTCTCGCCGAATGCATCCGCACGCATACGCGACGGCGCGGCGACCTCGCCGCGCGCTACGGCGGCGAGGAATTCGTCGCGGTGTTGCCCGATACCGACGAAAACGGCGCCGCGCAGGTGGCCGACGCGATTCGCCGCGAGGTGGAACGCAACCGGCTCGACGGGTTTGCGGAGACCGTTCCGGATTTCACGGTCAGCATCGGCTGTGCGACCGGTCGGCGCGCGCGGCATGCTTCCGTGCACGCGCTGACGCATCAGGCGGACATGGCGCTCTATCGCGCCAAGCGCGAAGGCAGGAACCGCGTGTGTTGCGCGCAGACGGAGCCGGTCGCGCAGCCGGCGTGAAGGCCCCGGTTCGAGTCGGGACGGACGACGGCACCGCTCGTGCCGATTGCGCCGGCATCCCCGTCAGGACATCGCTGTCGCGACCGCGGCCGTTTCACTGCCCGGGTTCGATATACGCCGCCAACTCTTCCGGTTCGCCCGACGGAAACGCGTCCTTCAGGTGATCGAGAAACGCGGACACGCGCGCGCTCAATAATCGCCTCGACGGATACAGCGCCCACAGGGCGATATCGGACCCCGGCACGTCGCCCCAACTGACGAGCGCGCCGGCGGCCAGGTCGCGGCTCACGAGCGATATCGGCAGGCATGCGGCGCCCAAGCCGAGGCGGACCGTATCGCGCACCATGACCAGCGACGACAGCCGCGCCACGGGGTCGACCGGTATGCGCGCCAGCCCGGCCGGACCCGTGATCTCCCATACGGCGCGCGTGTCGTGCGCGCCGCGAACCACGGCCGGCGCAGGTGCGTCACCGCTCGGCCGCGCCAGTTCGGGCGTCGCGACGACGACCAGCCGGTCGCGCAGGATCACGCGCCCGATCAGGCTCTCGTCCGGGTCCGGATTCACGCGGATCACGAGGTCGTACCCTTCCTCGATCATGTCGACGGGCCGATCTTCGGTCGTCACCTCCAGCCGGACGTCCGGGTATCTCAGCGCGAACGTCGCCACCAGCTTCCCCATCGCGAACTGGGAAAACAGCATCGGCGCGCTGATCCTCAGCCGGCCGCGCGGCCGCTCGCTCCCCGATGCGATCGCCGACGCGCTGTCGGCAAGCTCCGCGAGCAGCGCGCCCGTTCGCTCGTAGAGCGCGCGCCCTTCCTGTGTGAGCTTCACGCCGCGCGACCCGCGTTCGAACAGGCGCAGCGACAGACTGTTCTCCAGTTCCGCCACGCGGCGCGACAGCGTCGCCTTCGGACGATCCGCGACCCGCGCGGCCTCTCCAAAGCTGCCATGGCGGGCGACGAGGTTGAAATCGGCGAGAGCGAGCAGGTCCATGTGTTCCACCAGTGAGACGCCATGTCTATTTATCACATCTTCCGGATCATGGGTGGATCACATAACTTGGGTGGGCAGTCCATCCCATCGTTACCTCAGGAGTGAACATCATGACCATTCTCGTTACCGGCGCCACCGGCCGTGTCGGCCGCCAGGTCGTCCGTCAACTCGTCGATCGCGGCGCCGACGTGCGCGTGCTGGTGCGCGATCCGGCCAAGGCCGATTTTCCGGCGGCCGTGACCGTCGCGCAGGGCGACATGCTCGACGTCGACGCGCTGCGGGCGGCTTTCTCCGGCGTGCGCACGCTGTTCCTGCTCAACGGCGTGGCGGGCGACGAATTCACGCAGGCGCTGATTGCGCTGAACCTGGCCCGCGAAGCGGGCATCGAGCGCGCCGTCTATCTGTCGGTCCTCCATGCCGATCGCTTCGTGAACGTGCCGCACTTCGCGGTGAAATCCGGCGCGGAGCGGATGATCGAGCAGATGGGGTTCAGCGCGACGATCCTGCGACCCGCGTATTTCATGGACAACGAATCGATGGTCAAGGACGTGATCGTCGGGCACGGCGTGTACCCGATGCCGATCGGCGGCAAGGGCGTCGCGATGGTCGACGTGCGCGATATCGCGGAAGTCGCGGCGATCGAGTTGATCCGCCGCAACGATGCGCCGGGCAAGCTGCCGGTCGAAACCCTCAACCTGGTCGGGCCCGACACGCTGACCGGCCCGCAACTGGCGTCGATCTGGTCGGACACGCTCGGTCGGCCGGTTACGTATGGCGGCGACGATCCCACGCCGTTCGAACGCAATCTGGCGCAGTTCATGCCGAAATGGATGGCCTACGAAATGCGGCTGATGGCCGAGCGCTACGTCAGCGACGGGATGGTGCCGGAGGCCGGTGACGTCGAGCGGCTGACCACGATCCTCGGCCGCCCGCTGCGGACGTATCGCGACTTCGCGGCTGCGCTTGTCCGCTGAGCGCGATGCCGCGCCTTCGTGCCGGGGCGGCTGCGCGGGCAGTCGCCCCGGGAGAACCGGCCGCCGTGCGCGGCCGGGGTTTACAACATGGCCTGACTGACCAGCGCGTACAGTCCCCAGGCCGGATCGGCCGCGCCCTCATGCGCCGCGGCCGATGCGTTGCGAACCATCTTCGAACAGGTATCCACCTGTTTCAAGCCCTGCTCGCTCAGCCACGCCGGCAGACCGGTCCCGGAAGGCACGTCGATACGCACGAATTCGCCGTCTCGTTTCGTCAGCCAATAGCCGATCAGCGCTTTCGCGCACGCATCGTCGCTCGAACGCGGCGCGACCACCGGACCGATCACGTAACCGCGACCGAAGCGCCGCAGCACCGAAAACCCGACGACCTCGCCGTCGCGTTCGAGCACCACGCTTTCGCCCCGCGTCTGCAACGCGGACAACAGCGCGTCGCGCTCGAGACCGGACGCACGCGCATCGAGTTCGACCAGGCGCGACCAGTCGGCCGGCGCACCGGCACGCAGCCGCTCGCCGTCGGGCACGGCAACCGCGGCGGGCCGATCCACGTTGCCCTGATATTGGCCCAGCGATCCGCACACGGTGAACCCCAGTTTCTCGTAGAGTGGCCGACCGGCCGGCGTCGCATGCAGAAACGTGATGCGCGGACCCAGTTCGTCCAGGAGCGTCTCCATCAGTTTGCGGCCGATTCCGCGGCCCTGATGCGCGTCGGAAACGATCACATGCCCGATCGCCGCGCGATCCGCACCGTACTTCCAGCACATCGCCGTGCCGATGACCACGCCGTTTTCCTCGGCCGCGAACGCGGTCGACGTTTCCGCGGAAAACTGCCAGTCTTCCGCCCTGAACGGCCACCGAAGCGCCGTGGAAAGCGCATGGGCGGCGGGGATGTCCGCCGCGGTGAATCTGCGGTAGCGAAGCGGGGACGCCGCGCCTTGCTCCTTCACTTCAGGTTCCTGATTCATCAAGCAGTCCTTTCGAACAATGTGGTCGTGCGGCACGGTACGTCGGAAAAAATACGCGGCGATCACACCGAAGCGACGATAGATTGCACGGTTCACGCCGGCTGGCATGGGCGCACGACGATCCGGAAGCACGCGTGCCCCGGACTCGGCGCCCGATCGGACCAGACGTCCACCGGTTTCCACGCCGCCCCGACGCATCACGGCGATCGCGCGAAGTAATGCTGCGCCAGCGCGACCCAATAGCGGACGCCGGCCGGAATGATGTCGTCGTTGAAGTCGTATTTCGGGTGGTGCAGCGCCGGAGAGGCCGCGCCGTCCCGTGCATTGCCGATCAGCACGTAAGCGCCCGGCCGCTCCTCCAGCATGAAGCCGAAGTCTTCGGACGTCATGTTCGGCGGCACGTCGCGGTCGACGCGCACGTCGCCGAACGTGTCGCGAATCACCGTTTCGCACAGCGCCGTCTCGGCCGGCGTGTTGACCGTTGCCGGGTAGTACTGGAAAAACTCGACGTCGACCTGCGCGCCATAGGCCGCCGCGAGCCCCTCGCACGCGAGCCGCACGTCGCGCTGCAGCTTCTGCTGCAATGCCGACGACAGCGTGCGGATCGTGCCGCGCAGCTCGGCGGTGTCGGGAATCACGTTGTCCGTCGTGCCCGCATGGAACATGCAGACGGAAATGACCGCAGGATCGACGGGGTCCTTGTGCCGTGCGGCGATGGTCTGGCACTGCAGCACCATCGAGCATGCGAGCGGCACCGGATCGATGCCCAGATGCGGCTGCGCCGCATGCGCGCCCTTGCCCGTCACCGTGATCCTGAAGCGCGAGCCCGCAGCCATGATCGGGCCGGTGCGCAACCCGAAATGCCCGGCCGGCAGACCGGGCCAGTTGTGCATGCCGAATACCGCTTCCGTCGGGTATTGCTCGAACAGCCCGTCGTCGATCATCCTGCGCGCGCCCGCACCGCCCTCTTCGCCCGGCTGAAACACGAAATGGACGGTGCCGGACAACTGCGGCAACGCCTTCAGTACGCGTGCGGCGCCGAGCAACATCACGGTATGGCCGTCATGGCCGCACGCATGCATGATCCCGTGCGTGCACGACGCGTGCGCGAAGTCGTTCGCTTCGTGGATCGGCAATGCGTCCAGATCGGCGCGCAGCACGATGCCGCGGCGCGGATCCGCGCCGGGCAGGCTTGCGACGACGCCCGTGCCGCCGAGCCCGCGCGACACCGCATAGCCGAGCGCCTCGAGCTCGCGGGCGACGACGTCGGCCGTCCGGTGTTCTTCGAATCGCAACTCGGGATGCGCGTGCAGGTCGCGGCGCAGTGTCGCCCAGTGCGCGTGATGCGCGTCCAGCGACGCGTCGGGGATGATGGCGTTTTCCACTCTCGGCACCCTTGCAAAGCAAACCGGTTCACATCGCGACCGCCGCATCGCACGCGGCAGCCGCATCAATCGTAAAAGCCCAGGACGGACTTGACCTCCATGTACTCCTCCATCCCTTCGACTCCGTACTCGCGGCCGTTGCCCGACTGCTTGTACCCGCCGAACGGCGCCTGAGGATCCCATGCGGGGTAGTTCAGATGCACCTGCCCTGCCCGGATGCGTGCGGCCACCGCGCGTACGCGTTCCTTGTCGGTGCCCTGCACGTGCGCGCCGAGCCCGTAGACCGTGTCGTTCGCGATGGCGATCGCTTCGTCGACGGTATCGTAAGGCAGGATCGCGAGGACCGGACCGAAGATTTCCTGCTGCGCGATGGCCATGTCGGTGCGCACGTCGGAGAAAATCGTCGGCCGCGCATAGAAGCCCTTGTCGAAACCCGCTGGCCGGCCCGGGCCGCCGGCGATCAGCTTCGCGCGTTCGTCGATGCCCACGTCGATCATCTGCGCAACCCGCCCGAACTGCGCGCGATTGGCCAGCGGCCCGTGCGTCGTGGCCTCGTCGAACGGATCGCCGACCACGAGCGTTTGCATCGCCGCGACAGCCAACGCCTCGACCTCGCCGAGCGCGTCGCGCGGCACGATCATGCGGGTCGGCGCGCTGCACGATTGCCCCATGTTCCGGAACGCGGCAGCCACGCCCGGCGGGATCGCGCGCGACAGGTCCGCATCCGGCAGCACGACGTTCGGCGACTTGCCGCCCAGTTCCTGCGCGACGCGCTTGACGGTCGGCGCGGCCGCCTGCGCGACGAGCACGCCCGCGCGCGTCGATCCGGTGATCGACACCATGTCGACCGCCGGGTGCGACGAAAGCGCGGCCCCCACCGTCTCGCCGCTGCCGCTCACGAGATTGAATACGCCCGCGGGCACGCCCGCATCGGCGAGCACTTCCGCGAACAGCAGCGCGCTGAGCGGCGACAGCTCGCTCGGCTTCAGCACCACCGTGCAGCCGGCCGCGAGCGCCGGCCCGACCTTCGCGGTGATCTGATAGATCGGCCAATTCCACGGCGTGATCAGCGCGCACACGCCGATCGGCTCGCGCACGACCGCAGTCGTCCCGCGCCGCTCGACGAACGGGTAGCGCGCGAGGTTGTCGCGTGCGACGCGGATATGTTCGGCCGCGAGCGGCACGTGCGCGCCGCGTGCATAGCCGATCGGCGCGCCCATCTCCAGCGCGAGCGCGGTCGCGAACAGCTCGGCGCGCTCCAGCATCAGCGTATGCACGCGGTCGAGCAGCGCCGCGCGTTCATGCGGCGACGTCGCGGACCAGCGTTCGAACGCTTGGCGCGCGGCCTGCACCGCGCGGTCGGCGTCGCGCGCGTTGCCGAGCGGGATCTCGCACAGCGTGTCTTCGGTGGACGGACTGACGACCGCGAACCGGTCGCAGCCGTGCGGCATGACCCAGTCGCCGTCGATGAAAAAGCGATCGAGCCGGCCGGCTTGCATCAGGCGAACAACAGGTGAATTCATTGCAAGGTGTCCTTGAGTCGATACCAGGCGCCGACGAACGGCAGGAACCAGGGTTTGCCGAAGTGGCCCGGAATCGCGGGCCAGTCGAAACCTTTCCACGGGTTGAGGTCGGCGCGTCCGTCCATGATCTCGGCCATCAGCGTGCCCATCAGCGTGGCCATGTGCGTGCCGTGACCGCTATAGCCCATCGAGTAGTACACGCCGTCGCGCTCGCCCGCGCGCGGCAGCCGGTTGGCCGTCATGTCGACCATCCCGCCCCAGCAGTAGTCGATGCGTACGTCGGCCAGCTCGGGAAACACGGCGGCCATCTGCTGCCGCAGGATCGCCCCGCTCTTTTCGTCGGAGCGCGGATTCGACGCGGCAAAACGCGCGCGCCCGCCGAACAGCATCCGGTTGTCGGGCGTGACGCGAAAGAAATTCACGAAGTTCTTCGTGTCGGTGACCATCCGGCGCGTCGGCAGCAAGCGGTCGAGCAGGTCGTTCGGCAACGGCTCGGTGACGATGATGAAGGCGCCGACCGGCACGATCCTGCGGCGAACCCAGCCGAACGGCCCGACCTGCGAAATGCCGCTCGCGAGCAACACCTGACGCGCGCGGATCTCGCCGAGCGGCGTACGTACCGCGTAAGCGCCGCCCGCTTGCCGCTTCAGGCCGAGCACCGGCGCATGCTCGAGAATGTGCGCGCCGCGTGCTTGCGCGGCGCGCGCGAGGCCGCGCACATAACGGCCGACATGCATCCCGGCGCTCTTGCCGAACAGCAGCCCGCCGTGATATCGGTTCGAACCGATCTCGTCGCGTAGCTCCGCCTTCGTGACCATGCGCGTGTCGGGGTCCACGCTCGCCGCGAGCAGCGCCTGGCTGCGCACGAGCTTGTCGTAGTGCTCGGGCTTCGCCGCGAGCTTGAGCTTGCCGCGGCGCACGAAATCGCAATCGATCGACTCCTCCCTGACCAGCCGCTCGACCGTGTCGACGCCCGCGTCGAACGCGAGATAGAGCCGGTTGGCCAGTTCCGTGCCGATGCGCTGCGACAGCGATGCGTAATCCTGAGCGAAGCCGTTGTTGCACATGCCGCCGTTGCGCCCCGACGCCGCCTGCCCGACGGTGCCCGCCTCGCAGACGATCACGCGCGCGCCTTTTTTGGCCAGCGCCAGGGCGGCCGCCGAGCCCGTGATCCCGCCGCCCACCACCACCACGTCGCAACTTCCGTCATGCAACGCCGGCGAGTTGCTCGCGAACGGCTCCGACGTATCGAGCCAATAGGAACTGAAACGCATCAGAAACTCCCAAGTTACCGCATCGCACTGCACCGCACTGTCGGGCCGGCGGACGTTCGCCGCGCCGATCCGGCCGCGCATGCGATCCGGATCGGCGCGCGTCGCCCGCGTGACGGCCTTGCACTAGAAATCCGCGACCTTGCCCCATGCGGACTCGCTGAACCGGCCGGGCCGGTACGGCGTCGGGTCGACGAACGGTTGCGCACCGGACGCGAGATCGGCGATCAGGTGTCCGGCGCCCGGCCCGATCCCGAAGCCGTGCCCCGAAAAACCCGCCGCCAGGATCAGCCCCGGCACGCCCGGCACTTCGCCGATGCCCGGCACGCCGTCCGGCGTGCTGTCGACGTACCCGGCCCACGCGTGCGTGATCTTCGCGTCGCGCAGTTCGGGCAACAGTTCGGCCGCGCGGCGATACGTTTCGGCGACGGTCGGCATGTCGGGCTTCGGATCGAGAATGCGTACCGCTTCCATCGGCGTCGGCGCGTCGAGGCGCCAGCGCTTCAACGTTTCATGGCCGCCGCGCACGCCTTCGAGCCCGCCCGGCAGCAAGTTGCGCCAGCGCTTCGCGAACATCGGCACGAATTGCGGCGCGAAGCGCAGGAACTGCGGCGTCAGGTCCACGCGCGCGCGGCCGCTGATCGCCAACGCGTAGCGGCCGTCGCTGCGGCGCGTCACGGACACGCCGGACGTATACATCGCATCCGGCAGCGGCGTTTCGACGGGCGACACGCTCAGGATCGACTGACGGATCGAGGCCTGCGGAAACCGGATGCCGAGCTGGCGGCAGAACGACGACGCCCATGCGCCGCCCGCCATCACGGCCGTTCGGGTCTTGATGACGCCGGCCTCGGTGACGACGCCGGCGACGCGGCCGCCTTCGAGCTCGATGCCGCGCGCCGCGCAGTGCTGATGGACACTGCCGCCCAGCTTGATCAACGCGGCGGCCACGGCCGGCGCGGCCTTGCCCGGATCGGCCGTGCCGTCGGTCGGCGAGAACACGCCGCCCTTCCATTGCCGCCCGGTTGCCCGTCCACGCTCGGCCGCCTGCTTGCTGTCGAGCATGTACGTGGTCACGCCTGCGGTCTTCGCGAATTCGCCCCAGCTGGCCCAGCGGGACAGCTCGGCCTCGTCGTTGCTGAGATACAGCAGCCCGCAGCGATGAAAGCCGGTGTCTTCGCCGGATTCGGCGGCGAATCGTTCCCACAGATCGATGCTCTTGCTCGCCATCGGCAACTCGCGCGCGTCGCGGTTCTGCTGCCGGCACCAGCCCCAGTTGCGGCTCGATTGTTCGGCGCCGATGCGCCCCTTCTCGACGAGCGCGACCGATAGGCCGCGGCGGGCCAGATAGTAGGCGGTGAAGACGCCGATGATGCCGCCGCCGATCACGACGACGTCGGCCGCGGCCGGCGGCGTGGACAAGGTTTCGATATGGCGCAGCGGAGGGGACATGCTCAGTCTCGTTCGGTGGAGGGTTTGACGTTCTGCATCACGTAGAACTTCGCCACGCGCTCGCTGCTTTCCCACCCGATCGCCGCGCCGCGCGGCACGAACAGCGCATCGCCGGCGCCGAGCGCCAGCACGCTGCCGTCGGGCGCCGCGAATCGGACGCCACCGTCCAGCAGGAACATGAACTCGTTCGCGCGATGCGGCCGGACGATCCGGTGATACGGCGTCGAATCCCATGTGCCCGCGCAGTACCCGGCGCCGTCGTCGGTGAACACGTTGTCGCTGCGGCATTGCGGCGCGGGACCGAGCAATACCTCGGCCGGCAGCGTGGCGGACGGTTTGAAGTCCGCGTCGGCGCGCAGCGCAAAGAGGCCGCGTTTCGTCGGTTGCGCGCACGCTGCCGCGCAGAACATCAGCAGCACCGGCGCTTGCGCGGCGATGCGCAGCGCCGTGCCGCCGCCGATGACGGCGCCCTGTCCCGGGCCGACCACGAGCGGTGCGGCCCCGGCCGCTTCGAGCGTCAGTTCGCCCTGGACGACGACGAGGGTTTCGATGTGCGGAAAATTCGCCACGTCCAGTTCGCCCGCGAAGCCGATGCGCCCCGCGGCCATCGCGTCGGGGCCTTCCCACGCGATCTCGCGATGCGACGCGAACGGATCGCTCGCCCCGAACGCCTGCTTGCGGAACGTGGTGGAAGAACGTGCGCCGTCGGCACGATGCAACACGAAAACTGCGGTCATTTCTGCTCCTGTGCGGTGCGTGACGGATTCGTTCGGAAGCTGTCACGCGATATCGGAAATCGTCGTTCGCCGGCGCGCCTGCCGGACGTCCTCAGCGGGGCACGTCGTCCATGCCCGTGCTCAAGCCGCGTGATACGACGCATCGCGGCGTTCGTTGCGCACGCGCGTCGCCGTCGCTCGCACCGGGGCGCCGCCCGTTCGGGCGACCACGTAGTCGCGCGGCGTGATCCCGAGCACGCGCCGGAAATGCCGGCACAGATGGCTCTGATCGAAGAAGCCGACATCGGTCGCGACGACCGACGGCGCGAGACCGGCGCGCAACAGGTCCTGCGCCCGCCGTACCCGCACGAGGCACAGATACCGGTGCGGCGACAGCCCGGTTTCGCTGCGAAAGCGCGCGGTGAAACGCGACACGCTCAGCCCGGCCACCGCCGCGAGCGTATCGAGGTTCAGCGGCTGCGCGAACGACACGTCGATCGTGCGCAGCACGTCGCCGATCGCCGGCGAGACGGGCCGCGCGACACGCGGCGAGCCAACGAATTGCACTGTCATATCGAGTTCTCCCGGCGCTCGCATCAATGCAGGAAATCCTGCATCCGGTAATACGCGCCGACGAGCGGCAAGAACCACGCGTGCCCGAAATGGCCGGGCATCGCCGGCCAGTCGAGTTCGCGCCACGGGTTCGACGCGGCCGCGCCATACAGCACGTCCGCCATCACGCGGCCCATGTGCACCGACATCTGCACGCCGTGGCCGCTGTAGCCCATCGAGTAATAGAGCCCGTCGTGCTGGCCCGCGCGCGGCAGCCGGTCGGCGGTGATGTCGACGAGGCCGCCCCAGCAGTAGTCGAGCCGCACGCCGGCCAGTTCGGGGAAATAGCCGGCCATGCCGGCGCGCAGGACGTCGCCGCTCTTCGCGTCGGAGCGCGGGCTCGACATCGCGAAACGCGCGCGGCCGCCGAACAGCAGCCGGTTGTCGGGTGTCACGCGGAAGTAGTTGCCGATCTGGCGCGACGTCACGTACGCACGGCGATGCGGGAACAGCCGGTTCAACTGCGCGTCGGGCAGCGGCTCGGTGACGACGATGAAGCTGCCGACCGGCGCGATGCGCCGCCGGAACCACGCGAACGGCCCGTGCTGCGACGCGCCGGTCGCGATCAGCACGCGGTCGGCAACGAGCGTGCCGCGCGTGCAGGCGACCCGGTGGCGCTCGCCGTCGAGCCGCTCGAGCTGCGTGACGGCCGCATGCTCGTACACGCGTGCGCCGGCACGCACGGCCGCTTGCGCGAGCCCGACGCCGAACTTGCCCATGTGCATCTGCGCGCCGTTGCGCTGCAGGAGCCCACCGTAAAAACCGTCGGATGCGATTTCATCGCGGATCCGCGACGGCTCGATCAGTTCGATATCCGGATCGACATCACGCCGCAACGCGTTGAAGGTTTTTTCGAGCCCCGCGAAATGCTGCGGCTTCGCAGCCAGCTTCAGCTTGCCGGCGCGCCGGAAATCGCAGTCGATCGCCTGTTCGGTCACGATCACCTCGACGCTCTTCACCGCGCTTTCGTACGCGAGATAAAACTGCTTCGCCTGCGCGGCGCCGATGCGCGCGGCGAGCGACGCGTAGTCCTGCGCGACGCCCGTATTGCACTGGCCGCCGTTGCGGCCGGACGCTTCACCTGCGACCTGCGCGGCTTCGAGCACGACCACCGATACGCCGCGCTGCGCGAGCGCGAGCGCCGCCGACAAGCCGGTGAAGCCGCCGCCGATCACGGCCACGTCGGCGCGCCCTTCGACGGGGCCGACGCTGCCGGCGCGAAACGCGGGGCGGGTATCCAGCCAGTACGATTCCAGTTTCATCGGATCCTTTGTGCATGCCGGCAACGACGAACGGCAACCATTCAATGCGAATCATTTAACCACTGGCAAAAACCGCAGTTGCCGCGTATTCGCGCGCGGCACGCGTACAAATCGCCGTTTTGCGCGACCGTCGCAGCAGACTATGCGGCGGGCCGTCCACCGCACCGCGCGATGAACGGTTCGCGCGGTGCGTACTACAGCTGCACCGGCGTGACGCCGGCGGAAACCGGCTCCGCCTGGAAACGCGCGAGATCTTCCTCGCTGCGATGGCACAGCACCTGCGCGCCGTTGCCGAGCGTGCGCAGCGACGGGGCCGTCCGGTTGCACACGCCGTCCACGCGCATCGCGCAGCGCGACAGGAACGGACACAGCTCCGCCTCGTTCTCGCGCTCGCCGATCGGCACCAGCGGCCGGTGACAACGCTCGGCCGCATCGTCGAGCCAGCCCGAACGCAACTCCGGCGCGGACGACACCAGCAAGTGCGAATACGGGTGATAAGGCGGCGCGCACAGCGCGTCGCGGCTGCCCGTCTCCACGCGGCGGCCCGCATACAGCACGACGATGTCGTCGCTGATCGCGCGCACCTTCGCGATGTCGTGCGTGATGAACACGTACGACACGCCGAGCTTCGCCTGCAGGTCGCGCAGCAGCTCGATGATCGCGGCGCCGACCACCGTGTCGAGCGCCGACGTGACCTCGTCGCACAGGATCAGGTCGGGCTCGGCCGCGAGCGCACGCGCGAGGTTCACGCGCTGCTTCTGCCCGCCCGACAGCTCGCCGGTACGCCGCGAGGCCACCGCCGGCGGCAGCCGCACGAGCTCGAGCAGCTCCGCGACGCGCTGGCGTGCACGCGCGCCCTTGATCCCGTGATAGAACGCGAGCGGCCGTGCGAGCGTGCGCTCGACGGTATGCACCGGGTTGAGCGCGGTATCGGCGTTCTGGAACACGATCTGCACGCGGCGATGCTGCTCCTTGGTGCGCTTGCCGATATCGCGCGCGAGCGGCACGCCGTCGAGCAGGATCTCGCCGCCGGTCGCCGGCACGAGGCCCGCGATCACCTTCGCGAGCGTCGTCTTGCCGGAGCCCGATTCGCCGATCACGCCGACCGTCTGCCCGCGCCCGATGCGCAGGTCGACTTCATGCAGGATGACCTTCGCGGGCCAGCCGTTCGCGGTGCGGCCGCCATAGCCCGCGATCGCGCCGCGCACGTCGAGCAGCGGCGCCGATGCGGCCGGCTCCGGTGCTTGCGCCTGCGCGCCGCGTTCGGCATCGTTCGGCGTGACCGCCGCGATCAGGCTCTGCGTGTACGGGTGCGTCGGCGCATGCAGGATCTGTTCGGTGTCGCCCGCCTCGCGGATCACGCCGTCGCTCAGCACGACGATCCGGTCGGCCATCTGCGCGACCACGGCCAGGTCGTGCGATACGTACACCGCACTCATCCCGTAGCGCCGGATCACGTTCTTGAACGCCTGCAGCACGTCGATCTGCGTGGTCACGTCGAGCGCGGTGGTCGGCTCGTCGAGGATCACCAGCTCGGGATCGGTGATCAGCGCCATCGCGGCCATCAGCCGCTGCAGTTGGCCGCCCGATACCTGGTGCGGATAGCGCTTGCCGATCGTCTCCGGCTCCGGCAGCGCGAGCGCGCGAAACAGCTCGATCGCCTTCGCCTGCGCGTCGCGCTTCGTCATCGTCTTGTGGATCAGCGCGCTCTCGATCACCTGGTCGAGAATCGTGCGCGACGGATTGAAGGCGGCGGCCGCGCTCTGCGCGATATACGCGACCTTGCGGCCGCGCAGCGCGGTCAGCGCTTGCGCCGAAAGCGTACATACGTCGGTGCCGTCGAGCTTCACCGTGCCGCCGGCGATCCGGCATCCGGCGCGCGCATGGCCCATCAGCGACAGCGCGATCGTCGTCTTGCCGGAGCCCGATTCGCCGATCAGCGCGAGCACCTCGCCGCGCCCGATCTCGAAGTCGACGCCGTGGACGATCGTCGTTTCCTCGCCGCCCGGCCGGCCGCCGACCACGCGCAGCCCGCGCACCTCGACGAGCGGATTCGATTCGTGTCGCATCAGTGTCCTCCGGCGGCGCCGGCCGCGCCCTTGCGGCGGCCGCGATGCGGCAGACCGTCGATCATCAGGTTGACGCCCACCGTCAGGATCGCGATCGCGACCGCGGGCATGATCGCGACGGCCGAGCCGTCGCCGAGGCTCGCGATGTTCTCGCGCACGAGCGAGCCGAGGTCCGCATACGGCGGCTGCACGCCGAGCCCGAGAAAGCTCAGGCCGCTCAGCAGCAGCACGACGAACGTGAAGCGCAGCCCGGTGTCCGCCAGCATCGGGTGGATCATGTTCGGCAGCATCTCGACGCACGCGATGTACAGCGCGCTTTCGCCGCGCGCCCTGGCCACCTGCACGAATTCGAGCGTGCTGATGTTGACGGCCAGCGCGCGCGCGATCCGGTACGAGCCCGGCATGTAGCTGACCGCCGCGGTGAGGACCAGCAGCGGCAGCGACGAGCCGAACGCGGCGACGAACATCAGCGCGAACATCTTCGACGGAATCGACGTGAGCGCGTCGAGCAGCCGGCTCATCGTCTCGTCGACCGCGCGGCCCGACACGGTCGCGAGCAGCCCGAGCGTCGTGCCGGTCACCGCGGCGAGCAGCACCGCGGCCAGCGCGAGCAGCACGGTCAGCCGCGTGCCGTACAGGATGCGGCTCAGCATGTCGCGGCCGAGGAAGTCGGAGCCGAACGGCAGCTTCGCGCTGAACGGCGCGAACACGTCCGGCGTGACGATCGCGCCGACGTCGTGCGGCGCGAGCAGCGGCGCGAACACCGCGACGAACAGCATCAGGCCGGCCATCGACAGGCCGACGCGGCCGCCGGCGGTCAGTCCGATGCGTGCGCCGCGGCGCTTGCGCGGCTGGTCGGGGGACGGCGCCGCGGGCGGCGTCGCGCCTCCCCACGGCGAGCGCGGCTCGCCTGACGGCGGCAGCGCGCTGCTGCGATGAACGGGTTCGGTCGGGTGCATGGGCGGCATCTCGGAAGGTGGACGGGGACGCTCAGGTCCGCAGTCGCGGGTTCGACACGATCGAGCACAGGTCGGCGAACAGCACGAGCGTCAGGTAAGCGACGCAGAAGATCAGCGTGCACGCCTGGACCAACGGGAAATCGCGGTTGCTGACGGCGTCGACCATCAGGCTCGCGAGGCCCGGATAGTTGAAGATCGTCTCGACGACGATCACGCCGCCGAGCAGATACGACAGGCTCAACGCGATCGCGTTGGCGATCGGGCCGATCGCGTTCGGCAGCGCGTGGCGCAGCACGACGCGCGCGGGGCTCGCGCCCTTGAGCACGGCCATCTCGACATACGACGCGCTCAACTGCTCGATCACCGCGGCGCGCGTCATGCGCGCCATCTGCGCGATCACGACCGCGCACAGCGTCAGCACCGGCATCGCATACGCACGCAGGAAATCGTGCAGGCTGTCGATCGGGCCGCCGTACGACAGCGCGGACAGCCAGCGCAGCTTCACCGCGAACACGAGCACGGCGACCGTCGCGATCAGGAATTCCGGCGTCGCGACGAGCGACAGCGTGCCGAGGCTGATCACGCGGTCGATCGCCGACTCGCGCTTGACCGCCGCGAGGATCCCCAGCAGCAGCGCGATCGGCACCGATACGGCGGTCGTGATCGCCGCGAGCGCGAGCGACTTCGGCAGGCGCCCGCCGATCAGCTCCGACACCGGCATGTCGCCGGACAGCGACCGGCCGAAATCGCCGTGCAACAGCCCGGCGAGCCAGTGCACGTAACGCACGTGCGCCGGCATGTCGAGACCGAACTGCTGGCGCAGCGCGGCGACCGTCTCCGGCGTCGCCGACTGGCCGAGCGCGGCCTGCGCGGCATCGCCCGGCAGCAGGTTCGTGATCGTGAAGATGATCGCGGACACGATCAGCAGCGTCAGCGCGGTGACCGCGATGCGCCGGCCGATCAGTCCGATGAGAATTCGGTTCATCGAGCGGGACTCCCGAAAAGACCGCGCGTGGCCGGCGCGGTGGCCCGCACCGGCCGCGCGACGGCGGCCAGCGACAACGTCATGCGTTCCACCACACGTTCTCGGCGAACATGAAGCCCATCATCCCGCCGGTCGGGATCGAACCGAGGCCCGCGAGCCGCTTGTCGTACCCGTCGAGGAAGCTGATGAACGCCGGAATGCCGACCCGACCCTGCTGCGACACGATCGCCTGCATGTCGCCGTACATCTGCTTGCGCTTCGCGTCGTCGGTTTCCGAGCGCGCGGCGAGCAGCAACTGGTCGAACTTCGCGTTCTTCCAGCCCGACTCGTTCCACGGCGCATCCGACTTGAAGAACTGCGTGAACAGCACGTCGGCGCTCGAGCGCGGGTTGATGTTGCCGAAGGTGAGCGGGTGCTTCATCCAGTGGTTCGACCAGTAGCCGTCGGGCGACGCGCGGTTGACCTGCAGGTTCAGGCCGATCTTCTGGCCGGCCTGCTGCAGCAGCACGGCCATTTCGATCGACCCGTTCGCGTCGGAGGTCGCATAGAGCGGCGGCAGCGTGGCGCCGAGCGCACCGGCTTTCTGGAACAGGAATTTCGCCTTGTCCGGGTCGTGCGGCCGCTGCGGCAGCGATGCGTTGAAGTAGCGATGGCCCGGCGGAATCGGCTGGTCGTTGCCGATCACCGAGTAGCCGCGGAACACCGCCGAGCGGATCTGCTCGCGATCGAACAGGTACTTCATCCCTTCGACGAAATCGGGATTCGCGACGATCGGGTTGTCGCTGCGCGCGATCAGGTCGGTATAGAGGCCCGACTTGGTTTCCCTCAGCGCGTAGCCCGGCGTCGACGAGACCCGCTGCGTCGAACGCGGATCGATCGCGTTGATCAGGTGCACGTCGCCCGACAGCAGCGCGTTCAGGCGCGCGGCGCTATCGCTGATGCCGATCAGCTCGATCTCGTCGAGATACGGCCTGCCCGGCTTGAAGTAGCTGTCGTTGCGCACGCCGACGGTCGATACGCCCGGCTTGAACGATTTCAGCTTGTACGGGCCGCAACCGATGCCGGTCGAGAAGTCGGTCGTGCCGTCCTTGACGATCACGAGCTGCGGCGTCGCGAGGATCACCGGCAGATCGGCGTTCGCGCTCGCGAGCGTCAGCGTGACTTCGTCGGGGCCGGTCGCTTTCGCGTCGGCGAACTGCTCGGCGAGCGGCTTGACCTTCGACGCGGTGGCCGGGTTCTTGTGGCGCATCAGCGAATACACCACGTCGGCCGGGCCGACCGGCTTGCCGTCGTGGAACGTGACGCCCTTGCGCAGCTTGATGATCCAGGTCTTCGCATCGGTCGTCTGCAGCGACTCGGCGAGGTTCATCTGCGGCGTCAGGCTCGCGTCGAGCTGTGTGAGGCCGCTGTAGAACATGAAGAAGCGCGTGTAGTCCGCGCCCGTCGAACCCTTGGCCGGGTCGAGCGTATCGGCCGTCGAGCCGGATTCGTTCGCGACCCGGATCTTGCCGCCGCGCTTCGGCGCGGGCGCGGCGAATGCCGAGTCGGGGGTCGTCAGCAGTCCGCCGGCACCGGCAGCCATCATGCCGCCCGCCGCCATGACCTTCATCATGTCGCGGCGCGTGAAGCCGCCCTTGCCGCCATTGTCGATATCGTCGCTCATCCGAACTGCTCCTGACTGTGGAAAGTGGGTCCAAGGGTCCAGCGTGGTTGTTCAATCCCGCCGTGCCCGCTTGCTGGTGGCGGGTACGACGTCGTTCACATGCAATTCATTTAAGCATCGCCAAAATGCCGGTTGTCCCGATTCGAGGCGCCCTCACGATACGAATCGACCGTTTTGGGTAGCCTGCGCAGCATGAATTGCTGCGTGCGCCGGGGACCGCCGGCGTGTGCCGGCCGCATGCCGACGCGCGTGAAAGTTCAGAGGATTGTTCGCCGGCCTCGACGCGCTCATGCCGAACGCGCGGCGCGAATGCGCGCAGGCTTGCGCGACGTGGCGACGCCGGCAGCCTGCCGCCTGCGCGGGATTTCCCCCGGGATCGCGACAGGCGGCGGCAGGTGTGCGCGGCGCGGCGCCGGAGAAACGCGTCGCTTACAGCCCGAGCTGCGTCGCGAGCTGGCCGATGTCCGACACTTCGTAATAGTTGTAGAACGGCGTGCCCGGCTCGTGGCCGCGGTTCACGAACGCCTTGTGCTTGATGCCGAGATCCTCGGCCGTCATCAGGTCGTAGCGCAGGCTCGACGACACGTGCAGCACGTCCTCCGGCTTGCAGCCCAGCTTGTCGAACATGTATTCGAAGCCCTGCATCCGCGGCTTGTACGATTGCGCCTGCTGCGCGGTGAACACGGCGTGGAACGGCGCGCCGAGCTTGTCGACGTTGCTCATGATCTGGTCGTCCATCGCGTTCGACAGGATCACCAGCTTGTACTTCGACGCCAGCCGCGACAACCCGGCCGGCACGTCCGGGTGCGGGCCCCAGGTCGGCACCGCATGATAGAAGCGCTCGGCCTCGGCTTCGTCGAACTTCACGCCGAGCCGCGCGCAGGTGCGGCGGACCGCGTTGACCACGACGTCGCGGTACGGCTTCCACGCGCCGAGCACCTCGTCGAGCCGATAGGCGGCGAACGCGCGCACGAATGCCTCCATCGCGGCCGGCGACAGCCGGTCCGCATAGATTTCGCGCGCCGTCTCGGCCATCCGGAAATGGGTCAGCGTGCCGTAGCAGTCGAAGGTGATGTACTTCGGTTCAAACTGGATCATGGTGACGTCCTGTCGGTGTGAAGCCCCGGCAGGGCCGGGGATGGCTGGGTTCAACGAAATTGAATCAGGGCAAAAAGTCGTTCGCGCGTCGTTCCGCGCCGCTCAAAACGCAGAATCGCCGCGTGTTGCCCGCCACATGCAGCACGATCTGCGGCGCGATCGGGCGCGGCGGGGCCGGCCGAGGGGCGCCTCGTTACCGCAGCGGGCTCGCCTGCCGGTGCGGCGCTTCGGCAGGCGGCGGCTGCGGCTGTGGCGTGCTTCATCGTAGTGGCATTCCACAGCACATGTGACCGGATCGACGTGCCGCGCCGGCACGATCCGCGCGTTCGTTCGCGCCGATCGCGCCGGTTTGCATCGATCTCGCGGGCACGCCCGCCGCCGCCGGAAAACAGGCGAATCGTCCTATCCGTGCCGCCACCGCGCTGGCAGAGTGAACGGATCGTTCCCACCCATCCGGAGTCCGGCGTGTCCGACCTCAATCCTTCCCGCACGCTCATCTATCGCCCGTTCGCCGAATCCGACCTGCCTGCCGCCCATCGACTGTCGGAGGCGGTCAAGTGGCCGCACCGGCTCGACGACTGGCGCTTCGCGTTCCAGCTCGGCAGCGGCTTCGTCGCCGAAGACGAAACCGGCGTCGTCGGTACCGCGCTCGGCTGGCGCTTCGGCGAATCGCACGCGTCGCTCGGCATGGTCATCGTGTCGCCCGAACGCCAGGGCTGCGGCATCGGGCGCGAGCTGATGACCCGCGTCGTCGACAGCCTCGGCACGCGGACCATTTTTCTGCATGCAACACCGGCGGGCGAGCCGCTGTACGCGAAATTCGGCTTCGACGCGATCGATACGATCGATCAGCATCAGGGCGCGGCCTTCCAGCCTCCGCTGATCTCGCTGCCGCCCGGCGAGCGCCTGCGCCCGCTCGGCACCAACGACGGGCCGCGCCTCGCCGCGCTCGCGTCGCGCGCGGCCGGCTACGAACGCGGCGCGGTGATCGAGGCGCTGCTCGACGTCGCGAACGGGATCGCGCTCGATCGCGACGGCGAGCTGCTCGGCTTCGCGCTGTTCCGCCGGTTCGGCCGCGGCCACGTGATCGGCCCGGTGATCGCGCCGGATGCGCTGCGCGCGCAAGCGCTGATCAGCCACTGGCTCGCGCTGCACGAGGGCATGTTCGTGCGGCTCGACGTACCGGGCGACAGCGGGCTGTCCGACTGGCTGCAGGGGCTCGGGCTGCCGCGCGTCGACACCGTCGTCGCGATGGCGCGCGGCGCGACGCCCGAACGCAACCCGGCGCTGCGCGCGTTCGCGATCGTGAACCAGGCGCTCGGCTGAGCGGAGCGCACGATGAGCTTTCTCTACAAGGCCGACCCGGTGCGCGGCGCGCAGTGGGCGGCGCGCTTCGCGCAACAGGCGCCGGACCTGCCGTTCCGGATCTGGCCGGACCTCGGCGACGCCGAAGCCGTCCGCTATCTCGCCGCATGGCAGCCGCCGGACGATCCGGTCGCGCTGCTGCCGAATCTCGAAGTCGTGTTCTCGGTCGGCGCCGGCATCGACCAGTTCGACCTGTCGCGCGTGCCGCCGCACATCCCCGTCGTGCGGATGATCGAACCAGGTATCGTCGAAGGGATGGTCGAATACGTGACGCAGGCCGTACTGACGATCCATCGCGACCTGTTCGACTATGCGGCCCAGCAGCGCGACCAGGTGTGGCGCGAGCATCCCGTGCGCGCGGCCGCGTCGCGACGCGTCGGCGTGCTCGGGCTCGGCACGCTCGGCCAGGCTGTGCTCGACACGCTGCGGCGCTTCGGTTTCCCGTGCGCCGGCTGGAGCCGCACGCCGCGCACGCTCGACGGCGTCGACTGCTATGCAGGCGATGCGGCGCTCGATGCGTTTCTCGCCCGAACCGACATCCTGATCTGCCTGCTGCCGCTCACCGACAGCACGCGCGGGCTGCTCGGCGCGCGCGTGTTCGACGCGCTGCCGGCCGGCGCGTCGCTCGTGCAGGTCGGGCGCGGGCCGCAACTCGATGAAGCCGCACTGCTCGCGGCGCTCGCGAGCGGCCGCGTCGACAGCGCGATCCTCGACGTGACGGATCCCGAACCGCTGCCGGCCGGCCATCCGTTCTGGACGCATCCGCGCATTCGCATCACGCCGCACATCGCCAGCGCGACGCGGCCCGACACCGCGGTCGACGCCGTGCTCGCGAACCTCGCTCGCCATCGCGCGGGCCAGCCGATGATCGGCGTCGTCGATCGCGCGCGCGGCTACTGACGGGCACGCCCGGCCCTGTCGGGCGCGCAGCAGAAAATGCCGAAGCGCCCCGCACAAACGCCGCGCGCATACGTTTCGGGCCGCAAATTGAAGACACGGTCGGATTTCTCGCCCGGTAGCATGAACTCACCGCTGACACCTGACGAGAGTCCTGCCTTCCCATGAACCAAGCCGCGCTGATCGAAGCCGATCGTCAACACCTGATCCATCCCGTCGTCAACTACCGTGCGCACGAGGCGCGCGGCGTCACCGTGCTGGAATCCGCGGACGGCGTGTTCCTGCGCGACGCCGCGGGCCACACGCTGCTCGACGCGTTCTCGGGCCTGTGGTGCGTGAACGTCGGCTACGGCCGCGACAGCATCGTGAAAGCCGCCGCCGACCAGATGGCGAAGCTGCCCTACGCGACCGGTTATTTCCATTTCGGCTCGCAGCCGGCGATCGAACTCGCCGAACGGCTCGCCGCGCTCGCGCCGCCGTCGCTGAACCGCGTGTACTTCACGCTCGGCGGCTCGGACGCGATCGACTCGGCGGTGCGTTTCATCACGCATTATTTCAACGCGACCGGCCGACCGTCGAAGAAGCAGATGATCGCGCTGGAGCGCGGCTATCACGGCTCGTCGTCGATCGGCGCCGGCCTCACCGCGCTGCCGGCGTTCCACCGTCACTTCGACCTGCCGCGCGCGGACCAGCACCATATTCCGTCGCCGTACCCATACCGCCATCCGCTCGGCGACGATCCGCAGGCGCTGATCGCCACGTCGGTCGCCGCGCTCGAAGCGAAGGTCGCCGAACTCGGCGCGGACAACGTCGCCGCATTCTTCTGCGAACCGGTGCAGGGTTCCGGCGGCGTGATCGTGCCGCCGGCCGGCTGGCTGAAGGCGATGCGCGACGCGTGCCGGCGCCTCGGCATCCTGTTCGTCGCCGACGAGGTGATCACCGGCTTCGGCCGCACGGGCCCGCTGTTCGCATGCGAGGCCGAACAGGTCGACCCGGACCTGATGACCGTCGCGAAGGGCCTGACCGCCGGCTATGCGCCGATGGGCGCGGTGCTGATGTCCGACGAAATCTACGAAGGGATCGCGGGCGAGCGCGCCGATTCGCCCGTGGTCGGCCACGGCCATACGTATTCCGCGCACCCGGTCAGCGCGGCGATCGGCCTCGAGGTGCTGAAGCTCTATCACGAAGGCGGGCTGCTCGCGAACGGCCAGGCGATGGCGCCGCGCTTCGCCGCGGGGCTCGACGCGCTGCGCGCGCATCCGCTCGTCGGCGACGCACGCTCGGTCGGCCTGCTCGGCGCACTCGAACTCGTGACCGACAAGGCCCGCAAGACGCGCTTCGACGCGGCGCTGAACGTGCCGGACAAGATCGCGGCCGCCGCGTACGCGAACGGCGTGGTGTTTCGCGCGTTCGGCGACGGCGTGCTCGGCTTCGCGCCGGCACTGAGCTTCACCGCGGGCGAGTTCGACCTGCTGTTCGAACGCGTGCGCAAGACGCTCGACGACGTGCTGGCCGACGCGGGCGTGCAGCGCGCGCTCGACGCCGCGCACGCGCAGCCGGCCTGACAGGCCAAGGGAAAGCCGGGCTTGTGGCCGCCATCGTTCGACTCTAAAGTAACCGGACATTCCATTTTTGCCCTTTCACGTGAACATGACGGACAGCAAGCTGGATCGCATCGACCTGCGAATCCTCTCCCAGTTGCAGAAGCGCGGCCGCATGACCAACGTCGAGTTGGCCGATGCGGTCGGGCTGTCGCCCAGTCCATGCCTGATCCGCGTGAAGCGGCTCGAGAAGGCCGGCTACATCGGCGGCTACGGCGCGCACATCCAGCTCGAGAAACTCGGCGACGTGCAGGTCGTGTTTACCGAGGTCACGCTGGCCGACCATCGGCGCGAGGATTTCGACCGCTTCGTCGCGGCGATCCGCAACGTCGACGAGATCGTCGAATGCCACCTCGCGAGCGGCGGCTACGACTATCTGCTGAAGTTCATCACGCGCAGCGTGAGCCATTACCAGACGATCGTCGAAGGGCTGCTCGAGCAGAACATCGGCATCGAGAAGTATTTCAGTTACGTGATCATCAAGTCGCCGTTCGTCAAACGGCACTACCCGCTCGAATCGCTGTTCGGCGAACGTCACTGACAACCGGCGTGCGTCGCTCCGTCACGCGGCAGCCGGCTGTCCGCGTGGGCGGGGTCGCGCCCGCCGCGCGCCGCCAGCGTCGCCGAATCGCTTCATTCAAGGAACTGTCATGCCGCTTACGCTGTCCCGAACCGAACTCGTTCGCACCGCCAACCTGATCGACGGCGCCTGGCGCGATGCGCTCGACGGCCGCCGCTTCGCCGTCACCGATCCGGCCACGCTGGAGACCATTGCCCACGCACCCGACAGCGGCGCCGCCGACGCCCGCGCGGCGACCGACGCCGCGGCACGCGCGCTGCCCGCGTGGCGCGCGACGCCCGCGCGCGAACGCGCCGCGATCCTGCGTGCATGGCATGCGGCGATCGTCGCGCACACCGACGATCTGGCGAAGCTGATCTCGCGCGAGCAAGGCAAGCCGCTTGCCGAAGCGCGCGGCGAAGTCGCGTACGGCGCGTCGTACGTGCTGTGGTTCGCGGAGGAAGCGACGCGCACGTACGGCGACCTGATCCCGCAGCAGCAGCGCGGCAAGCGGCTGAGCGCGGTGAAGGAGCCGATCGGCATCGTCGCCGCGATCACGCCGTGGAATTTCCCGCTCGCGATGATTGCGCGCAAGATCGCGCCCGCGCTCGCGGCCGGCTGCACGGTCGTCGCGAAGCCGGCGGAGGACACGCCGCTGACCGCGCTCGCGCTCGCGTTTCTCGCGCAGGAAGCCGGCGTGCCGGCCGGCGTGCTGAACCTGATTACCGCGTCGCGCGAACGCGGCGTGGAAGCCGCGGCCGACTGGCTTGCCGACGGCCGCGTGCGCAAGATCACGTTCACCGGCTCGACGCCCGTCGGCAAGCTGCTCGCGCGCGAATCGGCGGCGACGTTGAAGAAGCTGTCGCTCGAACTCGGCGGCAATGCGCCGTTCATCGTGTTCGACGACGCCGAGCTCGATGCCGCGGTCGACGGGCTGATGGCCGCCAAGTTCCGCAACGGCGGGCAGACGTGCGTGTCGCCGAATCGCGTGTACGTGCAGGCCGGCGTCTACGACGCGTTCGCCGCGAAGCTCGCCGCGCGCGTCGCCGCGCTGAAGGTCGCGCCGGCGACCGACCCGGCCGCGCAGATCGGCCCGATGATCAACGCGCGTGCGGTCGACAAGATCGCGCGTCACGTCGGCGACGCCGTCGAGCGCGGCGCACGCGTGCTGACGGGCGGCAAGCGCCTGAGCGAACTCGGGCCGAACTATTACGCGCCGACGGTGCTCGCCGACGCCACTCGCGACATGCAGCTGACCTGCGAGGAAACCTTCGGCCCGGTCGCCGCGCTGTTTCGCTTCGACTCCGAGGAAGAAGCCGTCGACGCCGCGAACGACACGCCGTTCGGGCTCGCCGCGTATTTCTACACGCAGGACGTGCGGCGCATCGCGCGCGTGTCGGCGCGGCTGGAGACTGGCATCGTCGGGATCAACGAAGGCGCGCTCGCGAGCGAGGCGGCGCCGTTCGGCGGCGTGAAGGAATCGGGCTATGGTCGCGAAGGATCGCGTTATGGGCTCGACGATTATCTGTCGATCAAGTATCTGTGTCAGGGCGGGCTCGAGTGATCGGATGAATCCGGGCCGTCTGCGAGGACGGCGATTACCGTACCCACCCGACTGCGCGCCTTGACAGCGGAACCGGTCGGTCCATATAGCGAACCGATCGTCGTGGCGATGTGCCGCTGCAAGGACAGCGCGGACCACCGGGCCGGCAACGCTTCAAAGGCTGTGCAGACCGGGTCGTCCGCAGTGCATACACGAACGCGGATCGCATCAGAGCAGCCCCAACGTCGACGCCTTGAGGGTCGCCGCAGCGCGTGTCGAACACTCGAGCTTGCGAAACGCCTTTTCGACATGGGTTCGCACCGTGCTCGGACTCATCGCGAGCGCCTGCGCGACCTGCTTGTTGCTCGCGCCTCGGGAAATCGCCCGCAGGACGTCGATTTCCCGCGCGGACAGGCGCGGGCCAGCGAGCGACGAGCGCGTGACGGTGCGCCGGAGCGCGGGCGCGCCATTCGTCACGAGCGTGGCTACCACTTCGCCGCATAGCCGGCCGCGCGCCGCTTCTTCCTGCAACTGGCCGGCGGCTGCCGCATCGCTCAGCGCCGCGCGCCACGGACGCGCCGAGCGCAACGCGACCCACGCCAGCGACGCCGCGAGCACGCGCGCTTCCAGCGTCAATGCCGCGTCGCGCACGCCGCGAAAATAGCCCGAGCCGTCCTGCCGTTCGTAGGCATACGACGCAAGCACCGCGGCTTCGCCCAGCGCGCCGGTCTGCCTGCCGGCGCGTTCGGTCCAGTACGGCACGAGCCGAACCTTCTCCCATGCGCTCGCAGGCAGCCGCGTCGGCAGATTCCACACGTCGTTCGGCACCGCCGCCCTGCCGATGCCGTGAATCAGTCCGGCGCGGTACACGCGTTCGCGCGCTGCCTCGTCCGACGAGAGACGGCCGTAACAGGCGGCCGCCGTCGCGGCGACCGAACGCGAAAAACCCGTCATCCACGGCAGTTTCAGATCGATGACGTCGGCGATCAATTCGGCGGACGTCGCGCCCTGCATGTCCGGCGTGGCCAATGCGGCGTCCAGTTCGGCGGACGTCATGTTCTCGAGCGCCGCCAGCCAGCACGTTGCGTCGCGCGCAGCCGTCTCGACGAGCACGGCCGGATAGCGTGCCCCCGCGCGTTGCCCGATCAATTCGAGGGCCCGCTCGATGCCGTACGTGCGGCTGAACACGTCGAGATCGCCCGCAAGCGCGACGATCGACACGGCGGCCGGCACCTGTTCCCGCGCGCGCCGAGCGGGCAGCCCGTTGCCGTCCCAGCTTTCGAAAATATGCCGCAGCGCGGTTTCCGTCGCGTTGGACAGACCGAGTATTCGTGCAACCTCGCCCGAGACTTCGCAATGAATCTGCGCGAGCGGGATCATCGCAACGCCCGCGCCGCCGATCGCTTCGGCCATGCCGGCCCGGCTCTCGAGCATCGCGGCGCGGATCGCGACGTCGTCGCCGAATACCTGCGCGAAACCCGCCGCGTTCGCCGTGCAGCCCGACCAGCGCAACAGCGCCACCTCGCGCGCCGTGTCGCACACCGCTGCATCGAATCGTGCCGCATGCGCGAGCCGTGACGCCAGCCAGCCGGTGCGCGGCGAATGGTCGGTCGGTTGCCCCATGCTGAGATCGCCGATGAAGGCCAGCGCGCGTACGGCGTCGAATATGCGCAGCGGGGCGTGACGGGCTTCGGCGTCGGACATCGGGTGGGCGCAGACATTCGCGAGGACGGGAAAACGATCATACGCGACGGCGTCGCGTCGTGCATGAGCATGCGCGTGGCGGCTCACCGCGGCCACGCCGGCGCGAGGTTCGCCCGCATCGGTGCAGACAGCCGACGGAATTCGCCATCGGACATCCGACCGATAGCCGGAGGCCCGGACGATTGCGATACTCGGCGCACTGGAGATTCGGTCGGCGCCGCATCCGCATGACGGACACCCTGCGCACCGGCCGGAACGACGATTCGATTTAAAAAGGAGTGCAAATGGTTTATCGCTACCCCGAATTCCACGCCCCTGCCGACGAACGATGGCTGAAACGGTACTACTTTTCCAGGGCGATATTCTCGCTGATCTGGGTCGCGCTGGCGTTTTCCGTCGGCCGGCAGAGCGCGGCCGGCGCGGCGGTCCTGCTGGTCGTTTATCCGGCCTGGGATGCGCTCGCCAATTTCGTCGACCTGTCCCGCAGCGGCGGGATGGCGGCAAACCGTACGCAGGCGATCAACGTCGCGATCAGTGCCGTCACGGCAGTGGCGGTATTTCCGGCGTTGAATGCGGGCCTGCCTGCGGTACTTGCGGTGTTCGGCGTCTGGGCGATTCTGTCCGGCGCGCTGCAGCTCGGCACCGCCGTGCGGCGCTGGAAGCATGCCGGCGCACAGTGGGTGATGATCCTGAGCGGTGCGCAATCGGCGCTGGCCGGGTTGTTCTTCATTGTCCAAAGCCACGCGCCGATGCCGCCCGCGATCGTGAAGATCGCGGGCTACGCGGGAGTGGGTGCGCTTTATTTCCTGATATCCGCCATTTGGCTGCAGGTGCGGGGGATGCGGCGCAGCGTGTCGTGAGCCGTCGATCGAAATGGATGTGACCGATAGCGTATTCAGCCAAGGTGGAAAGGTTCCGTAAATCATCGATATTCCTGCTGGCGAATCAAATGCCGAACAGCCAGCAAGGCACGTTCCGTTCCCAGGGGGACGCTTTCCGTCGTTAGGGCGGCCGATTCACTTGGCCGGGTGTCGTCTCTTGGCCGGCTGCAGTCGGACGTGTTCGGCTGTAGCCGACCCGGAGCCGCCGCTCGGTTTTTCCGCGTCCAACGACCGGTTCCAGGCAGACGAGGGATCCTGCCGCGATTACGAACCGTTGCGTGTCACATGGATTCACGCGTGTACGCTTCCGTGAACTACGACCCGACATGGTCTATTCGGCGAATAGTGGGCGGCAGCTTCGGCGTCAGGATGCTTGCCGGCGTGCGTTCGACTGGTCTGGATACGATACGTCGAAACCTGGTCGCTCGAGAAAGAACGCGCTCCCCATCAGCATCGACGGCGTCCGATAACCTCCTGGCCCCGAGGCGGTCAGGCAACGATTGGCAATCGCCAGCGCCGTGTCCGCCGTCATCGCGTAAACGTTGGGCGCCGACATCGTCATCGTGGCGGTCCTACCCTGGACGTTGGTCGCCTGCGCCCAGAACTCCGTTCGCTGGACGTCGCGTGCGCCCGCGTCCGGACCACCTGCAAAGACCCGCCGTGCGAGCCGGTCCAGCGCCTGCGAAACGGCGCGAACAGCGAAAAGCCTACGCGTGAAGTTGGTGAGTCGCATCGTCAGCCCGAGCGTGAGTGGCAATGCGCAGTAAACGAGCCCGTCCGGTACGCCTGTCGATACGCCGGCGGTGAACACGTCACCCCAAGGAATCGACACCCCCCAACGCGTGCCGCCGGGAAACGGAATACGTTTGATGCGCCAGGCATTGGGCACGGAAACGAGGCGGTGATTTCGTCGGATCAGCCCCCCGCTTGCGGCGGACTCGAGAATGGTTTTCGCCGTTCCGATGCTCGGCTTCGTCCCGAACGAAAAGGCAAGGTCGATCCGAGCCGCATCAGGCATCCGTGCCTTCAGCGCCGCAGCAAGGCTATCGGTGGGAACGATGTCGAACCCCGCGCCAGGGCAGAGCACGATGCCGGCATCGGCGGCGCGCGCATCCTGCGCATGGCAGAACTGGAAAACCGGAATTTCACCCGTGATGTCCACGTAATGAACATGCGAAGCGATACAGGCTTCAACGAACGCCACGGCCGTCGTCGAGAACGGCCCGGCGCAATTCAGTACGACGGCAACGTTTTCGAGGTTCGCTTTCGCTTTCGCGACCTCGAATGCCCTCGTCTCCAGACCGAACGCATCCGCAAGCGGCTCGAGTTTTTTCGCGTCCCGACCGGCAATGATTGGCCGCATGCCTTGGCGCACTGCTTCACGGACGACCAGTTCCCCCGTATAGCCGTATGCGCCGTAAATCATCAACGTTTTACTCATCGTTCAGTCTCCTTGCGCCGGCTTCGATCGTCATCATCATTCGCTCCCCGCGCATTTTCATGCTACCCGTTGCGCTTCCGGATACTGCCGGCCGGCTGCGGTCCGGACTGACGGCCCGAGGCCGACGTACCTATCCAGAAAGCCAAGTTGCAGCGCAATACTCTGGACACAGACGGCCTCGTCTTCCAGGTGAAGCTCGAAATGGTTTCCATCCAGTAGATGAAATTCGCATCGCGGGATGCGCATCGCCGCGTGCCACGCCGCCGAAGCCGGCGTGACCGTATCGCGCCGACCGGTGACGATCAGCGTCGGCGCCATGACTCGATGGGCTGAGCGTATGGGGCTATAGAACGGCACTTCCAGGAAAACCCGTGAAAGCGTCTTGTTTTCCCAGTTGGCTCCTGCGGGAAGCAGCCGGGCATAGCCTTCCTGGCATTCGGCGCTCGTCAGGGCCGCGACGTCGCCCGGCCGCCCGACGATCGGCCGGTAATACGGGCGCCCCAATAGTCTGCCGCCGTGGTCGAGCAGCGCCGCCATGGTCAATCGCATCAGGACGTGCACTGGCACAGTCCGGATGCTTGCAATGCCACTCACATGCGGCACCTGGGCGATCACGGCATGAATCCGATGGTCGTTCGCGGCCGTCCGGATCACATGACCGCCGGAAAACGACGTGCCCCACAGTACTACGCGCTCCTGGTCGATGCCGGAGAGCGTCCGGACATGCGCGACGGCTGCGGCCCAGTCGGCAAGGTGCCGACGCGGGCTGATCCAGTGCCGGGGCATTCCTTCGCTGTCGCCGAAATTGCGATAGTCGAACAGGTATACCGCGTACCCGTGCCCGACGAAGCGCCGCGCAAACGCGTGCAACCCCGCCGCTCGAATCGCGCCGAAGCCATGCGCCATGACGATGACCGGCGGTCTCTCGCTCCTGTCCGGCAACATGAGTGTTCCAGCGCAAAACTCGCCCTGGCTCGAAAATCTGGAATCGACACTCAGCATGGTCGTCTCCGGTCACGCAGCCGCAGCCCGCTTATCGGCCAAACCAGCGACAGCCGTGTCCGCGTCGGACGAGGCGCGCCGGAATACCAGTGTGGAGTCGGCGATGCCATCCTTCAACAGCATCTCACGATCAGCCTCCAGGCTGTGCAGGACGCGCCACGGCAACGTTCGCCCCTGGCGCGGCAGCACGTTTTGACCGCGCTGGACGTAGCCGGAGTGCAGCGAATCGAGGATCGATTCGTCGAGCATCTCGCCGTCCGGCGCATGTGCGGTCACTATTTGGAAACCCTCCGTATCCATGTGCTTCAACAGACGGCAGACATAGTTCGCCGCCATGTCGATCTTGAGTGTCCATGGCGCATTGGTATAGCCGAAAAGGTAGGCGAAATTCGGAACGTCCTGCATCAGCACACCCTTGTACGTCATCGTCTTGCTGACCTCGACCTTTCGCCCGTCGACATGCAGATTCATGCCGCCAAGCGACTGGAGTTGCAGCCCCGTCGCGGTGACGATGATGTCCGCTTCGAGCGTCTTGCCCGATTTCAGAAAGATCCCGCTTTCGGTGAACGTCTCGATATGATCGGTCACGATAGCCGCTTTGCCGTCGCGCAGGACCTTGAACAGGTCGCCGTCCGGAACAGCGCACAACCGTTCGTCCCACGGGTTGTACTTCGGCGTGAAGTGACTCATGTCGACGCCGCTGCCGACCTGCTTCTCGACGTGGGACAGCAGCCAGGAGCGGATCGGGCGCGGCCATCGTTTGGCCGCCTTGTAGATCAAACGCTGCAGCCGGATATTGCGCCAGCGGGCCAGCCCGTACACCCACCGGGTCGGCAACACACGATCCAGAACCGCGGATATCTTGTCGTAGGCCGGAACCGAGAAGATGTAGCTCGGCGAGCGTTGCAGCATCGTGACGTGTGCGGCGCGGCCGGCCATCGCAGGCACGAGCGTAACGGCAGTTGCCCCGCTGCCGATCACGACGACGCGCTTGCCGCGATAGTCGAGATCCTCGGGCCAGTGCTGCGGGTGAATGCGCAGCCCCTTGAATCGCTCTTGTCCGGGGAAATCGGGCAGATAACCCTGGTCGTGGTTGTAATAGCCGGTACAGGGAATGAGGTACGTGCAGGTGAAGGTCAACGTCTCGCCCGTGCCTTCTTGCTGGGCGCTGACCGTCCAGCGGCTTTGCTCGGTTGACCACGATGCACCGTCGATCCTGACGCCGAACCGGATGAGCCGATCGACACCATGCTCCCGCGCGGTGTCGGCAACATATTGCCGGATCGACGGCCCATCGGCGAGAACCTTGTATTCATGCCACGGCCGGAATTGATAGCCGAAGCTGAACATGTCCGAGTCGGACCGAATACCCGGGTAGCGGAACAGGTCCCACGTACCCCCGATTGCGCTGCGTCGCTCGAGAATTCCAACGCGCTTGCCCGGACATTCCCTGGCGAGATGGCATGCCATCCCGATACCGGAAAGGCCGGCTCCAATGATCAGGACGTCGTAGTCGGTTTTCATCGGATGTCTCCTTCTTGATTATGATCGACACCCTTACTCTAGCCATTACGCGCCGCGATTATTTGACGTCACGAGACTATTGCTTTACATTTTGAGACATGGACCCGTTAGTTAGAGCAAGCGGCCTTCGCGGCTATCCGGCGCTCATGCGCGACATGGGCCACGACCCCGTGCCGCTGCTGCGCCGATACCACATGACGGAGGCGTCGCTGGACCGGGACGATACGTTGATATCGCTTCGTTCTGCCACGCATCTACTGGAAGCCAGCGCCGACGTGACGGGATGCGGCGATTTTGGTCTGCGCTTGTCTTCGCATCAGAGCATCGACGTGCTGGGTCCGTTGAGCATCGTGCTGCGGAACGCACCCACGATCAGGGATGCCCTGAGCGACGTGATTCGATACCTGTTCGTGCACAGTCCAGGAATCGTCGTGTCGGTCGACGAACGTAGCCCGATCGTCAAGAACACGGTTGCGGTATCCGTCGAGGTTCGACTCTCAGGTTCCGTCGTCACGCGGCAAAACAGCGACCTTTGCCTCGCGGACGCGCACAATTTCCTGCGGCTCTTTGCGGGAGACAAATACGCGCTGCTCGCCGTATCGATACCGCACGAACCCGTTGTCAACCGCGCGACGTATGAGCGATTCTTCGGAGCGAGACTCCTGGAAGAGCCGGCTGGCGCAACGTTGCATATTGCGCGCGACACGTTTGCCGCCAACGTTCAGGGGGCGAACGCCTCGTTTCATCAGATCGCGGAAGACTACATTTTCCGCAACTTTGGTGCGGCCCGGGGAAGCACGTCGGATCGCGTTCGCCAGGTGCTACGGCAGACGCTTGGCACGTCGAGCTCAAACAAGTCCAGTGTCGCTACACTGCTTGCGCTGCATCCGAGAACGCTGCAGCGCCGCCTTTCCGAAGAGGGCACGAGTTTCGAGAGCCTCAAGGACGCCGTCCGCAAGGAGCTTGCCGTGCATTACCTTCGAAATACCCGGCTGACAATCGGTCAGATTTCGTTGATGCTCGGGTTTCCTGCGCAATCCGCGTTATCGCGCGCTTGCCGCCAGTGGTTCGAGCTCACGCCGTCGGATATGCGCGGTGGCAAGGGGGGAGTTCGATCATAAGCGCTCGCGCGCCTGCTCGACACAGAAATCATGGACGGCAGTGACCATCTGCTGCAACCGAGGTTGTTCCAGCGGATAGTGCCCGGCATTCTCCAGCATCGTCACCTTCACCGGCACTTGCCGGATTCGGTGCAGGAATAACTGGCTCAGATGCAAAGGCGTCCAGCGATCCTGCGCGGGCTGCGTCAAACAGCGCATATTTCTCTGGGAAGAATGGGTAGATCGCCGCCCTCGGCACGCCGGTTACTTCGGCAAGAGCCGGTATCGATGCTCGGAACGCTATTTCGTGCCAAGGCCGCGAGCCTGGGCGCACCGCCGGCGCTGCCTTCCATACCCGATGTGGCAACGATCAGCCTGGAAATCGCGTTCGCCTGCATGAAGCATAGCTATGCAAAATAAAATCGCGTGTCAGCGGAGATTTGTCGCGAGGCGGTGCGCGCAGTGACAGCGTATCTCGGGTCGTGGGACGAGCAGGGATAGCAGCTAATTGATGGGCCGGAAAGCTGCCGTTTGAGCCGGGGGTCTCGGGAGGTGGTGAAAGGCCGAAACTGGCCGCATGCCGCCCGACGCGTTTAGCTATAACCGTCCCGCAGAAGACGCGAGCCATTCCCGAAACCGGCTTTGTGACCGCTTGACGCCCCCGGCTCCGCCTTCCTCCCTACCGCCTACACAACGCCCGAGCCAGCGCATCCCCCGCGGCCAGAATATGCGCGGACAAAGCCGCACACGCTGCGTCCACATCCCCATCACATATTGCCCGAACGATGTTCCGATGCTCGTCGTTCGAGCGATCCTGCCAGTCCAGTTGCTGCCACGTCGCATACAAATGCCGTGCGCTGGCCCGATGCATGTCGCCAATCGCAGCGACGAGCCGCGGCATCCCGCACCGCGCGGTCAATGCGCGATGAAACCTCAGATTCAGCGTACCCAGCACGGCTATGCCACGCGCCGTCGCCTCCTGATCGAGGATCGCATCGAGTTCCTCCAGCGCACGTGCGTCGAGAGCGGGCATCGCCTCGCGCAGCGCCAGCGCCTCGAAAGCGGCACGCATCTTTGCCATCTCAAGCACGTCCGCCGGCTCGAGCGGCGCCGCCCGCACGCCTCGTCGCGGTTCCACCACCGCCAACCCCTGCGCTTCCAGCCGTCTGAACGCCTCGCGCACCGGCACATGGCTCGCGCCGAACTCTGCCGCGATGTGGTCCTGACGCAGCCACTCCCCCGGCGCGATGACGCCCGAGATGATGCGGTCCGCCAATGCGGCAGCGATCCGATCGGCCAGCGAGCGATCGTCCTTGACTTCAACCTTCATGCCGACCACCATGCATATATTATCTATTAAATTGTAACAAGATCGGAGGCTCGATGCGCCACCACCGTCCTGTGCGTCTGCAGCACATTGCCGGCATCGGCGTCGATCGCATGGGTTCGATCGCCGATCGTGCCGACGTCGACCTCTTGCGACTCGAAAATCTCGATACCGACATCCCACCCACTTCGGAAGCGCTCGCCTTCACCCGGGACGCAATCCAGCGAGACTCGGCCAATTCATATTTGCCCTTCGTCGGCCAGGATCGGCTACGCGCGAGCGCAGCCGCCCACGTATCGGCGCTTTCGGGGCAGCGCTTCACGGCCGACCAGGTGGTGGTATCGGCCGGCGGACTCTCCGGCATTCTGAATACGCTGCTCGCCACCGTCGAGACCGGCGACGAAGTCATCGTCACCGATCCGACGTACGCGGGTCTGCTGAACCGCGTCCGCCTTGCGGGCGGTGTGCCCCGGCAAGTCCCGTTCGCCTTCACGCCGGGCGGCGAATGGAAGCTGGACCGGGCCGCGCTACGGGCAGCGATCGGTCCGAAAACGCGGGCCATGCTGCTGATGTCTCCGTCGATGCCGTCGGGCGGCTTCTTCGATGCGTCCGACTGGCAACTGATCGCGAGCTTGTGTGTGCAGAACGATCTGCTGCTGATCCTCGACAGCGCGATGGAACGGCTGCTCTTCGATGGACGCACGGTCATCCATCCCGCCGGCCTGCCCGGCATGGCCGAGCGTACGGTCACGGTGGGCGCCGCGTCGAAGGAGCTGCGCATGATTGGCTGGCGAGTCGGCTGGATCGTCGCGCCGGAATGGCTGATTCCGGATCTTGTGGCTGTGTCGCTCGCCAATGTCGTGGTGCCGGTCGGCATAGCTCAGGAGGCCGCGGCGGTTGCGCTCGAGCATTCCACATCCGATCTGCCTGGCTACGTGAGCGAACTCGAGAGGCGGCGGGATACCGTCGCCGCCGAACTGTCGGGACTCCCGTTCGGCATGCCGGCGGGGGGCTGGTCGATGCTGCTGCGCGTGTCCGATTTCGGCCTGACCGGATCGCAGATGTCGGAGCGGTTGCTGAACCACGGCGTGTGTGCGACGGCCATGACCGGATGGGGCGTTGCACACGGCGAGCAGTACGTCCGATTCGTGTTCTCGAACGAACCGGTCGAGCGGTTACGCACGCTCGGGGACAAGGTGCGCTTCGCACTGGAAGGTTGACGGCCGCCCACGAGAAAGCCGAGTCGCGTGCAAGGCCTCGCCGGTTGGAGGCATCCGGCATTCCGTCCGTGATGGTCGAACGAACTCAAACGAGATCAATCCACGTCGCGTGACGCATCCGGCGCCGGGGCGGCACGATATCGCAGCCCCGGCCGGACGTAACGTCGCGCGAACGCCCTACCGCCCCGCCGGCGGCCGCAGAATATCGCGCGGAATCGACGCGATCAGTACGCAGCTGATCAGCAGACAAGCGCCCAGCGCATAGGTCCCGTTGTTGATGTCGCCGGTCATCTGCTTGGCGACGCCGGTGATCATCGAGCCCGTGAAGCCGGACAGGTTGCCCACCGAATTGATCAACGCAATGCCGGCGGCCGCGGCCGTGCCGGACAGGATCTGCCCCGGGAAGGTCCAGTAGATCGGCATCAACGCGAGAATGCCGCACGTGGCAATGGTCAGGAATACGATCGACAGCGCCACGTTCTGCGCAAACGCCGCGCTCAGGATCAGGAAGACGCCGCCGATCAGCGCGGGAATGGCCGCATGCAGGCGGCGTTCGCCGGTCTTGCGCGAGTGCGACGCATTCCACACCATCGCGAAGATCGCCGTCAGGTACGGAATGGCCGTCAGCACGCCGATGTGCAGCGGGCTGTGCACGCCCGACGCGCGGATGATCGACGGCAGCCAGAAAGCCAGCCCGTAGAAGCCGGTATTGAACGTGAGCAGGATGAAGGTGAGCAGCCACACGCGCGGGCTGCGCAGCGCGGCGCCGATGCTGTGCGACTTGTGCGCGGCCTCGGATTCGAGGTTGCGCGACAGCACCGCCTTTTCGTCGGCGGACAGCCACTTCGCCGACTGCGGGCCGTCGCCGAGGCAGGCCAGCACGACGAACGCCACCACGATCGACGGCAGCCCTTCGAGCAGCAGCATCCATTGCCAGCCGCTCATGCCCGACAGGCCGTGCGTCTGCTCCATCAGCCAGCCGGACACCACGCTGCCGAGCGTCAGGCTCAGCGGGATCGCGACCAGGAAGCCCGACATCGCCACGCTCTGGCGGCGCGCCGGGAACCAGTAGTTCATATAAAGGATGACGCCCGGGAAAAAACCCGCTTCGCACAGCCCCAGCAGGAAGCGCAGCGTGTAGAACATCGTGGTCGTCTGCACGTGGAAGAACTGCGCGAGCGGCACGATGAAGGCCATCGAAGACGACACGATGCCCCACGTGATCATGATCCGCGCGATCCAGAAGCGCGCGCCGTAGCGGTGCAGCAGCAGGTTGCTGGGCATCTCGAACAGGAAATAGCCCCAGAAGAAGATGCTGGCGCCGAGCGCATAGACGCCGTCGCTCAGGTTCAGGTCGTCCAGCATCTGCAGCTTCGCGAAGCCCACGTTGACGCGGTCCAGGTAAGCCACGACGTAGCAGAGCAGCAGCAACGGCAGGATGCGCCGCATGACCTTGCGGTAAAGGGCGTCTTCGGACGAGTCGGCCGCGGCCGGTGCGGCAGCGGCCTGCGTAATGGATGGCATCGGTCTGTCTCCTGATTGTGTAGGTCTTCTTCGTACCGTCGCGTGCGCCTTGCGCATCGATGTTACCGATAACATCCGGTGGCAAAAAAAAGCCGACGAGGCGACGGGAGCGATCGGCAAGTTGATACCGGTAACAAAACTGAAGGTAGCACGCTGCGATACGCGCGTACAAGTGCCGCCGAACGCGTGGTTTCCCTAGTACGGACCTCACCGCGACGAGCACGCCGCGGCCAGCCTGCACGGTACGCCGCCCCGGTATGATGTAGCCTTTCCGGCTTTCTCCCGATCGCGATTCCGATGCCCAGTCCCACCGCCGTCCGGCCCGCCGGGCCGCCCCGCATGTCCGACGTAGCGCGCCTCGCCGGCGTATCGAAGATGACGGTGTCGCGCGTGCTCGCTGGCCACAGCGTGGCCGCCGAGACGCGCGCACGGGTTTGCGAGGCCATCGAGCAGCTCGGCTACGTGGCGGATGCTGCCGCCGGTGCGCTGTCGTCGGGGCGATCGGAATTCGTCGCGGTGCTGGTGCCGTCGCTGTCGAGTTCCAACTTCTCGGACACCGTGCGCGGCCTGACCGATGCGCTCGAGCCGCATGGCCTCCAGTTGCTGCTCGGCGACACCGACTACGACCTGGAACGCGAAGAACGGCTCGTCCGGTCGATGCTGCGACACCAGCCGCGCTGCATTGCGCTGACGGGGTCGCAGCACACCGAGGCGACACGCAAGGTATTGGAGCGCTCGGCAATCCCGGTGGTCGAGATGTGGGACCTGCCCACGCGCCCCATCGACACCGCCGTCGGCTTCTCGAACGTGCGCGCCGCCCGTGCGATGGTGCGCCACCTGGCCGAGCGTGGCTATCGGCGCATCGGCTTTCTGGTCGGCGCGAGCGAACTGGATCGCCGCGGCCTGGACCGACTCAAGGGCTACCAGGCGGAGATCAAGGCGCTGGGTCTGGGCGAACCGCGCGTCGTGCGGCTCGGCGAATCGCCGATCACGATGAGCCACGGCGGCCCCGCAATGGCAGCGCTGCTGGAGCAATGGCCGGATACCGACGCGGTGATGTGCGTGAGCGACATGTCGGCATTCGGCGCGATCATGGAGTGCCACCGGCGCGGGCTCGCCGTGCCCGCCGACATCGCCGTGGCCGGCTTCGGGAACTTCGAAGTGGCGACATGCTGCCACCCGACCATCACCACCGTGTCGGTCGACGCGTACGGCATCGGGCTGCGCACCGGCGAAGCATTGCTGGCGGCGCTCCAGGCGCGCGACGGCGGCGAGCGGACCGACGCGAAAAGCATCCGTATCGACTACACGATCATCCCGCGGGAAAGCGCCTGACGAGCCGACGGCCGCGCGCATCCCAACGCGCGACGCGCGCGGCTTCGTACCGGCCCCCTGCCCCACTCCTTCGCCACGCGCGCACGAAATCCCTTCCGCTATGCAAAAAAGCCGTGCTAACATCCAGGCGATGTTACCGGTACCATCCGGCACGCAAAATGAGAAAGGCCCCTTAGGAGACAGCCTGCCATGTCACAAATCCCTCGCCGCTTGCGCAGCCAGGAATGGTTCGACGATCCCGCGCACGCCGACATGACCGCGCTCTATGTCGAGCGCTTCATGAACTACGGGTTGACGCGCGAGGAACTGCAGTCGGGCCGCCCTGTCATCGGCATCGCGCAGACGGGCAGCGATCTCGCGCCGTGCAACCGCCATCACATCGAGCTGGCCGAACGCACCAAGGCCGGCATTCGCGACGCGGGCGGCATTCCGATGGAGTTCCCCGTGCACCCGCTGGCCGAGCAGAGCCGCCGGCCCACGGCCGCGCTCGATCGCAATCTCGCCTACCTCGGGCTGGTGGAAGTGCTGCACGGTTTTCCGCTGGACGGCGTGGTGCTGACGACCGGCTGCGACAAGACCACGCCGGCCTGCCTGATGGCGGCCGCGACCGTCGACATGCCCGCGATCGTGCTGTCGGGCGGCCCGATGCTCGACGGCTGGCACGAGGGCAAGCGGGTCGGCTCCGGCACGGTGATCTGGCATGCGCGCAACCTGCTCGCCGCGGGCGAGATCGACTACGAAGGCTTCATGCAGCTGACCACGGCTTCGTCGCCGTCGATCGGCCACTGCAATACCATGGGCACCGCGCTGTCGATGAACAGTCTGGCCGAGGCGCTGGGCATGTCGCTGCCCGGTTGCGCGAGCATTCCCGCCGCCTATCGCGAGCGCGGCCAGATGGCTTACGCCACCGGCAAGCGCGCGGTCGAACTCGTTCGCGAAGACCTGCGCCCGTCGAAGATCATGACGCGCGCGGCGTTCGAGAATGCGATTGTCGTCGCGTCGGCGCTCGGCGCGTCGACCAACTGCCCGCCGCATCTGATCGCCATCGCACGCCACATGGGCGTCGAGCTGAGCCTGGACGACTGGCAGCGCTTCGGTGAAGCCGTGCCGCTGCTCGTGAACTGCATGCCGGCCGGCGAATACCTCGGGGAGAGCTTCCACCGCGCCGGCGGGGTGCCGGCCGTGCTGCGCCAACTCGATGCGGCGGGGCTGCTGCGGCGCGACTGCCTGACCGTATCGGGCCGCGCGATCGGCGAGATCGCCGACACCGCGCAGGACGCCGACCGCGACGTGATCCGTACGCCCGACGCACCGCTCAAGCATGGCGCCGGCTTCATGGTGCTGTCGGGCAATTTCTTCGACAGCGCGATCATGAAGATGTCGGTGGTGGGCGACGCGTTCCGCCGGACCTACCTTGCCGAACCGGGCGCGGAGAATACGTTCGAGGCGCGCGCGATCGTGTTCGACGGCCCCGAGGACTACCACGCGCGCATCGACGATCCCGCGCTGAACATCGACGAGCGCTGCATCCTCGTGATCCGCGGCTGCGGCACGGTCGGCTACCCGGGCAGTTCGGAAGTCGTGAACATGGCGCCGCCCGCCGAGCTGGTGAAACGCGGCGTCACGTCGTTGCCGTGCATGGGCGACGGACGCCAGAGCGGCACGTCGGCCAGCCCGTCGATCCTGAACATGTCGCCGGAAGCCGCGGTGGGCGGCGGCCTCGCGCTGCTGCGCACGAACGACCGCGTGCGCGTGGACCTGAATCGCCGCAGCGTCGACGTGCTCGTCGACGAGGACGAACTCGCGCGCCGTCGCGAGACCGCAAGCTTCACCGTGCCGCAGGCGCAAACGCCGTGGCAGGAACTCTATCGCCGGTTCGTCGGCCAGTTGTCCACCGGCGGCTGCCTCGAACCGGCCACGCTGTACCTGAAGGTCATCGAGCAGCGCGGCAACCCGCGCCATTCGCACTGACTCCACCGCCCCCGACTCTTGCCGAGCTGACCATGCGTACTCCTTCCGTTTCCGACTGCCTGCCGCACGACCTCGCCCACGCGCTGCTGATCGGCCGCGTCTGGCGGCACGACGGCGCCCACGCGGGCCCGAGCGTCGTCGCCGTGCGCGGCGGCGAAGTGTTCGACATCACGCGCACCGTGCCGACCACCGCGGACCTGTTCGACCGCCGCGATGCGCTCGCCATCGCACGCACCGCGTCCGGCGAATCGCTCGGCCGCGTCGAGCCGCTGTTGCAGGCGGCGCTGGACGGCACACCCGGCGCCACGCACCTGCTCGCGCCGTGCGACGTGCAGGCCATCAAGGCGTGCGGCGTCACCTTTGCGGTCAGCCTGATCGAGCGCGTGATCGAGGAACAGGCCGGCGGCGATCCTGCCAAAGCGGCCGAGGTACGCGACACCATCGCCTCGACCATCGGCACCGATCTGTCGAAGATCGTGCCGGGCTCGGAAGCCGCGCTGCGCCTGAAGGCGGAACTCGAGCGCCGCGGCGCGTGGTCGCAATACATGGAAGTGGGCATCGGCCCGGATGCCGAGGTGTTCTCCAAGTCGCAGCCGATGTCCGCGGTCGGCTTCGGCGCGGACGTGGGGCTGCTGCCCGTGTCGGCATGGAACAACCCGGAGCCGGAAATCGTGCTGGCGGTCGCCAGCGACGGCCGGCCGGTGGGCGCGACGCTCGGCAACGACGTGAACCTGCGCGACGTCGAAGGCCGTTCGGCGCTGCTGCTCGGCAAATGCAAGGACAACAACGGCTCGTGCGCGATCGGCCCGTTCGTGCGGCTGTTCGACGACGGCTTCACGCTCGACAGCGTGCGGGAATGCAGCGTGTCGCTGCGTGTCGAAGGCGCGGACGACGGCTTCGTCCTCGACGGCATCAGCCACATGCGCGAGATCAGCCGCGACCCGGCGGACCTCGTCGCGCAGACCTGCGGCGCGCATCACCAGTATCCGGACGGCTTCATGCTGTTCCTCGGCACGATGTTCTCGCCGATCCAGGATCGCGACGCGCCGGGCGGCGGATTCACGCATCACCTCGGCGATCGCGTCACCATCTCCACGCCCGCGCTCGGCGCACTCGTCAACACCGTGCGGCTTTGCACGGAGATCGCGCCGTGGACCTTCGGCGTGCGCGCGCTGTATGCGAATCTGGCCGCGCGCGGGCTGCTTGCTGCGTGAAGGCGGCAGACGGGGCGTGCGAACCGCGCCGCGCATTGCGCGGTGGCAGCCCGGTCGACGGTCGGTCCGTGAAGCAATCGCGCAATGTCACGTGCGATCGAATCCGCTCGATGTGCCGCTCGCCTGCTCCGACGCATCGTGCCGCGTATAAACCGCCAGCCCCCACGTCAACAGCGCGGCCAGCGCAAGCGATACCGACATCGCCAGCATGCCCGGTGCATACGAATGCGTCGCGTCCTTCAGCACGCCGACCATCCACGGGCCGACGTAGCCGCCAAGGCTGCCCATCGAATTGATGAACGCCATGCCGCCTGCCGCCGCCACACCGGTCAGATACCGTGACGGCAGGCTGTAAAACGCCGGTCGGGCCGCACTCAGCCCGATCACCGCGAACACCATGCCGACGAGCGCGGGCAGCAGCGACGAAAACGCGACCGCGAATATCAAGCCCGCCGCCGACACGACGCATGCGAGCGCCAGATGCAGCAGGTGCCGCCCGTGACGCTCCATCAGCCGCGCCCACGCGATCATGACGACGGCAGCGACGAGGTACGGTACGCCCGACAGCAGCCCGACCGCAAACGTCGACAGTCCGTGCCCCTTGAGCATCAGCGGCAGCCAGATCGCGATACCGTTGATGCCGATCCAGTAGCAGAACAGAATGCCGACCATGATCCAGACCCGCACGTCGCGAAACACGGCAGCGAAGTTCCTTTTCGGCAACTCGGCCGATTCGCGGGCAAGAACGTCGGCCAGCGCAGCGGCCTCCTCCCGCGTCAGCCATTCGGCTTGTTCGGGTCGGTCACGCAGGAGCCACAGGGTCAGCAGGCCGAGCAGACACGCAGGCAACCCTTCGACGACGAACAGCCATTGCCAGCCCTTGAGCCCGCCGGTGCCGTCCAACTGCATGATGAACGCGGCCAGCACGCCGCCGACCACCGACGACAGCGGGATCGCCACCAGAAACCAAGCCAGTACCCGTACGCGCCACGCTTTCGGGAACCAGCACGACAGATAGAACAGCACGCCTGGAAAGAAACCCGCTTCCGCCGCACCGGTCAGCACGCGCAGCACATAGAAGCTGGTCGGCCCCTGGATGAACGCGCACGCGGCGGACAGCAGCCCCCAGCTGATCATGATGCGGGCCAGCCAGCGCCGCGCGCCGAACCGGTAGAGCGCGAGATTGCTCGGCACCTCGAGCACGCAGTACCCGACGAAGAACAGCCCGGCCGCCATGCCGAACTGGCTGCCGGTCAGGCCGAGATCGCGGTTCATCGTCAGCGCCGCGAAGCCGATGTTGGTCCGGTCGATGTAATTGAAGAAGTAGCCGATCGCCAGCAGCGGGACGAGGCGCACCAGATTCTTGCGCAACGCGCGCTGAAGCGCGGCGTCGTTCGTCACGTCCGGCTGGTCGTGCGCAACGGAGAGCGTCGATGCCATGGGCTCACCTGAATCCGAAGAAGTGGGCGGGATTGTCGACCAGCATCCGGGTGCGGCGCGTGTCGTCCGGCACGATCCGCGCGATCAGATCGACGAGGTCGCCGTCGTCCGGCATCGGATGGCCGAGGTTGACGTGCGGCCAGTCGCTGCCCCACAGCACGCGCTCGGGTGCGTGTTCGGCAAGGCGGCGGGCGACTGGCAGCGTATCCTCGAACGGCGCACCGGCTTTCGACATCCGGTCTGCACCCGACAGCTTGACCCATACGTTTCCCGTATCGAGCAACGCACACAGCGCACGCACCGACGGGCTGTCCGCCCCTTCGTCGATGTCGACCCGCGCCATGTGATCGATGACCACCGGCATGTCGAGCGAGCGGATGAACGAGGAAAATTCGACGATGTCCCGCCCGGACACGTGAATCGCCAGATGCCAGCCGAGCGGCCGGATACGCGCGGCGACCGTCCTGACCGCATCGAGATCGGGCCGGCCGCCGAGATGCGCGAGGAAGTTGAACCGTGCGCCGCACACTCCGTTTGCGTCGTACTCCGCGAGGACCGCGTCCGGGTCGTCGGGCCGAACGAGTGCGACGCCCTTGTAGCGGCCGGCTCCATCGCGCAACGCATCGAGCATCGCGCGATGATCGAACCCGTGCCCCTGGCTCTGCACGATCACGGCGCGCGAGAAGCCGAGGCGCTCGTGCAGCTGCCGCAATCTGGCCTCGGGTGCAGCGGACGGATCGAAGCTGCGATCGTCGGGCAACGGATACCGGTCGAACGGTCCGAATACATGGCAATGCGCGTCGCAGCTGTTGGCCGGCAAGCGCAGGGCCGGTCGACGCGGTTCGGCCAACGGCGGCGGAGAAAATTTGCGTGAGTGCCCGGAGGCATGCGGAGAAGTCATGGTCATGTCGATAGTTTCCTTGTGCCCGTGCGATCCATGCCCGGCGAACGACAGCGAACCGGCGGCTCGATCGAACCACCGTCGACGAACGCTCACTGCGTGCTCGCGATCTTCCGTGCAAACGCCGCGATGGCGTCGGCCATGGCGGCCGGTTGCTCGGGTGCAAGCGCATGACCGGCATCCGGAATCCTCACGATCGTCACGCGGTCGCCGAGCATCGACTTCAGCACGTTCGAGAACCGCCGCGGCGCCACGGCATCGTGTTCGGCCTGCAGATCGAGGATCGGCGCGGTGCCGGCCGCGAAATATGCATCGACCGGCGTCGTCTCGCGCGCATGCGATTCGGCTTCGTGCGTGGCGTGATGCCAGCCGTCCAGCCAGACGCGCGGATCGTTGCCGGGCGCGAAGAATGCCTTCTTCAGGTATTCGATCCGCTTCGCTTCCGGCAGCGACAGGTCGCCCGCGCCGTCGATCGCCTGCCGGATTTCCGCGCTGATCGGCTTCTCCGTCGAGCCGGGCGGCACCTTGCCGGCGGACGCGGCCGCGAGCACGACGCCGCGCACGAGATCGGGCCGGTCGACGGCCAGCATGCGCGCGGGGAAGTTCCCCCACGCGTGGCCGACGACGATCGCCGGGCCGCTATGTTCGTTCTCGATCACCGTCGCGACGTCCGCCGCGAAATCGTGAACCGACAGGTTGTCCATCGGCCCCTTGCTCTGCCCGATGCCGCGCGGCTCCGGGCGCAGCACGCGAAAACCGTCGGCCACGAGCCGCGCGGCGACCGCGTCGTAATCCCGGCCCGAGCGGCCGAGCGACGGCAGGATCACGATCAGCGGACCCTGCCCCTGGCGCATCACCTCGATCTGCACATCGCCGTGCCGGACGATTTCCCGGTCGACCGCGGCCGCATCGGACGATGCAAAGGCGGACGCCGCCCACCACAATACGCATGCGGCGACGATGCCGCACTTCGAACTCTTCATCATGTTTCGCGTCTCCTGATTGTTTGACGAACCCATTCACTTCTTTCGGCGCATACCGCTGCCGATCAATTCGTGCCGTAGACCTTGCGCGCAAAGGCCGCGATCGCATCGCTCATCGCGCGCGGCTGCTCGGGCGCCATCGCGTGGCCGGCATCGGCGACGACCTGCACGGTCACACGCTCGCCCAGCCACGGCTTGAACACGTTCGGCACGACCACGGCGTCGTACTGCGCCTGCAGATCCAGCATCGGTACCGTCCCGCCACCGAAATACGCATCGATCGGCGTGACGTTGCGCGCATGTGCCTGCGCCGTGTGGACTTCCGGATACCAGCCCGTCAGCCATGCATGCGGATCGTGCCCCGGTGCGAAAAACGCCTGCCGCAGGTACGTCAGCCGCTGCGCCTCCGGTAACCGCGGGTCGCCCGCACCATCGATCGCTTCGCGCAGCCGGCCATACGGCTTCTCGGTCGATCCCGGCGGCAACTTGCCCGCCGAGGCCGCCGCCATCACGAGGCCGCGCACGAGATCGGGGCGATCGACCGCGAGCATGCGGGCAGGCTGGCTGCCCCATGCATGCCCGACGATCACGACGGGCCCCGTGTGCTCGTGGTCGAGCACGAGCGCGACATCCGATGCGAACGCATGCAGATCGAGGTCGCGCATCGGCCCCGTGCTTCGGCCGATGCCTCGCGGTTGCGGCCGCAACACACGGAAGCCTTCGTCCGCGAGCAGGCGCGCGACTTCGTCGTAATCTTCCGCGCCCCGTGCGAGCGACGGCAGGATCACGATCACCGGCCCGCGCCCTTGTGCAAGCGTTTCGATCCGGACGTCGCCCTTCGACACCAGCGTGCGTTGAACCGTGTTCGTGCCGGCATCCGGCGTGGAGCAGCCGGCAACCGTTGTTGCCAGTGCGGCGGCGAGCACCAGCCGCGTCAGAATCCGGTTTGCTTTCATCGTCTCCTCATGGGTCGATACCGCCCGTCGTATCAAAGCGGATCGAGGCCGGTTTTCTGCAGCACGGCCACGGCCGGCGCCGATTTCAGGAAAGTGGCGAATGCGCGCGACGCATCGACGGCTCGCGCATTCACGGCAATGGCCGACGAGATCACGCTCGTCTTCTGCACGTCGGCAGGCAGCGGCCCCGCGAAGTCGATGCCCGGTGTCACCTTCAACTCGCTGATCTGCTGCAGCCCGAGCTCGGCGTCGCCGCGCGCGAGTGCGGTGCCGACCAGTTCCTTGCCGCGAATGAGTACGCTCTTCGATTTCATCTGTTCGGCGATGCCGAGCCGCTTGAACAGCGTGTCGACGATGTAGGTGCCGCTCGCCCCTTCGGAGAAGGCAACGGATCGGGCCGCCAGCAACGCGCGACGCAGCGCGTCGTCCGTACCGACGTCCGGCACCGCGATGCCCTTGCGCACCGCGACGCCGATCCCGCTCGCGGCGACGTCCGACAGCGTGGCGCGGTCGAAACGGCCGGCATCGATCTCTTGCTGAAGCGCCGGCTTGATCATGAAGCAGATGTCGACCTTCTCGCCGTTGCGCAGGCGCATCGGCAAAGCCTCGGCAGAGGTGCCGTACGACGGCCCCCAGGCAATGTCGAGACGATGGCCCGACGATTTTTCGAACATCGGCACCAGTTGGTCGAACGCGCCGTGCAGCGCGCCGGTCGCCAGGACGCGAACGTCGTCGGCATGCGCGCCCGGCGACGCCGCGCACAGCGTCATCCATACCGTGGCGCCCAGCCAGGCGCGCCAGCCCGATTTCTCTTTCATGTCTCCTCCTTGAGGTTCACTGCAGGTCGAATCTGTTTTGTGTTCATTCGCCGCAGGGCATTCGGCTGATGCTTCGGCTTAGCCGTAGAGCCGCAGCGGGTTGTCGGCCAGCACGGCATGAGCGAGCGCGTCGTCGCTGCACACACCGCGGACAAAAGTCAGCAGCGCGAAGTCGTCCGGGGCCGCGCCTTCGATGTTCGGATGCGGCCAGTCCGTTCCCCAGATCGCGCGGTCGGGCGCGGCATCGAGCAATCGGCGCGCGAGCGGCCGCGCATCCGGCCACGCACGTGCATCGCCCGCGAATCGATCCACGCCGGACAGCTTGATCCAGCGATGCGGATTGCCCAGATGGACGATCAACGCGTCGCGTTCGGCGTCGGTCCATGGCGTGTGCAACGACGGGCGCGCCATGTGATCGATCACCATCGGAATGTCGGCGCCGGCCCACTTGTCGAGCACCGGCAGCAATTCGGCGAGCCGCCCGTGCAGCAGCACGTGCCAGCCGAGCGCCGCGACCCGCTCGGCGGTGCGCAACAGCTTGTCCGTGTCGCGTTCGCCGGGCAGGTGCCCCATGAAGTTGAACCGGATGCCGCGTACGCCGCCTGCGTGCAGCTCGCGCAGCGTGCCGTCGTCCGTCGTATCGTCGACGAGCGCGACACCGCGGTAGGCGCCGCCGGTCGCGGCGATCGCGGCAAGCAAGGCGGCGTGATCGTGCCGATAGCACGCGGCCTGGACGATCACGCCATGCGTGACGCCGAGTCGTTCGTGCAGCGCAAGCAAACTCGACATCGGTGCCGGCTCCGGTCGATAGGCCGCGTCGGCCGGCACTGGAAACTGTTCCCACGGTCCGTAGATGTGCGTATGACAATCCCACACGCTGCGGGCCTGGCCGCCTTGCGGAATTTGCGCCATCAGTCGCACCGTGCCGTCATGCCGCCGTCGACGACGATTTCCGTCCCCGTGATGAAGCGCGCTTCGTCGGAAGCCAGGAACAGCGCGGCGTTCGCCGTGTCGCGTCCGTCGCCCATGAAGCCGAGCGGAATGCGCGCGAGCCGGCTCTCCAGCAGCTTGTCGACGTCGCCGCCGGAGCGTTGCCCGGCGAGGCGCGCCTCGACCATCGGCGTATGCAGCTGGCCCGGCACGACCGTGTTGACGCGGATGCCCTTCTTCGCGTATTCGACGGCCACCACCTTCGACAACTGGATCACGCCGGCCTTGCACGCGGCGTACGCGACCTGCGCGGAGCCGGTCCAGCGGATGCCCGAGGTCGACGCCGTGTTGACGATCGCGCCGGCCCCCTGCTGCTCCATGATCGGCAGCACGTGCTTGCAGGTCAGGTACACGCTCTTCAGGTTGAACGCGACCTGCTTGTCCCACGCCTCCTCGGACAACGCAACTGGGCCGCCCGCCGCCGAGCCACCGACGTTGTTGACGAGGATGTCCACGCGCCCGTAAGTTTCGCGGCACGCATCGACCATGGCCGCGACGGCCGCGCTGTCCGTGACGTCGCACGTGTGCGCGATGATCTCTCCGCCAAGCTCGGTCACGCGACGGACTGTCTCGGCCATCGCGTCCATGTTGATGTCGACCGCGAAGATCTTTGCGCCGGCGGCGGCAAACAATGCGGCCACCGCGCGGCCGTTACCCCAGCCGGGCCCGACGCAGCCGGCGCCGGTAACGATCGCGACCTTGCCTTGCAGGCGGCCTGCGCCTGCTTCCGTGATGGATGTGTCGTTCATGATGTGTGCGTATTCAACCGTGTGTTGCGGGAAGTTCGGGTGCCACGCCGGCCGGCGGCGGCACGTTGAAAACCTTGATCGTCATCGAGATGAGCGTGTAGTAGCCGGCAATGCCGACGAGATCCACGACCGCGCCTTCGCCGAGCGTGTCGACGAGCGCCGCATACAGCGCGTCGTCGATTTCATGCCGTTCATGCAGTTGCTTGACGAATGCATGGACGAGCCTTTCGTCGTCGCGGACGAACGGCGGCTCGACGCCGTCGCGAATCGCATCGATCACGTCGATCGAGAGCCCGGCCTCCAGCGCGAACGGCTTGTGTGCGGCCCATTCGTACTCGGCCAGCCAGTGGCGCCCCATCGACAGGATGACCAGCTCGGAGAGCCGCGGCGGCACGCTGCTGTCATACCGGCAGTACTGACCGAGCGCCTGTGCACAGGCGGCAAGCCTCGGACGATGCAGCCAGACGGCGAGCGGGCCGCGCACGCCCTTGCGGGGGCCGCTGGCGATGGCGTCGTACACCTGGCGCTGCTCGTCGGACAATTGCTCGGGCGCGAGCGGGGAAATGCGTTCCATGTATGAAATCACCTCGACAGAATTCAGTTGGCTTCGGCGGCCGCACCGGACCGTTCGGTCCGCGCCTCGGCCTGGGCGGCCGCGGTGCGCGAGCGCAGCATCGAACGTCGTGCCGTGCGCCCGGTTTCGCGGTTGAACGCAGCCGCGTCGAACAACCCTTCCCAGCGGGCGATCGCAAATACCGCCATCGTGTTGCCGACCACGTTCACGAGTGCGGTCGCGGTCGCCATGATCCGGTCGATGCCGAACAGCAGGCCGAGCCCGGCGAGCGGCAACGAGCGGACCGACTGCAGCGTGGCGGCCAGCTTGACGAATGCGCCGCCGGCAACCGTCGTGCCGCCCTTGGACGTCAGGCTCAGAATCGCGAGCAGGCCGAGCTGCTGCCAGAGCGAGAACGGCGTATCGGTCGCCTGTGCGATGAAGCCGATCGCGATCGCCATGTAGATGGCCGTGCCATCGAGATTGAAGCTGTAGCCGGCCGGCAGCACGAACCCGACCACGACCTCGTCGCAGCCGGCGCGCTTCATCTTTTCGACGAGGCGCGGAAACACCACTTCGCTCGAGGCCGTACCGAGCGTCAGCAGAAGCTCGTCGCGAATCAGCCGCATGATCCCGGCGAACGGCAGGCCGATCGACCAGCTGATCGCGCCGAGCACGCCGAACACGAAGATCGCGGACGTCGCGTAGTAGAGAACGATGACCTTGAGCAGGTACAGCAGCGTCACGCCGCCGTAACTGCCGACCGCGGCCGCCATCGCGCCGAACGCACCGAGCGGCGCGAGGCGCATGATGAACGCGAGCATCCGGAACAGCACCTTCTGCGCCTCGTCGATGCCGCGCAGCAGCACCGAATCGGCGCCGACCGATACGTTCAGCGCGAGCCCGGCCAGGATCGATATGATCAGCACCTGCACGATGTCGCCTTTCGCGAACGCATCGACGAGCGTATGCGGAATGAGGCTCAGCAAATACGTGACGACGGAGATCTCGCCGGCGTGCGACGTCGTCTTGAGCGCTTCGGCGCTCTCGGCGATGTTGGCGGCATGGAGGCCCGCTCCCGGCGGGAACACGTTGACCATCACGAAGCCCAGCACCATCGCGACCGTGCTGACCACTTCGAAGTAGACGAGCGATTTCACGCCCATTCGACCCAGCATCCTGAGGTCCTTCACGTGGGCCATGCCCTGCACCAGCGTGCAGAAGATGATCGGCGCGAGCATCATCTTCAACAGCGCGATGAATCCCTGCCCGAACGGCTTCATCGCGATCGCGGTGTTCGGTGCGAGCAGCCCCAGCACGATTGCGCAGGCCAGGCCGATCAATACCTGGACGTGCAGCTTCCTCAAGCTCTTCATCAGTAATCCTTTTTATACCGTGGATGTGACGTTCCGGTCGAACGAAAGCCGGCGGCGACGGCTCAGATGGACGGCGCGACGCGGCGGCGGCTGGACACGGCGATGCCGACGCGAACGGGCGGCGGACTGGCGGGATGAGCTGGGTTCATGATGTCTCCGAAGGCGTTATTGGATTGGTTTGCTATGTGTTGCCAGCATAGATCCGAGCAGACTCTTTGACAAAGACCTTATGGACATGTATTTCTATGCCGTAACGGCATAGCTTCGGATCGACATGGACATTCGAGAACTGCGCAGTTTCATACACGTGGCCCGCGCGGGCAGCTTCAGCCGCGCGGCGGCGGAGCTGTATATCGCGCAACCCGCGCTGAGCCGGCAAATCGCCAAGCTCGAGGAGGAGATCGGCGTCGCGCTGCTGACGCGCTACGGGCGCGGCGTTCGCCTGACCGCCGCCGGCTCGCGGCTCCTCGAGCATGCGGAGATGATTACGCGAATGGTCAGCGAAACCGCGGATCAGGTGCGTGCATCGGCGGATGCCGAGCGCGGCTATCTCGCGGTCGGGCTGCCGCCGACGATCGGCAGGCTGATCGGCACCGATCTCGTTCGCGATTTCCATGCGCGGTGGCCCGGCGTGTCGCTGCATGTCCGCGAAGGGCTCAGCAATTCGCTTCAGGAATGGGTGCTCGACCGGCGCGTCGACCTCGCGGTGGTCTACAACCAGCCGCCGCTCGAGGCGTTCGACATCGTGCCGCTCTTCAGCGAGCCGCTGATCCTCGTCGCACCGCCCGATTCGGTGCTGGCGACCCGGAACATGCAGATTCGCGATCTCGCCAACGTGCCGCTGATCCTGCCCGGGCTGCCGCACAGCAACCGGCGGCTGATCGACCAGGCCGCCGTTCAGCACGGTGTGCGTTTGCGCATCGAGTTCGAAATCGACAGCGTCGCGCTGACCAAGCAGCTCGTGCGCGCGGGCGTCGGCTATTCGCTGCTCACGTATGTCGCGATCCAGGAAGAACTGGCGCGCGGCGAGCTGAAGGCGATCGCGATCGAGCGCCCGGCGATCCGCTCGACGGTATCGATCAGCACGCTGCGCGAGAATCGTCCGTCACGGCTCGTCGACGCGTGGATTCGTCTGCTCAAGGACAAACTGTTCAGCTTCACGCGCGACCAGACCTGGAGCGACCAGGTCGTGTGGCTCGCCGGCGGCGCGGGCGAATAGCCCGCCCGGGACGATTGGGCCGGCCTCGTCGACCGGACCGTCACGCCGGCACGGTGCGCTCCGCGAGCTTGAACTCGCCGACCGTCTGCGCGAGCCGGGCCGCCTGCTCGCGGAGCGACGTCGCGGCAGCCGCCGATTGCTCGACGAGCGCCGCGTTCTGCTGCGTCGTATCGTCGAGCTGCGACACCGCCTGATTCACCTGCTCGAGCCCCGTGCTCTGCTCCTTCGCGGCGACGCTGATTTCGGCGATCACGCTCGTGATGTTGCGCACGCCGTCGACGATTTCGTCCATCGTCGCGCCGGCCGTCTGGACGAGCCCGGAGCCGCCCTCGATCTTCTCGACCGACGCATGGATCAGTTGCTTGATTTCCCGCGCGGCCTGCGCGCTGCGCTGCGCGAGCGCACGCACCTCGCCGGCGACGACCGCGAAGCCGCGGCCATGCTCGTTCGCACGTGCCGCCTCGACGGCGGCGTTCAACGCGAGAATGTTGGTCTGGAATGCGATGCCGTCGATCACGCCGACGATGTTGGCGATCTCTCCCGATGCCTGCGTGATGTCGTTCATCGTCGAGACGACCTCGCGCACGACCGTGCCACCGCGCAGCGCGACATCCGACGCCGATTCCGCCAGACGGTTCACCTGGCTCGCCGCATCGGCCGAATTGCGGGCCGTGCCCGCGATCTCCTCGAGCGCGGCGGCCGTTTCCTGCAAGCTCGACGCCGCGTGTTCGGTGCGGGCCGACAGATCCTGGTTGCCCTGCGCGATCTCGGCGCTTGCGAGGTTGACGGACGTGCTGAACTCGCGGATCTGCAGCAGAATCGCACTGATCTTCTCGGCGAAGGCGTTGAACGCTCGCGCGATCTGCGCGGCTTCGTCCGCGCCGTCGGCGGGCAGGCGCTTCGTCAGGTCGCCGCTGCCGCTCGATACGTCCGTGAGCGCATCGCGCACCATCAGGATGCGCTTGAAGGCCGCGTTCGTCATCGCGCCGACGAGCGCGGCCGCGACGACGGCGACGATCACGATCGCCAGCAGCGTCGTCGTCGCGACCGCCCGCATGCCGGCCGTCACGTCGCCCTTGTCGAGCGCGAGCACCAGCGACCAGTCGGTGCCGACGATCGGTTGCGCGCGCATCAGCTTGGCGGCGCCGTCGATGTCGACCGCGACGGGCGCGGACGCCGTCTGCAGTGCACCGAGGCGATCGGCATCGAGTTCCGGCGAGAGACCAGTGGCCGGCTTCATGATCAGGTCGGTCCTGGCCGACGCGATCACGCGCCCGCTCTTGTCGACCAGAAACGCGAAGCTCGCCGGGGTCGGGTGAACGGAAGTCACGATCGAGCTCACGTTCTCCATGAACAGGCTGGCTGCCAGCACGCCCTTCACCGCGCCGTCGCGCACCACGGGCACCGCGAACGCCACGGCCGGCTTGCCGCTCGTCGCATCGCGGTAAAGCGCCGTCACGACCAGACGGCCCGCGCCGACGGCCTGCTTGTACCAGGGCCGGGCGGTCGGATCATAGCCGGGTGCGAGCGGCACGTTCGAGAACGCCGTCTTGTCCGGCAGGCCGAGCGTCAGCACCTCGAAGCCGCCCGACTTGCCGAGCAGCTTCAACGCCGGCACCGGATCGCCCTCGCCGATCGCGATCGTGTCCGCGAGCGCCTGGGTTTCGCGCGCCCGGCTCGCCACCCATTCGTCGATCGCGAGTGCGTGGCCGGCGAGGATCGACTTGTGATTCTGGTCGATGGCCTCGTCGTTGTGGGTCTTGACGACGTAATAGACGAGCCCCCCGGTTACGGCCAGCGCCGTCACTACGATGGCGACGCACGTCGCCAGTATCCGGGCGCGAATTGATGACAGCATGATGACTTGGGTCTCCGTTACCGCGTAATTGAACTGGATCGGTGAACAGGCCGATCCTGATCCATTTAACGGCACCGGGGGCGGGAAGTTGAGCGATGCCGGAACGAAGGCGTGATGCGTGCGGCGCGAAGCCCGAATTTTTTCGCTGGTCGGTCACGCGCAAACGATTGCGCGGGCGGCGGTCCTAAATTGTTCATTCACCATTCCGATAATAAGGAAAGCTATTTGATACTCACGACTGGAATTTCCCCATGAACGATCGACGGTTAACGGTTCGCACGAAGCTGATCATCGCCTTCGGACTGCTGACGTGCACGGTTGTGCTCGTCTCCCTCCTCGGCATCGTGTCGCTCGGCAACGCGAACGCGGCATTCGAGCATTACGTCAACGGCACCAACGCCCGCGCCACGCTGGCGGACAAGGTTCGCGTCGCGGTCGACCGGCGCGCGATCGCCGCCCGCAACCAGGTCCTGGCGACCGGGGCGCGCGATGCGGACGTCGAGAAGGAAGCGGCACTGCAGGCCGACCGCGACGTCGGTGCGCTGCTGGGCGAGCTGACGAACGCGGTTCGCGAGGGAAGCGGCGCGTCCGACAAATCGCGCGAACTGGTTCGGCAAATCGTGGCGGTCGAGGCGCAGTACGGCCCCGTGGCGCGCGCCATCGTCGAAGCGGCGGCCAACAACCGGCGCGATCAGGCGATCGCGATGATCAACGAACAGTGCCGCCCGCTGCTGGCCCAACTCGTCGCGGCCACCGACGCATATGCGACGTACGCGCACTTGCGGGCCGCCCAACTGGTGACGGAATCGAACGACCGCTATACCTCGCGACGACTGATGCTGATCGCCATCTGCATCGCGGCGGCGGCCGCGGCGGCCATCTCGGGCGTCTTCATCACCCGCGGCCTGCTGCGCGCGCTGGGCACGGAGCCTGCCGCGCTCAGCGAGATCGCCGGCCATATCGCCGCCGGCAACCTCGGCGCCGAATCCACGACCGGCGCCGCGCCGCCCGGCAGCGTCCTGGCTTCCATGCGCGACATGCAGGCGAACCTGATTCTCCTGATCTCGGAAGTCCGTACCGCATCGGGCAACGTCGCGACAGGCGCCGGCGAAATCGCGTCCGGCAACCAGGACCTGTCCTCCCGCACCGAGCAGCAGGCCGCATCGTTGCAGGAAACCGCGTCGAGCATGGAGCAGCTGACATCCACCGTGCGCCTGAACGCCGACAATGCGCAGCAGGCGAGCGGCCTGGCCAACAACGCATCGGAGGTCGCCCAGCGCGGCAGTGCGGCGGTCGGCCTGATGGTCGACACGATGACGGACATCAGCACGAGCTCCACCAAGATCGCCGAGATCACCGGCATCATCGAAGGCATCGCGTTCCAGACCAACATTCTCGCGCTCAACGCAGCCGTGGAGGCCGCCCGCGCCGGCGAGCAGGGTCGCGGCTTCGCGGTGGTGGCCAGCGAAGTCAGGAGTCTTGCGCAGCGTTCGTCGAGCGCCGCGAAGGAGATTCGCGAGCTGATCTCGCAATCGGTTCGCAAAATCCAGGACGGCTCGCATATCGCGAACAATGCGGGCGAGACGATGAGCGAGGTCACGCATGCGATCTCGCGCGTGACCGACATCATGGGCGAGATCGCCGCGGCATCGAGCGAGCAGAGCCGCGGCATCGAGCAGGTCAATCTGGCCATCACGCAAATGGACGAAGTCACGCAGCAGAATGCGGCACTCGTCGAGCAGGCCGCCGCCGCATCGAAGTCGCTCGAGGAACAGGGCAGCCGGCTTGCCGAGGCCGTATCGCTGTTCCGGCTCGACGCGCGTGCGACCGGCGCGTAGGCCGGCGTCCGCCGCCCCGTATCGGTGACGGGTGCACGCGTTCGCGCACCCGTCATGTTAAGTAGCGGAAATTAACCAGATAGTGGGAATGTCGCGTATCGACGACGACGCGAAACAATTCCGTAACGGCCGCGTAACGATCGCTCACCACAATCCTCCCTCTTCGACCATCAGGATGGAGTCTTGCATGTTTGCGTCACGAAGCCGTTTCCCGCTGCACGTCGCGGCATTGTCGAGTGCGATCGTACTGGCTGCCTGCGGCGGCGGCGACGACGTCGCGTCGACCGGCACGATCGCCGCGGCCGTGCCCGCGCCGCCCGCCGACCCCGGCTTCGTCGACAGCGCGCCGATCCCGAGCGCGCCCGCTTTCGTCGACAACGTCGCGACCAACCAGCGCGGCGATGCGCGCTATGCGACGCTGTCGACCAACGCCGCGGTACGCGTGTTGAGCCGTTTCCTCGATCTCTGGCAACCGTCGACGATGCTGGTCGACGCGGGCGTGTCCGCGCCGGCGAACGGCGCGTTTCCGGCCGTCTCGCCGTCAACCTGCTCCGGGCTGCCGAACAGCGGCGTGCCGTGCGGCACGATCCTGAACGATGCGGTGCTGTCGGCCAACGTGCAGTACGTGATCGACGCGACGACCGCGCGCACGCCGCAACAGGCCGATGCCGCGTACTACGACGACCGGCGCGGCAAGGGATACAGCGTGACCGACGGCATGGGCCCGCTCACCGCCGCGTGGCGCACCGCGGCCCAGCAGACGACCAGCATCACCAGCGTGCCCGCCGATGCGACGACCGTGCTGTACAACGACGCCGGCAACAACGTCGGCGTCGGCAGCAGCGGCGGCAACGCCAGCTTCGGCAAGGTCGTCGACTTGCTCAACGAAATGGGCAACAACGCGTCGACCGAACCGTCCAAGCGCTTCTTCAAATACGCGCGTCCGTACCGCTGGAGCACGAGCGTGATCGTCGCGCCGACGCTCGTGCCGGCCGAAAGCGCGACGCCCGCGACCGACGGCGGCTTCATCAGCGGCCACACGGCCGAGGCGGTGCGCGATGCGACGACGATGGCGTGGCTCGTGCCGGAACGCTTCCAGGAAATGGTCAGCCGCGGCCTCGAGCTCGGCGAGAACCGGATTCTGGCCGGCATGCATTCGCCGCTCGACGTGATCGGCGGCCGCATGCTCGCCCTGGCCGTCAGCGCGGCGAACCTGACCGCGTACGCCGGCGACGCGCAGGCCGCCTACACGCAAGCCCATCAGACGCTGCAGCAGCTGACGGGAACGAGCGCCACGACGTTCTCCGCATTCGCGCATTCCGGCACGACGGCCACCGACCGGTTCGCCGACTACACGGCGAACCGCGCCGCGTTCCTGCGCCGCATGACGTTCGGCTTCGGCGCGCTCGAATCGACGAACGCACCGCCGGTCGTACCGAAAGGCGCGGAGATTCTGCTGCAGACGCGTTTTCCGTATCTGAGCGCCGACCAGCGGCGCGTCGTGCTGAAAACGACCGAGCTGCCGTCCGGCTATCCGGTCATGGACGACGCGGAAGGCTGGGGCCGCCTGAACCTGTTCGCCGCGGCCGACGGCTACGGCGCGTTCAACGGCAACGTGATCGTGTCGATGGATGCGTCGCAGGGTGGCTTCAATGCCGCCGACCTGTGGCGCAACGACGTCGCGGGCGCCGGCAAGCTGACGCTGCAGGGCAGCGGCACGCTGACGCTGGCGGGCAACAACGGCTACACGGGCGGCACGCAGGTGAGCGGCGGCACGCTGGCAGCCGCGTCGACGACGGCGTTCGGCAAAGGAGACGTGTACGTCGGCCCGGGCGGCAGCGTGCGCATCGCGGCCGCCGCGCCGGTGACGATCGCCGCGCGCTACACGCAGCTCGACAACGCGACGCTCGAACTCGACATCGACGGCAACGGCGGCGGGCGGCTTCGCGTGGGCGGCCCGCTCACCATCGCGGGCGGCACGCTGCACGTGAAGTTCGTGAACGGCTACGCGCCGAAGGCCGGCGACACCATCGCGCTGATCGACGGCGCGGCGGCTGCCGCGAAGTTCTCGACGGTGACGGTCGACGGCTTCAAGGCCACGCCGGTCTACACCGCGACGGGCGTGTCGATCACGCTGTCGGCGGCGTAGCCGGCCGCGAAGATCGATCCTGCAACGGCGCCGCCCACGGGCAAGACCGCGTACCGAAGCGCCGTTGCAGTTCGATGATCGTCGGCAGGTTGAAATCGTGAACATCCGGCGCGGCGGCGCCCTGCCGCCGGCTGACCTCGACACAGAGTTCCAGCGCACGCGCGCGCGTCTCGGCGAGCAGCCGCAGCGCCTCATCGAGCAATCCCTTCTCCAGTTCCGACAGCGAGCCGCCGTGGCCGGTTTCGCCGATCGCCGGCTCGCTCATGCGGGTTTCCATCGCGGCTTCTCCTTCGCTGTCCGATTGCGCACGCGGTCGCACATCGCCTTTCGCGTCACATGACCGCGCCGCGCAGCCACGGCACGAACTCGCGTTCGCCGATACCGTTGTCCTCGCTGCGGGAGCGTCGTCCGGAGGCGACGTCGAGCATCAGCCGAAACAGCCGCGCGCCCGCTTCGTCGACCGTGAGCGAACCGGCGACGATCCCGCCGCTGTCGAAATCCATGTCCGATCGCATCCGCTCGAACAGGCCGGTCGTCGTCGCGATCTTGATCGTCGGCACCGGCTTCGAGCCGAACACCGAACCCCGGCCCGTCGTGAAGCACACGAGATTCGCGCCGCCGGCGATCTGCCCGGTGGCCGACACCGGGTCGTAACCGGGCGTATCCATGAACACGAGCCCGGCTTGCCTCACCGGCTCCGCATAATCGTAGACCGCGCGCAGCGGCGAGCGCCCGCCCTTCGACACCGCGCCGAGCGACTTCTCGAGAATCGTCGTGATGCCGCCGGCGAGATTGCCGGGCGACGGATTGTTGTTCATTTCGCCGCCGTGATCGGCGACGTAGCGCTCCCACCACTGCAACCTGCCGCGCAGACGCTCGGCCACGTCGCGCGAGGCCGCCCGCGCGAGCAGCAGATGCTCCGCGCCGTAGATCTCGGGCGTCTCGGACAGAATCGCGGTGCCGCCGTTGCGGACCAGCAGATCCACGGCCACGCCGAGCGCCGGGTTCGCCGTGATGCCCGAGTAGCCGTCCGACCCGCCGCATTGCAGGCCGACCTTCAGCCGCGAGGCCGGCACCGCGCTGCGACGCGCGCCGTCGGCCGCCTCCACCAATTCGCGCACGATCGACACGCCGCGGGCCACGGTATCGCGCACCCCGCCCTCGTCCTGGATGACCAGCGTACGCACGGTGCCCGGCGCGGCCGCATCGAGCCGTTGCGCGAGCGCCCCGACCTGGTTGACCTCGCACCCGAGGCCGACGAGCAACACGCCGGCGAAGTTCGGGTTCCGTGCATAGCCGACGAGCGTGCGCCGCAGCAGTTCGATGCCGTCCCCGGTTGCCGACATGCCGCAGCCGCTCTGATGGGTGATCGCGACGACGCCGTCGACATGACCGAACGCATCGAGCGCGCCGTGCCGGTATGCATCGGCGATCGCATGACAGACGCTCGCCGAACAGTTGACGCTCGCGATCACGCCGACGTAGTTGCGGGTTCCCACGCTGCCGTCGGGCCGCACGAATCCGTCGAAGGTATCGGCGCGATCGGCCGGAACCTCGTGCGCGTCGCCGGCACGCGCGTCGTCATGCGCATGTCGCTCGGGCATCCCGACGTTGTGCACGTGCACGTGCTCGCCCGCGTCGATGTCTCGCAGCGCGAGGCCGATCGGCTGCCCGCATTTGACGATCGCGTCGCCGCGCGCGATCGGCGCCGTGGCGATCTTGTGGCCGGCCGGCACCGCGGCCGCCGGCCGCAACGGCGCGCCGCGCACGTCGATCGGCACGTCCGGCGCCAGTGCGTCGAGTGCGACGGCGACGTTGTCGTCGCCGTGCAGGATCACGATTGCCGGTTGCTTCACGATGCATGTCTCCCTGTCGTTGCGCCGGCCGCCGGATCGCCGGCCGCCGGATCATGGCGGGCGACGAGTTGCCGCAACCGGGGTTGTTCGGCCGTCAGCGTCAGCGAATCCGCGAGCGCGAGCAACGGCTCGATCCGCCGCGCCACCTTCTCGCGATGGTTGACCGCGATATCGGCGATGCGATGCGCGAGAAACGGATTGAGAAAACGCTCGCGCACGCTGTCGACGTACCGTTCCGCCGTTTCGCGCAAGCCCAGCGCGACGAATACCGGCGCGACCTCATCGCGCCACACCGTCTCGAGGCCGTCGCGCAGCCGCGCATCGTGCATCGCGTCCAGCACGGTTTCCGATGCGTCGCGCCCCGCCGCGAGCCACTGCTCCGCGAGCCAGCTGTGCCCGAGATTGAGGAAGAACAGCTTCAGGCGCTCGTGGCTGCGCAAATCGTCGGTGACGACGATCTGCGCGTGCCGGCACGGCAGCGCCATGCCGGCACGCCGTTCGATCGCCCACAGCGCATAGGGCTCCGCGATCGCGCCGACCGGATGCAGCGGCTCGGACACGATGCGGTCGACGAGCGAGTTGACCCACACGCAGCGGTTGCACAGATAGTCGGCGAACGCGTCGGGCAGCCGCCACCGGCGCGCGAGGTCCAGCACGATGTCGCGCAGCGTGTCGCCGTTGTTGGTCACCAATTCGCAAGGCAGGACGGAGATGCCGTCGTCGGGCCGCACCTGCCAGCGCGCATGCAGCAGCGCGAGCAGCTTTGCCGGAAAGCCGCGCGGGGTTTGCTCCGGCCGGTCCAGCAAGTCCGCGGCGTCGCGCGGATCGGCGCGATAGCCTGCGTCGCCGGTGTTCGACACGATGACGCGCACCGTCTCGACCGCGGCACGGCGTATCTCCGCCCAGTCGCGCTCGGCATCCCACGCGCGCTGCACGGCGCGGCATTCGACGACTTCGTCGACGATGCCGCCGCGGTCGCGCCCGCGAATCCGCACCGGATAGCGACCGGTGGCGCGCAGCGCGTCGATGCGGGCGCGGCTGGCCGGATTGCCGGTCGTCTGCACGATACCGATGCCGCCCATCGCGTTGCCGTCGTCCAGCGCCTGGGACACGAACAGGTCGACGTGCGCCAGCAGGAAGCGGCTCGTGCCGAACTGCAGGATCGGCGGCGTCATCGCGTGCGCTCCGCGTGCCGGATTCGTTCGCTCAGCATTCGACGAGCGCCTTCACGACGGTCTGCCCCGCTTCCAGCAGACGCGGAAACGCGTCCGGCACCTCTTCGAGCCGCATCCGGTGCGTGTTCAGCGCGCGATCCGGAATGCGCCCCGCGCGCATCGCGTCGAGCACCGTCGCGAAATCCTCGGCCGTCGCATTGCGGCTCGCGAGCAGCGTGGTTTCCCGCTTGTGGAATTCGGGATCCGAAAACGTGACGTGCCCGCGCACGATCGAGATCAACGTGTATTTGCCGCCGTGCGCGACGAATTCGAAGCCGCGATTCATCGCATCGAGGTTGCCCGTCGCGTCGAATACCGCATCGAAATACTCGCCGTTCGTCAACGACGCGAGGTGCGCCGCATCGTCTGCCCCCACCTCCACCGCCGCATCGACCGCCAGGTGCTGACGGCAAAACGCCAGCCGGTCGGCCCGCGTGTCGAGGCACGTGACGTCTGCGCCGCGCAGCTTCGCGAAAATCATCGCGGCCATGCCGATCGGCCCGGCGCCGACGACCAGCGCCCGCTGCCCGGCACGGACGTCGGCGCGCCGCACCGCATGCGCGCCGATCGCGAGAAATTCCAGCATCGCCGCCTGATCGAGCGAAATGCCGTCGGCCTTGTGGACGAATTGTGCAGGGACGCTGAGGTATTCGGCCAGCGCGCCGTCGCGATGCACGCCGAGCACCTTGATGTTCACGCAGCAGTTCGTGTTGCCGTGACGGCATGCGACGCAGTGTCCGCATGACAGATACGGCATCACGTACACCGCGTCGCCGGCGCCGAGCCCCGACTCGGGTTCCGCCTCCACGACGACCGCGGAAAGCTCGTGCCCCATCACGCGCGGATAGTCGAGATACGGCTGGTTGCCGGTGAAGATGTGCAGATCGGTGCCGCAGATGCCGACGCGCTGCACGCGCAACAGCACTTCGCCGCTGCCGCGCACGGGCAGCTCGCGCTGCTGTACGCGCAGCACGCCGGGGGATTCGCAAATCACGCTGAGCATGTCGGGTTCCTTTCGTTATGGTTCATTCGTCGTGGCGTGCTGTGTCGATCCGGTAAAAGCGGCGCGCGTTGCCGCCGAAGAGGTCGGCCAGCGCAGCGGAGCCGAGCAGCCGCGCGCAGTCGTCCTCGCATGCAGCCAGCCATTCGCCGTAGCCGCCGCACGCCGACGCCAGCCGCAACACCGGCCAGTCGCTGCCCCACATCAGGCGCGTCGGCCCGAACAGCTCGGCCAGCGCATCGACATACGGCCGCGTGCGCGCGCGCACGGCATCCGGGCCGGCCGACGGCCCGGCCTCCGTCCACAGGCCGGACAGCTTGCAATGCAGGTTCGGCAGGCTCGCGAGCCTGCGCATCGCCGACAGCCACGGCTGCAGCACGCCGCGCTCGATGAAAGGCTTCGCGCCGTGGTCGATCACGATCGGCAGATCCGGATGGCGTCGCGCGAATGCATGCAGCGCATCGAGATGGCGCGGCATCACCAGCGCATCGAAACCGAGCCGATGCTCGAGCATCGCGGCGACCGCGCGATCCAGTTGCGGATCGTCGATCCACGCGTCGTCGGGCAGATCCTGCAGCATCGGTCGCAAGCCGCGCGCCTTCGGCGCGGAGGCGAACGCGGCGATCCGCGCCGGCGCGTCGTCGGCCTTCATGTCGACCCAGCCGACCACGGCGCCGACGCTCGGCGTGGCGGCCGCGAGATCGAGCAGAAAGCGCGTGTCGGCTTCGCTCGGCAGCGATTGCACGAGGACGGTGGTGTCGATGCGCGCGGCATCGAGCAGCGGCGCCAGATCGGCGGGGCCGAAATCCCGGTGAATCGCGTCGAGTTCGGCCGGCGGCCAGCAGCCGGCTCGCGCGCCGATTCGCCAGTAGTGCTGATGGGCGTCGATGCGAACGGTCATGCGCATGCTCCCGGAGCCGGTGCGTGCGCAGCGATGAGGCCTTCGTCGCGCAGCGCATCCCATAGTTCGGCCGGTGCGGGGCGCTCGAACCATGCGATGTTCTGCTTCAACTGGGCCACGCTGCGCGCGCCGACCACGCACGACACGACGGCCGGATGGCCGAACGGAAACTGCAACGCAGCGGCGGGAAGCGGCACGTCGAAGCGGCTGCACAGCGTGCCGAGCCGCGTGGCCTTGTCGATCACGTCGGCGCTCGCGTCCGCATAGTTGAACTTGCCGTTGCCGGCGAGCAGGCCGGAGTTGAACACGCCGCCGATCACGATGCCCGTCCCTTCACGGGCGCACGCGTCGAGCAGCGGTTCAAGCGCCGTCTGTTCGAGCAGCGTGTAGCGGCCGGCCAGCAGCACGGCGTCGAGCGCCGCTTCGTTCAGCGCATCGGCTGCGACCTCCCATTCGTTCACGCCGAGACCGAACCCGCCGATCTCGCCGCCCGAGCGCAGCGCCTCCAGCGCGCGAAACCCGCCGCCGCGAGTCAACTGTTCCCAATAGTGCGCGTGACGATCGCCGTGCGTCATCGCGCCGATGTCGTGCACGTACAGCATGTCGATTCGCGCAAGCCCGAGCCGTTGCCGGCTGTCGTCGTGCGAGCGCATGATCCCGTCGTAGCTGTAGTCGTAGACCGGCCGGAACGGCAGCGGCTCGGCCCAGCCGTCGTCGCCCGGCCGCACGCTCGCGTCGGCGCGCATCAGCCGCCCGACCTTCGTGCTGAGCGTGAAGGCGCCGCGCTCGCGCGAGGCGAGCGCCGCCCCCACGCGCCGCTCGGACAGCGTGTAGCCGTAAAACGGCGCGGTATCGAAATAGCACAGGCCGGCCGCCCACGCGGCGTCGACGAGCGCAGCGGCATCGACGGCCGACATCGGGCGATAAAGGCCACCCAGCTGCGAGCAGCCGAGACCGAGGGCCGACATCGTCATCCCGCTGCGCGGCAAGCTGTGCGTGTCGTTTGCGTTCATGAGTCGCGACTCGATACGGGAAAGCGGCACGGCCGGTCAGTACAGGACATTCTTCGCCGCCTGCGAATCGAGGTTCTGCTTGTCGACCATCACGACGCCGGTATCGATCAGCTTCGGCGCGGGCTTGCGCGCGATGACGTCGAGCGCCGTGCGCACGCCCTGGTTCCCCATCTGCCAGGATCCCTGCACGGCGATCGCCTGCACGGTGCCGTCGCGCACGAAGCCCTGCAGATCCTCGTTGCCGTCGAACCCGATCGCCACCACCTTGCCCGCCTTGCCCGACTGCTTCAGTGCGCGGCCCATCCCGACCGCGGTCGGCTCGTTCGCGCCGAAGATGCCCTTCAGGTCCGGGTTCGCCGACAGCACGTCGGTCGTCTGGTTCAGCGCGGTCGCCATTTGCGATTGCGAGTAGTACGGACCGACGATCTGCAGCTTCGAATGGCTCTCGATATATTTTCGGAACCCGCCGACGCGGCTGACCTCGGAGCCCGCGCCCGGCACGTACGACATGATCGCGATCTTGCCGGATTGCCCGACGCGGTCGATCAGCGCTTTCGCGCACAGCGCGCCCGCCTTCTCGTTGTCGGTCGACAGGAACGCCTGGTAATACGGCTTGCCGGCGTCCGCGATGGCCGAGTCGATCAGCACGACGGGAATGTGCGCTTCCCACGCCTTCTTGATCGCGGGGACGAGTGCATCGGGGTCGGACGGCGCGAGCACGATGCCCGCAACATGACGCGTGACCGCGTTGTCGACCATGTTGACCTGCCCGCTGATGTCCGACTCGGCCGCCGGCCCCTGGAACGTCATCGTGTAGCCCTTGGCTCCGTCGAGCGCCGCCTTCGCGCCTTTCTGCACGTTCTGCCAATAATTCGAATTGACCGTCTTGACGATCACGGCGATCTCGCCGCCCGCCGCCTGCGCGCCGCTGCTGCATACCGCGAACACGCACGCCGATGCCGCCAGCAGGATGGATTTGTTCATGTCTCGCTCCGCTTCTCGTTGGTAGGGACTGCTTGCTGCCGGTCAGGGCCGGCGATTGCGCAACTGGTCGATCCACACCGTGCCCAGAATCACGACGCCGATGATGATCTGCTGGATGAAGCTCGACACGCCGTTCATGTTCAGGCCGTTGCGCAGCACGCCGATCACGAACGCGCCGATCGCCGTGCCGGAAATCGTGCCGACGCCACCCATCAGCGACGTGCCGCCGATCACCGAGCTGGCGATCGCGTCGAGCTCGTACATCACGCCCTCGTTCGGCTGCCCGGTGACGAGCCGCGACATCAGCACGCAGCCGGTCACGCCCGCGAGCGCGCCGGACAGCACGTAGGTGAACAGCTTCACGCCCTGCACGTTCACGCCCGACAGCCGGGCCGCCTCCGCGTTCGACCCGACCGCGTAGATATGACGGCCGAGCGCCGTTCTCGACAGCAGGACGGACACCACGACGAACAGCACGACCATGATCACGACCGGATACGGAATGCCGGGAAAGGTCGTGTCGGGGAACCCGTCCGCGCCGATGCGCGAGATCCGCAACAGCGCGCCGTTGCCGAGCGCGCCGAACGCGTCGCCGAGATCCGATACCGGCCGCGCGCCCGTGATCTGCAGCGCGATGCCGCGCGCGACCAGCATCATGCCGAGCGTCGCGATGAACGGCGGCAGGCCCATCTGCGTCACGCAGATGCCGTTGACGAGCCCGCACAGCGCGCCGACCAGGACGCCCGCCGCCATCGCGGCGGGCACCGGCACGCCGGCCTTGACCAGCAGCGCCGCGCACACGCCGGCCAGCGCGAGCACCGAGCCGACCGACAAGTCGATGCCGCCCGTGATGATCACGCAGGTCGCGGCCACGCCCAGATAGGCGATCGACGTGACCTGCAGGCCGACCGTCATCAGGTTGTCGACCGAGAAGAACGCCGCGCTCGAGATCGAGAACGCGAACACGAGCACGACGAGACTGCCCAGCGCCGCGAACTTCTGGATCAGGTCGCGCCGCCGCTGTCGCGCCGCCCGTTCGTCGGCCTGGCTTCGATCGGATGTCATTTCAAGCATGGGAACGCCCCGACGCGTAGTGCATGATCTCCTCCTGACTGGTGTGTTTCGTGTCGAGCAATGCGGTCAATCGACCTTCGTGAAAAACGGCGATCCGGTCGGTCATGCCGAGCAGCTCCGGCAGTTCCGAACTGATCAGCACCACGCCGACGCCGTCGGCGGCGAGCCGGTCCATCAGCCCGTAGATCGCGAATTTCGCGCCGACGTCGATGCCGCGCGTCGGCTCGTCGAAGAACAGGATCTTCGAGCCGCGGTAAAGCCATTTGCCGATGACGACCTTCTGCTGGTTGCCGCCGGACAGGTTGCGCACGCGCTGATGCACGGACGGCGTGCGAATCGCGAGGTCCTGCACGTAGCGGCGCGCCACGTTCAATTCGTCGTCGAAGCGCAGGAACCCGAGACGCGACGCGATGCCGCGCACGTTCGCGAGCGTGAGATTCGCCGCGACGGGCATCGACAGCGCGAGCCCCTCCGTCTTGCGGTCCTCCGACAGATACGCGATGCCGTGCCGGATCGCCTCGCGCGGCGAGCGGATCGTCACGGGCCGGCCGTGCAGCGCGATCGTGCCGCCGTCGGGACGGTCCGCACCGAAGATCGCGCGCGCGATCTCGGTGCGCCCGGCGCCCATCAATCCCGCGAAACCCAGGATCTCGCCGCGGCGCAATGCGAACGACACCGGCCCGAACACGCCGTCGCGGCGCAGGTCCCGCACGTCGAGCAGCACGTCGTCCGTCGGCGCCGACTGCCGCGACGGATAGGCGTCGTCGAGCGAGCGTCCGACCATGCGCGCGACGATGTCGTCGATGCTCACGTCGGCGAAATCGTCCGTCGAGATATGGCGCCCGTCGCGCAACACCGTCACGCGATCGACGATCTGCGCCATTTCGTCGAGCCGGTGCGAGATATACAGAATCGCCACGCCGTCGGCGCGCAGTTCCTCGATGATGCGAAAGAGCTGCACCGTTTCCGCTTCCGTCAGCGACGACGTGGGTTCGTCCATGATCAGCACGCGCGCATCGAGCGACAGCGCCTTCGCGATCTCGACCATTTGCTGCTGCGCGATGGACAGCACGCCGACCTTCGTCGTCGGCGCGACGTTCAGGCCGATTCGCGCGATGCAGCGCGCCGCGTCCGCATTCATGCGCCTCGTATCGACGAACGGCCCGCGCCGCGGCTCGCGTGCGAGGAACAGGTTCTCCGCCACGCTCAGGTGCGGGACGAGATTGAGCTCCTGGTGAATGATCGCGATGCCGGCCGCCTGCGCTTCGGAGGCCGAACGAAAGCGCACCGGCGCGCCGCGATAGCGAACGACGCCCTCGTCGGGGAGGTACTGACCGCTGATGATCTTCATCAGCGTGGATTTGCCCGCACCGTTTTCGCCGCACACCGCATGCACTTCGCCGCGGCGCAGGTCGAGGCGAATGCCGTCGAGCGCCAGCACGCCCGGAAAGCGCTTGCGAATCCCTTCCAGGCACAGGATCTCCCGGTCCGCTTCGTCCTGGACGACCTGATCGGGCAGATTGCGAGGCAATGCCATTGCGTCTCCTTGGGGTGGATCGACCTCGGCATCCTCTGGTCAGTCCAATTTAGACGAATTACAGCAATCAAACCAATTTTGGTCAAGCCAATTTAACTATTCACATCTGATCTTACCAATGGTGAAAACCCGGACATCGGGATCAACGGGCCGCCACACTGGGCAAAGCGGCGCGCGTGATAGACTCCGCGACACGCGCTTGCGCCGAAAGCGCATTGATCCCACTGCATCGGATGAAATCGACAGAACCCAAGCGGCTTTACCAATCGGTCGCGGCCCAGATCGTCGCGTTGATTCGCCAGGGCGAATTCGCGATCGGCGAGCGGCTGCCGCCGGAACGCGAGCTGGCGCTGACGCTCGGCGTCTCGCGCCCGTCGCTTCGCGAGGCGCTGATCGCACTGGAAATCGGCGGCCAGATCGAGATCCGGATGGGCTCCGGCGTGTATGTGCGCGACACGGCGGCCGATGCTGTCGGCCCGATGGCCACGCTCGGCGACAGCCCGTCGGAATTGATGCAGGCCCGCGCGGCCGTCGAAGGCAGCGTCGCCGCGCTGGCCGCCGCGCGGATGACGGCCGCGATGCTCGAGCGCCTACGCCGCACGGTGCAGCGCATGAAGCGGCTCGCGGAGGCCGGCAAATCGCCGGTCGAAGCCGACCGGCAGTTCCACATGCTGATCGCGGAAGCCGCCGGCAATTCGGTGCTCACCCGCTTCGTCGGCGAGCTGTTCGACAGCCGCCACGACCCGATCGCGACGGCCATGCGCGGCCACGCGGAGAATCCTCAGACCTGGACCGCCGCCGTGCGCGAGCACGAGGACGTGCTCCTCGCACTGCAAGCCGGCGACCCGATCGCCGCGCAGACGGCGATCCGCGCGCATCTGCGTGCGTCAGAAGCGCGGTGGATCGAAGGCGGGCTCAAAGCCGATCCGGATTGAGCGCACGCGCTCGCCGCACGCGTCGGCAAGCGCGTCGTCACGCGAGGCCGGCCCGGCTTCCGTCCCGATCCTGGTTGAAAAACCCGGGTGCTTGCTGCTCGAATGCGGCAGGATCGCCGCGTCCGGCGTCGACCGAGGCCGCCTAGTTCGCCCGAGCCGATGCCAGCAACGCGCTATTCGAGACCCTGCAACGCCGCCCGTTCGCTCGCCGTGCGGCGCGGCGACAGTGTGCGCGGCACCAGGCTCGTCACCAGCACCGAGCCGACCACCAGCAGCCCCGCAGCCACCGCGAGCCCGGCATACGGCGTGCCGGTCCGCGCAAACAGCGCGCCGACCAGCCACGAACTGAACGCGCCGCCCAGCGAACCCAGCATGCTGATCACCGCGATGCCCGCCGCCGCCGCGCGGCCGGTCAATTGGGCCGCCGGAATCGTCCAGAACACGATCGGCACGGTGAACGCGCACAGTTGCGCGATCGCAAGCAAGGCCACGGTGATCCACACATGACCGACCGAGAAGCGCAGGAGCAACAGGCTGCACGCGGTGACGAGCATGCACACCACCGTATGCCACCGGCGCTCGCCAAATCGGTCGGAACTCCATGCGATCGCCACGTTGCCGATCATCGTGAACACGGAAATCAGTCCGGATAACCAACCGATTCCGGAGACGCTCGCCACGCCGGCCGCCTTGAGCACCGTGGGCGACCAGAACGTCACCGTCCCCATGCCGACGTAGACGCAGAAATAGATCGCCGCAAGCCCCAGCACACGACCGTTGCGAACGATGTCGAGCACGCCGACCCGGCCATGGCCGACCACGGCCGAGGCCCGCTCCGCGTCCAGATCACGCAGGAGCGCTTGCCGCTCCGGCGGCGACAGCCATGCCGCCTGTTCCGGCCGGTCGCTCAGCATCAGCGGCGCAACGAGGCCGAGCGCGATGGCCGGCAATCCCTCGATCAGGAACAGCCACTGCCATCCGCGCAACCCCATCGTGTCCTGCATGTGCGCCATGATCCAGCCGGACAGCGGCCCGCCGATCATCCCGGCCACCGGAACGGCGAGCAGCAGCACGCTGTTGACACGGGCGCGCACCGTATCCGGAAACCAGTACGACAGGTACAGGATCAGGCCCGGAAAGAAACCGGCCTCGGCGGCGCCGAGCAGAAAGCGCACCACGTACAGCGACACGCTGCCGGTCACGAACATCTGCGCCACCGTGCAAAGGCCCCACAGCACCATGATCCGCATCAGCGTGCGGCTCGCGCCGATGCGCGCCAGCACCAGGTTGCTCGGCACCTCGAAGGCGGCGTAACTGATGAAGAAGATGGCCGTCGCGGAGCCGAACACGGCTTCGCTCAAGCCGAGGTCCTGCAGGAACTGCAGCTTGGCGAACCCGATGTTGACGCGATCGACGAAGTTGACGACATAGCAAAGGAACAGGAACGGAATCACGCGCAGCGCGATCCGACGGTACAAGACGGCAGGGGGTGATTCGTACATGGACCGCTCCCGGTAGGTGGAAATACGTCGGCAGCCGCCTGCATTGCTCGGGGCCGCGATCGACGGCGCCGACGTGCGTTGCGCGTGCACGAGCAGGGAAAGAGCCGCAGGGTAATTATACAAATCCCGTATTTCGGGATTTATTGGTAGTTAACACGAGGGAATATGCCGGGCCCGCGCGTGCTGCCCCCCCTCCCTTCATTCGTCAGAATTGTAAGAAAATAGCGATGCTCTACGGTTGCATTGATCACTGCGCCTTCATTGCAAGGTATCGCACGACGCCATGCGTAAACCCCACCTTAAAAATAAATTGAATCCCTTATAATGAGATTTCAAAAAAATATGGTCGTCAACGGGTTTCGATCGCGTCACCGGCTGTTTTTTTCTGGATATGATCGCCGGCAGCACCGGTCGCGTCGCATGGCGCCTTCGGAAGCGATCCATGCCGGCCGCACGCATGTCGCGATCGCGCTGCCCGCGCTCTGGCAGCATGAACCGGCTTCTGCCGGCATCGAATTTGAGACGGAATGCATTAGCCACGCCATGAACCTGCGCGCCGAAACACTGTGCTTCTCGGATGTGTTCCTCCATTCCCAGGCGATCGTGAACTGGTCGCAGCACTACGACCAGATCAGTCCGGGCACCGCGACGACCACACTGCGCCAGGTCGCCGGCCAGCGTTTCCACGTCTTTCGCGAACGCATCAACCAGCGCGTGATGCAGCACGGCCTCGCGCCGCGCGACCGGCTCTGCTTCGCGCTGCCGATCGCCAGTGCGGTCGCGCCCGTGGTCCAGGGGCGCACCGTCGAGCGCCCGAGCCTGCTGACTCTGCGCGGCGGCGAGGAGTTCGTCGCGCATCTGCCGTGCGACACCGAGGTGCTCGCCTTCACGATCGACGGCGCACTCACGGCCGATCGCGAACTGAACGAACTCGCGAACCTGCCCGCCCGCATCCTGAAGCAGCCGGTGCTGCCGATCTCGCCCGCACGCTACGGCCAAGCGCTGGACGCGCTCGAGCGCGTGCTTTGCCAGGCGCTCGACAGCGGTTCGCTCACCGCGCGCGATACATTCGACGAACGCGTGCTCGCGTACAGTGTCGTCGGCATCCTGCTCGACCTCGTGCAGTCCGACGATGTGGATGCCGGCGCGTTGCCGTCGGCCTCGACGCAAAGCTACATCGTGCGCCGCAGCCAGGAAATCGCACTGGAATGCGACGACGTGCCGACGGTGATCGATCTCTGTCACCACCTGCGCATCAGCCGCCGCACGCTGCAATACAGTTTCCAGAACGTGGCCGGCACCACGCCGACCGCCTATCTCCGCTCGATCCGGCTGAACGCCGTGCGCCGCTTCCTGATGACGACGCCCGACACGATGCGGATCGGCGACGCGGCGGCGCAATTCGGCTTTTGTCACTTCGGACGCTTCTCCGCGTACTACCAGCAGCATTTCCACGAGCTGCCGTCGCACACGCCGCGCCTGAGCTGAGCGCACGACAGACGCATGGCGACGGCGCATCCGGGTAATCCCCTGCCGCCCCGGCGCATGCGGATTGCCGATAACGGACAACGCCCGTCTTTTCGGCACCGTAAATTTTGTCGTCGGCCCTGCTCGCATGCGTGCTGCACCGCATCGAGCGGCCGTCGAAGCGCACACCCGTGTCGTCAGCGGAGGTCGGCATCGATTGCCGGCTCGTCAGGATCGGCGCACGGCACGGGAATATCGATCAGGCATGCCGGTGTCGACTCCTGACGGACGATCCGGCCAGCAGGACTACCCATGAACGAATCGTCACCCCGGTCCGAAGCGGGGCTCAGCCAGAACGCCGTCGGACTTTCTCACATCGTTTTCTTCGTCGTCGCCGCGGCCGCGCCGCTCACCGCGATGGTCGGCGCGACACCCGCCGCATTCTCGCTCGGCAACGGCCCGGGCGTGCCCGGCGTATTCGTGCTGGCAGGCATCATGTACCTGATCTTCAGCATCGGCTATGCGGCGATGAGCCGACACATCTCCAATGCGGGCGCCTTCTATGCGTACATCGCGAACGGACTGGGCCGCCCTGCCGGCGTGGGCGGCGCATTCGTCGCGATCGTCGCGTACAACGCGGTGCAGATCGCGATCTACTGCATGTTCGGCTTCTTCCTGAACGACAGCATCCAGCGGCATTACGGCGTCGACGTGCCGTGGTGGGCGTTCGCGCTTGCGTGCGTCGTCGCCGTGCACGTCTGCGGCGCGCGGCGCATCGAGTTCAGCGGCCGGCTGCTCGGCATGCTGATGATCGGCGAGATCGCGATCGTCATGCTGCTCGATCTCGCGATCGTCGTGCACGGCGCGAGCGCCGGCGGCTTCAGCGCGAAACCGTTCAGCCCAGCGATGGTGTTCGCGCCCGGGCTCGGCACCGCGCTCGTGTTCGTGCTCGGTTCGTACATGGGTTTCGAGGCGACGGCGATCTTCTCCGAGGAGGCGCGCGACCCGAAGCGCACGATTCCGCGCGCCACCTATCTGGCCGTGATCCTCATCATGGCGTTCTACGCGCTGTCGTCGTGGGCGATCGTCGAGGCCTGGGGCGAGAGCGGGATCGCCGCGCAGGCCGCGCGCGATCCGGCCAATCTCTGGTTTGCCGTCAGCGGCCGGCTGCTCGGCGGCATCGCGACGGACGCGATGAACGTCCTGCTCGTCACCAGCCTCTTCGCGGCCATCCTGTCGTTCCACAACACGATCACGCGCTATTTCTACGCGATGGGCCGCGAGCGCGTGTTGTGGCGCAAGCTCGGCCATACGTGCCCCGTGCATCGTTGCCCGGACGTCGCCGGCAAGGTGCAGACGCTGATCGCGCTCGCGGCCATCGCCGGCTCGGCGGCCTTTCGCCTCGACCCGTTCGCGGTCGTGTTCTCGTGGATGAGTGCGCTGGCCACGATCGGCATCATCGCGGTGCAGATCCTGGTGGCGGCCTCGGTGATCGCGTTCTTCGCGCGCGACCATCGGGACGCCGGCGTCGTGCACCGCCTGATCGCGCCGCTCGTCAGCGTGATCGCGCTCGGCGCCTGCCTCGTGCTGGTCGTGCGCAACCTGTCCGTGCTGAGCGGATCGGATTCGACCTTCGTCGCGATGTTTCCGTATTTCCTGATCGCCGTCGGCGCGCTCGGCATCCGTGCCGCGCTGCGGCTGAAGCGCAGCGACCCCGACCTGTACCGCGCACTCGGACGCGCCGTCCAGTAGCCGCCGCCCGGACGGTGCCGCGCCGCACCGTCGTCTCATTGCGCGTTCCCCGAGGATGTCCCGCCGCCGACGCGACCTGCGATGCGTCGCGCCGGCGCGGGTATTCCCTATTCCGAGCGCGCGTCAACGATTGCCGATAGCGGACAAGACGCGCGCTTTCATCGACATACAGTGAATGCGACGTCGAAACCGGACCGTGGCGGCTGCCATCGTCCTCAACCGTTCGGTCCGACGATTCGCCCCTGGGAAACACGGACACCATGATGAAAATTCAGAATCTGATCGCCGGCCGGCATTGCGACGCAGCGGCCGGCCGCACCTTCGACAAGCTGGCGCCCGCGACCGGCGACCGCCTCGCCGCCGTGCCCGCGTCCACGGCCGAGGACGTCGATCGCGCGGTGCGTGCCGCGCACGCCGCACTGCACGACGACGCATGGGCACGCGCGGGCGGCCCGGCCCGCGCCCGCTGGCTGCTTCGGCTGGCCGACCTGGTCGAGCGCAATGGCAACGCACTGACGGAATTGCTGGCCGTCGAACAGGGACGCCCGCTTGCCGAGATGCGCATGATGGACCTGCCGATGTGCGTCGACACGCTGCGCTACTTCGCCGGCTGGGCCGACAAGCTCGAGGGCCGCACGATTCCGACCGACGGCTTCATGGGCCGCCCGACGCTCAGCTACACGCGGCGTGCGCCGGTGGGCGTCGCCGGTCAGATCATCCCGTGGAACGCGCCGTTGATGATCGCCGTGTGGAAGCTCGCGCCGGCGCTCGCGGCCGGCTGCCCGGTGGTGATCAAGCCGTCGGAGGACGCGCCGCTGGCCGTCGCCCGGCTCGGCGAGCTCGTTTGCGAAGCCGGCATGCCCGCCGGGGTCGTGAACATCGTCCACGGCGTGGGCGCGGAAGTCGGCGCCGCGCTAGTCGCACACCCGCTCGTGAGCAAGATCAGCTTTACCGGCAGCACCGAAGTCGGCCGCGCGATCGCCGGCGTCGCGGCGAAGACCTTCAAGCGCGTCACGCTCGAACTCGGCGGAAAAGCCGCGCAGATCGTCTTCGCGGATGCCGATCTCGACCGCGCGATTCCGTCGCTGATGGCCGGCATGTTCGCGAACCAGGGGCAGACGTGCGCGGCCGGCTCGCGCGTGCTCGCGCACCGCTCGATCGCGCACGCGCTCGAAGAGCGGCTCGCCGACGCGGCCCGCGCGATCCGGGTCGGTCCGCCTTCGGAACCCGGCGTGCAGATGGGCGCGCTCATCAACCCGCGTCACCTCGCGCGCGTACGTGCGCTCGTCGACGGCGCACTCGCCGAAGGCGCGGTCATGCTGGCCGGCGACGAACAGGTGCCGCCGCGCGGCTGCTTCATGCGCCCGACGATCCTGGGCGGCGTCCATCCGGGCATGCGGATCGCCCGCGACGAGGTGTTCGGCCCGGTCGGCATGGTCATGCCGTTCGATGCCGAGGACGACGCCGTTCGCATCGCCAACGACACGCCGTTCGGCCTGTCCGCCTCGATCTGGACGCAGGACGTCGGCACCGCGCACCGCGTCGCCGAGCGGCTCGACGTCGGCGCCGTCGCGATCAATGCGTGGAGCCCGATCGACGCACGCCTGCCGTGGGGCGGCACCAAGCAAAGCGGGATCGGGCGCGACCTGTCGAAGGCCGCGCTCGATTCGTACCTCGAGGAAAAAATCGTCACCGCCGCCCTGTGACCCCGCGGCGCACACCGCGCCGCCTCCTGTTCAAGCACTTCGTAAGAGAGACGAGAGACACCATGGACTATCAAAAGCGTCAAAAACGATTCTGGCATCCGATGAGCTCGGCGGCCGCCGGACATACGACCCCCACCGTCGTCATCGCGCGCGGCGACGGCAACTACGTGTACGACGTCGACGGCCACCGCATGCTCGACGGCGTGGGCGGACTGTGGAACGTCAACGTCGGCCACAACCGGCCGGAAGTGAAAAGCGCGATCGCCCGGCAGATGGACGAGCTGTCGTACTACCAGACCTTCGACGGCGTCGCCCATCCGCGCGTCTACGATCTGGCCGACCGCCTGTGCGCAATGTTCGCGCAGGAAGACATGCAGCGGGTGATGTTCGGCAGCGGCGGATCCGACGCGATCGAGACCGCGCTCAAGATGGCGCGCCAGTACTGGATCGCCGCGGGCGAGCCGTCGCGCACGAAATTCCTGTCGCTGCGCAACGGCTATCACGGCGTGCACATGGGCGGCACGTCGATCGGCGGCAACGGCGTCTACCATTACAATCACGGCCCGCTGCTGCCCGGCTGCGTGCTGCTCGACACGCCGTGGCTCTATCGGAACCCGTGGAACTGCGACGATCCGCGCCAGCTCGTCGAGCACTGCATCCGGCAGCTCGAGGAAACGATCGCGTTCCACGGTCCGCAGACCATTGCCGCGTTCGTCGCAGAGCCAGTACAAGGCGCCGGCGGGCTGATCGTGCCGCCCTCCGACTACTGGGCGCGCGTGCGCGCCGTCTGCGACCGCAACGGCATCCTGCTGATCGCGGACGAAGTCGTCACCGGCTTCGGCCGCACCGGCAACCTGCTCGGCAGCCGCGGCTGGGGCGTCGCCGCCGACATCCTGTGCGTCGCCAAAGGCATTTCCGCCGGGTACGTCCCGCTCGGCGCGACGCTGTACAACGGGCGTATCGCCGACGCGATCGAACACGGCGCAGGCTTCTCGCACGTGGTCATGCACGGCTATACGTACAGCGGGCATCCGCTCGCGTGCGCCGCCGCGCTCGCCGTGCTCGACATCGTCGAGGCCGAGGATCTGCCGGGCAATGCGGCACGGGTTGGCCAGCGCCTGCTCGAGCAATTGCTGCCGCTGAAGGCCGACTTCGAGACCGTCGGCGACGTGCGCGGCAAGGGGCTGATGCTGGCGCTCGACCTGGTGACCGACAAGGCCAGCCGCACGCCGCTCGATCCGGGCAAAGGATTCGCCGCACGCGTGGCCGATGCCGCGCGCCGGCGCGGTGTGTTGGTGCGGGCGATCGCGAACAAGATCGTGATGTCGCCGCCGTTGACGCTGCGGCAGGACGAGGCCGACTTCATCGCTGTGACCCTGCGCGAAGCGCTGCAGGAGTGCTGCGCGGATTCGCTCGCGATCGCCTGACCGCCCGAAACAGCCCGGCGCACGGACTTTTCGTCGAAGGTTCGTGCGCATCGCCATCCGGCCTCGGTTCGACGAAGATCGGTGCGGAACGTCGAAATGGATGACCGGCGTCCCGCCTGTCGCAGTGTCGTTTCAAAGGAAGACAAATCAAATGGAACACCAGGCCATTGCATTCACGGTAGAGAAATACCCGCTCGCGCTTCGGCTGCTGCACTGGGTCAGGGCGATCCTGATCGGCGCGCAGCTCTGGACCGGCTGGACGATGGTCCGGCTCGACGACAACCTGCCGGCCAAGTTCGACTGGTACTACCCGACGCACAAGGAGTTCGGTGTGCTCACGCTGCTGGTGGTCGTCACGCAACTGGCGATTCGCTCGATGAAGCCGCTGCCGCCGTTGCCTTCCACGCTACCGGCGCTCGACCGCAAGCTCGCCAAGGTCGGTCATTACCTGCTGTACGCGCTGGCGATCGTCGTGCCGTTGATGGGATATTCGATGTCCAGTACGTTTACGCAGAGCGACGGCGTGCCGTTCTTCTTTTTCCGCGTACCCGAGTTGCTGCCCAAGAACGACCACTGGTTCGAGGCGTTTCAGTGGTTGCACCGGACGCTCGCTTACACGTTGCTCGCGCTCGTCGTGCTGCATGTACTTGGCGCGCTGAAGCACCGCTTCTTCGACCGCAACCCGGAAAACGACGTGCTGCGGCGGATGCTGTAACGCCGACGCCACGCGGAGCCTCGCGCCCGGCGGGGCCACGCATTCGGTCCGCTCGATCGCAGCGGACCGATTTTCTTCCCGATTCCTATTTCGTTTTACTAACTATAAACGGACACGCGGCACGCGTCCGGCGCCACCGCGCACCGTCGGAAACCGCGTGTTTCGCGTGGGCCGCCCACACCTGGAAGATCGACGATGAAGAAAATGATGGCGGCCGTATCGGCCGCGAGCGCCATGGGTTTCGGCCTGACGGCCCATGCGCAAAGCACCGTGACGCTGTACGGCCTGATCGACGAAGGCATCAATTTCACGAGCAACGCGGGCGGCAGCAAGGCTTACCAGATGGTCAGCGGCGATACCGTCGGCAGCAACTGGGGACTGAAAGGCACTGAGGACCTCGGCGGCGGCCTGAGAGCGCTGTTCCAGCTCGAGAACGGCTTCAACGCGAGCACCGGCGCGCTCGGCGTGGCGTCGAGAATGTTCGGCAGGCAGGCCTACGTCGGGCTCGATTCCGGCCGGTTCGGCACGCTCGCGTTCGGCCGCCAGTACGATCCCACGCTCGACATGTGGAGCCCTTTCACGGCCACCGGCAACTGGCTCGGCGACTTCGGCGCGCACCCGTACGACAACGACAACGCCGACTGGGACTACCGCATCCAGAACAGCGTCAAGTACGTGTCGCCCGCGTACGCGGGCTTCAAGGGCGAAGTGCTCTACGGGCTCGCGAACCAGGCTGGCGGCTTTGCCCGGAACCGCGTCTACAGCGCCGCCGTGCAATACCAGGCGGGCGCTTTTTCCGCTGCTGTCGCGTACCTGAAGGCCAACGACGGCGGCGCTACCGCGGGCGGTGCGTTGTCGGGCGACGATACGGTCTTCAGCGGCCGCTCGCAGCAGAACATCGAGGCCGGCGCGTCGTACAAGTTCAGCGACAAGCTGACGGTGTCCGCCGCGTATTCGCACGTGGACGTGACCAACCCCGAGTCGAATCTCTACTTCGCGAATCAGCCGGCGGCAGGCTCGCAGAACGCGTGGAAATTCGACAACGTCGAGGTCAACGGCCAGTACTTCTTCCGCCCGGACGTCTGGCTCGGCGCCGCCTATACCTACACGCACGCGCATGTCGCAACGGCGGCGGGCGATGCGTCGCCGAGCTGGCACCAGGTGTCGATGATGCTCGACTACGATTTCAGCAAGCGGACCTCGACGTACATCCAGGGCGCGTACCAGCATGCAACCGGCAATACCGGCACCGACTTCGACTACGCGCACGTGCTCGGCACGGCCGGGCAGTCGTCGGGCCGCAACCAGCTGGCGTTGCGCATCGGGATGATGCACCGCTTCTGAACGCTGCGGAAAAACACGGGCTCGCACGGCGTACGCGGCAGCCCGTGTCTTCCCGTCCCGTCAGAACTGATGCCGCACCCCGAGCCGAACCGCGGTCTGCGTCGAGCCGGACGCCGCCCCGCCGAGCGCCGCTTCGACCTGCGCGCCGTACGCACTGTCATGCCCGCGAGCGAATACCGCATAAAGGCCGGTACGCTTCGACAGCGAATAGTCGGCGCTCAACGTGATCTGGTTGGCCGAGCCGATATCGCCGCCGCGCTGCTGATACTGGAAACCGCCGCCCAGCTGCAACGACGGCGTGACGGCATAGGTCAATCCGGCGTCATAAGTCGTGGCCCGCTGCGACGCGGCGGCGCTGATCCGTACGTCCGACACCATGCCGAAGACACGGAACGGCCCGACGTTATAGCCTGCCCCGCCCGAGAAATTGCGCAGATTGCCGCCGGCAGCCACGTCGTGCTGACCGAAATAAGCGAGCGCGGCGCTGAACGCCCCTTGCGTGTACGACAGCATCGCGCTTTGCACGCTGCTGCGCGCGACGGTGCCGGGCACGTTGCCGAACCCCCACATGCCGCCGAACGCCACACCGCCGAATGTCGGACTCACGTACTTCACCGCATTGTTCACCTGGACACCCCACACGCGGTTGTCGAACGCGCCGCCGGCCGACGCATTCGTCGGCAACCCCCACGCGAGCAGGCCGGCCGGCGTATTCGCGCCGACCGCGAAGGCCGGCAGGAGATCGCCGACGAAATCGAACTGCCGCCCGAGGGTCACGGTCCCCCAGTCGCCGCCGAGCCCGACGTACGCTTGCGAACTGAACGCGGAGCCCGGCACGGTCAACGCGCCGTCGGAGGTCTGGAACTGGCTCTCCAGCCGAAAGATCGCGAAGTTGGCGCCGCCGAGATCCTCCCTGCCCGTCAGGCCCCACACGTCGTTGCGCGACACGCCGGCCTGTAACGCGAGCTGACGCCCGCCGCGCGGGGCGGACGCCACGTCGCTCGTATAGGTCAGCCCCGTGTCCAGCGAACCGTAAAGCGTCATGCTCGATTGCGCAAACGCCGGCGCAACGGCACCGCAGCCGCACCATGCCACCATCCTGAACCACGCTTTCATCGTCTTCTCCTCATCGAATCGTTCCGGCCGATGCGCCCGTGAAGCGACCGACACGGCAGCAACATCGATCCGGTAAAATTTCACCCGTTAGAATAGGAATCCATATCAATTGCGCCGAAGCGATCCACCCCAACGCCGTTCCGGTTGCCGCCTGCACGACTTACGTTAGACTACGGCCTGTCGCCCGCGGCGGCGCATCCCGTGCCGCAGGCCGGCAGCCCGAACCGCATTCGTCCGTCCGTTCCATTGCCGCAAGCCGTCTGAATCCCGGATCACGTCATGTCGAGCCTCACCAAAATGCTGTCCATCCTCGACGTCTTCTCTTCGTCCGCGACGTCGATGACCGCCGAGGAAATCGCCGAACACATGGGCTTTTCGCGCACCACGTGCTACCGCTACGTGAAGGAACTGGCTTCCGTCGGCCTGCTCGTCGGCAGCAACGGCCGCTACACGCTGGGCCCGCGCATCATCCATCTCGACTACAACATGCGGCAGTCGGACCCGACGCTCACCGCCGCGAAGCCCGTCATCCAGAAACTGGTTCAGGTCACCGGCGGCGATGCGCTCGTCTCGACGCTGTTCGACGAGCAGATCATCAACGTGATGCACGAAACCGGCGCCGAGAACCTGCAGTTGGGCTTTGGCCGCGGCCGCATCATGCCGCTGTTCCAGGGCGCCTCGTCGAAAGTGATCGTGGCCGCGATGTCGCGCGCGCGGCTCAAGCGCCTGCACGAACGGCACAACGCCGAGCTCGGCGAGTTCGCCGCCGACTGGACGCAGTTCTGGCGCGCCTGCCAGCAGATCGTCGACGCGGGATACTGGATCTCGCGGGGCGAACTCGATGAAGGATTCGTCGGCATCGCCGCACCGATTCGCACCGCCAGCAGCGGCGAGGTCAACAGCAGCCTGTCGCTGATCTTCCGCGCCGAACACTTCGCACTGTTCGACGAACACGTCCTCGGCAAGCTCCTGATCGACGCCACCGCCCAGATCGGCGGCGCCACCTGAGCATTCGCGCGGCATCGCGCGCGACGCCGCGCCCGATCGCCGACGCATACGCGGTCAGTTCATCTGCGTGATGAACTTGGTGACCAGATAACCGTCGAACGTCTCCGTTCCGCCCTCGCTGCCGAAGCCGCTGTCCTTGACGCCGCCGAACGGGATCTCCGCCGGCCCCATGCCGAAGTGATTGATGTTGACCATGCCGGCCTCGAGCGCACGGCCGATCCGGTGCGCATCGCGCGCCGACGTCGTGAACGCGTACGACGCAAGGCCGAACGGCAAGCGATTGGCTTCGTCGAGCGCATCGTCGAGCGCATCGAACGGCACGATTCCGACGATCGGGCCGAACGGCTCTTCGTTCATCAGCCGCGTATCGCGCGCGGGGCCCAGCACGACCGTCGGCGCGAAATAGTGCCCCGGCCCCGGCAAGCGCGTCCCGCCCGCGGCAATCTCCGCCCCTTTTGCCTTCGCGTCGGCAACGAAGGCATCGATCGCGGATACGCGGCGCGCATGCGCGAGCGGCCCCATCGTGGTCGCCTCGTCCAACCCATGGCCGACGCGAATCTTGCCGACCGCCTCGAGATACGCGACGACGAACCGTTCGAACACCGGGCGCTGCACGAAAAAACGCGTCGGCGATACGCACACCTGCCCGGCATTGCGAAACTTGTATGCTGCCAGCATCGTCGCAGCGCGCTCGATTTCGGCGTCCGCACAGACCAGCACCGGCGCATGCCCGCCCAGCTCCATGGTCATGCGCTTCATGTGCGACGCGGCGAGCGCCGCCAGTTGCTTGCCGACCGGCACCGACCCCGTGAACGAGATCTTGCGCACGAGCGGCGATTCGATCAGTTGCCTGGACACGTCGCCCGGCACGCCCCAGACGATGTTCAGGCAGCCCGCGGGCAATCCGGCATCGTGAAAGATGCGCGCGAGCGCGACGATCGCGCTCGGCGACTCCTCCGGCCCTTTCAGCACCAGCGTGCAGCCCGATGCCAGCGCGGCCGCGATCTTGTGCATCGCCTGGCTGAACGGAAAATTCCACGGCGAGAATGCCGCGCACACGCCGATCGGTTCCCGCAGCACCGTCTGCGCGACGTCCGGCGAGCGCGACGGCACGACGCGGCCGTACGTGCGGCGCCCCTCCTCCGCATGCCATTCGAGCTGCTCGGCTGAAGACACGACTTCGGCGATCGCCTCGCGCAGCGGTTTGCCCTGGTCCATCGTGATGTGACGGCCGATCGCCTCGGCCCGTTCGCGCACCAGCGCGGCTGCCCGGCGCAGAATGTCCGAGCGCGCGAGCGGCGACTCGCGGCGCCACGTCGCGAACGCACGATGTGCGGCGCGCACCGCGGCGTCGATATCGTCCGGTGTCGCATGCGGCAGGTCGCCGAGCACGCCATCGGTTCCCGGATCGAGAACGGGTTGCGTGCGCCGGCCGTCGGCCTGAAGAAACCGGCCGTCGATATACAGCCCGAGCGATGCGTAATCGCGTTGCACATCAGGCGTCATGCGGGAAGTCAGGGGCGTAAACGGAATCAAGACGGATACCTCGGTAAAGACTGCACGATGGGCCGGACAGTGCGTCGATCGCATCACGCGGCCGGTGGCGGTACGCGCAGCAGGCCGCCGATTTCCTGTCGGAGGATCTGGTTGTCCTGCCGGACGAGCAGATGCCGGACCTTGCCGCGAAACGTCCTGAACGCGGGATCGGCCATCAGCACGGCACGACGGCGGGCGCGATCGTCCAGCGACTCGAACGCCCACAGATAGACGAGCTGGTTCAGCGGTCCGATCTCCGTCGCGAAACAACCGACCATCGTGCCGAGCGCCTGCTCCTGCGGCGCGCGACCGCATTCCGCATACAGCCGCAGATACTCGGCGACGCCGCCCGGCACCAGCGTGTAGGTGCGTTGCTCAACAAACATCCGCGGTCTCCCGTTGTCGCGCTGCAAACGCCCGGAACGCGGCGGTCACGCCGGCCATGCCGACGGCGTCCGTCTGCGCTGCCACGTACCGGTCCGGACGGACGACGACGAGCGGCCCCGCATGCTTGTCGAACCATTCGGCCATCGCGTTGTCGACGTCCTCGACGCACACGCTGTCGTGTGCGCTCGCGATGCGCTGCTCACGGCACGTTCCGCTGCGAGACCGTACGATCTGCACGAATTTCGCGCCCAGCGCGGTCCAGAACGCGCGATCGTCGTCGCTCAGGCACGCCTGTGGATCGCATCGCCAGCCGATGATCGAAAACCACGGGCCGAGCACGTCGTCGAGCTTGCGGCGCGCGCCGTCGGCCGTTTCGACGTCGGGTTGGGCGATCATCCGCCCGACTGCGTCCGACGTACCCGCGACCACGATCCCGCGCGTATAGCTGGGCATCGGCTTGAAACGCATCTGCAGCACGTAATCCTTCAGGCCCGGCGCATACCGTGCGAACGCGAGGAATCGGTCGCGCAGGAACGCGATCGGACGGCTGGTCGGCATCAGCATGGCGCCGAACGTGTCCGCGAGATCGATCATCGCCTTCGCGTGATCGCGGCGCTCCGACTCGTACGTCGCGATCACGCTCCGGTGCAACGTGCCGTTCACGACCCCCGCAAGCTTCCAGGCCAGATTGCCGACGTCACGCAGCCCCGCGTTCAGCCCCTGGCCGATCCACGGCGGGCTCAGATGCGCGGCGTCGCCGACGAGCGCCACCCGTCCGGCGACGAAACGTTCGGCCACGCGGGAGTGATGCGTATAGGTACGCGCCCGCACGATCTCGAGCTGCTCGACGTCGTCGACGTACGGTTCGATCAGCGCGCGGATCGACTCCGGTTGCGCGATCGCCTCTTCGTCCTCGTGCGGAAACACGAGAAATTCCCAGCGCCGATAGTTGAACGGCAGATAGATGCAGACGTTCGGGCGTCGCGGATCGCAGTTCAGCGCGGTACACGGCTGGTCGAGTTGCGCGTTCCTGACGTCGACCACCACCCACTTCATCGGATGCGTCGTCCCGGCCAGCTCGATGCCGAGCATCTCGCGGACGGGACTGCGCCCGCCGTCGGCCGCGACCACGTAGTCGGCGTCGAGTTCGTATTGCCGCCCGTCGGCCGCGCGCACCTGAAGCGTCACGCATTCTTCGTCCTGCGCCAAACCGACGACCTCTTCGCCCGTACGCAGCGACACATGGGAATAGCGGGCCAATGCATCGCGCAGCGTGCGTTCGGCCAGGTGCTGCATGAAGATGTTGCGGCGCCACCAGCCGAACTCGCGTATCGACGGACGGATGTCGGCGAAGCATTCGCCGTTCGCGTTGAACATTCGCAGCGGCACGTTCTGGATGATGTCGCGGCTCAGTTCGTCGGCCAGACCGGCCGTCTGAAACAGCCGCAGCGCCTCGTCGTCGATGCCGACCGCACGCGGAAATTCGACGATCTGCGGCGCCCGCTCGACGACGATCGTATCGACGCCGTACAGGCCGAGCAGGTTCGCCATCGCCACGCCGTTCGGCCCCGCGCCGACGATCGCGACCGAGGTCCGGTTCCGGTTGTTCGCTTTCATTCGTCCGCGCCTCCCGCGCGCCATGCAGGATCCTCGAGGCGATCGAGCCAGGTGCGCAATGCGCGATTGAACGCGGCCGGCTGATCGTCATGCACGTAATGCGTCGCCCCCGGAATGTCGATCCGCTCGATTTCCGCATTGGCGGCCGCCATTTCGGCCGCCACGTCCGCGGACAGGAAGTCCGAGTCGCCCCCGCGCAACAACAAGGTGGGCACGTGCAGATTGAGGATCGACGGCCACAGATGGACGAGCTGCTCAGGCGTCGCGGCCAGCCGTGCCGCGGCAATCCCTTGCGCGTCGTGCCGCCATACGATCCGCCCCGGCGCGCTCTCTTTCAGCGAGTGCGCAACGCGCGAATCGAGCGCGGATTCCGCGATGTTCGGCCGCTGGCGTCGCCAGAACGCGCGCGCGTCGTCCCACGATGCGAACGCGTCCGGCGTGTCCTGCAGCTCGCGCCTGATGCGCTCGGAACCCGGCGAGCCGGCCGACGCGCCGGGGCCCATGTCCTCGATCACGAGACCCGCGAGCCGTTCCGGTTGCGCCGCGGCGTAGACGAGCGCATTGGCGCCGCCCATCGAGTGCCCGACCAGCACGAATCGCCGCAGGTCGAGCGCGCGCACCAGCGCGTCGAGATCGCGCACGTAGGCCGGCGCATAGTAGTCCCGCCGCGGATCCCAGTCGCTCAGCCCGCGTCCGCGCTGATCGAGCGCGACGACCCGGTAGCGGTCGACCAGCGCGGCGGCGACGGGCGCCCAGGTATGCGCGTAACTGCGCAAGCCGTGCAGCATCACCACGGCCGGCGCATCGTCGCGCCCCCAGCTCACGTAGTGCAGCCTCAGCCCATCGTTGCCGACCCATCCATCCTTGGCGGATGCCGTATTCATCATCTGCTCCTCGACCGGCATGCGCGATCAGACGAGACCGTCGCGACCGACGATCTCGCTCGCCTTCAGGCCGCCGAGACGTGCGTGCAACCGGCCGCGCGTCGCGAACGCGAAGATCACCAGCACTTCGTCGTCGTTGGGCGCATCGGGAAACAGGCACGTCACCGTGTCGTAGTGCGAGCGCACGTAGAGCGCATCCTTGTGCGCGAGCGGCACGTCGATCACCGTATTGATCGGGCCTCGCTTGCCGCTCGACGGCACCCACGATTTGCCGCCGCCCAGCGCGGCCCGGATCGGCTCCGCGAAGATCGACGTGAGGAACGCGTTGCCGTGTTCGTATTCGCCGGCCGAACCGACCAGGCAGGCCTTGCCGTAGCTCTCGATCGCCCGCCCGGCCGCAAGCGACTCGATGCGCCGCGCGAACTCCTTGCCGAGTGCGGGCGACGGGCGCACGAGGTCGTCGAGGTTTTCGCTGAATCGCCCCGCATACGGGTTGTGAACGGCCGCGGCGATCACGATCTTGCGCAGCGGCTCCCCATCCGCAAGCTGGCCGGATTCGTTTGCGAGCGCATCTTCGATCTGCGTGTACCACTTGCGGATATGAAAGCCTTCGAAATTGGCTGTCTTGCTCATTAGTATTCCTTTATAAAAACGTCGATGATGCGTGTTGAAACGCAGCGCGTCAGTCGAACAGCGGTTCCAGCTGGACGGGATCGCTCGGCGCGTTGTACCGATGCAGCACGCGCTTGCCCTCCTCGTCGTCCGTGACGGTTTCGCAGAAGAATTCGAGCCGGTTGCCGTCCGGGTCCGTGAAATACACGCCGATCCCGACCTTGTGATCGGTGATCTTGACGATCGGCACGTCGCGGCGAATCAGCATGCCGTACAAGCGACGCAGTTCGGTCAGGCCGCCGGCGATTTCGAGGCCGTAGTGCTGCAGGCCGATCGTGCCGAGTTCCGCATCGGACGCCGCCCGAATCAGCGCGATGTCGTGGTGCTTCTGGCCGAAGGACATGAACACCCACTGCTCGCCGCGCGCGGTTTCCGTCATGCCGAGCACCTCGGCGTACCAGGTGCTCGAACGGACAGGGTCCCGTACGAACAGCGACAGGTGCGTGCGCTGCACGCGCGGCGTCGGCAGCGGCAGGCCGCTCGCGTTCGCACGCTCGGCGTGTTGCCGGATATCGGACGGTGTCATCGTTCGCTCCGCTCAGTGGGTCGATTGCGCGTGGGCGGCAAGCGGCGCCTCGAACGGGGTCCACGCAACCGCCGTGATCTCGCTGAAATCGCGCCATTCCTTGGTCCAGTTCCGGCCGCCGTCGCGCGAACGGAACAGGTGTCCGTACTTGGTGCCCGCATAGACGAGCGCCGGCTGGGCCGCATGCACCCCGAACGCCCAGAACGTGGAGTTCGGCGCCGTGTGCAGATCCGTCTCGCGCCACGCGTAGCCGCGATCGGTCGAGCGGTAGATGCGGCTGCGGGTGCCGGGCGTACCGTCGCCGATCGCCATCAGCAGGTCGCCTTCCGGCTGCGGCAGTTGCACGACGGTGCGCGTGTAGTACAGCCCGTCGAAGCGGTCGCGCGACAGCTTGCCGTCCCACGAACGGCCGTCGTCTTCGCTCACGTACACCGCATTGACCGTCAGCAGCACGGTGGTCTTCGGCCGGCCCTGCGTGGCGGGCAGGATCACGATCGCATGAATATCGCTGTTGCGAATCGCCGTACCCGGGCCGTCCACCCGCGTCCAGCTCGCACCGGCATCCCGGCTGCGCCATGCGCCGCCCTCTTCCACGCCGTACCAGACGTTGCGGCTGTCGTCCGGATCCACGCAGATCGTCAGCAACCGCGGACGATTGACGCCCGAGCAGAACTCCGGAAGCTCGGGCGCCGTTCTCTCCCAGGTCACGCCCGCGTCGCTCGACTTGTAAAGCGCGGCGCGCGACGGCGCGCCGGTGCCCGCATAGAGCACCGCCGGATTCGCGGGGTCGATCGCGATGGACCAGACCGTCTGCCCGTTCAGCAGGTTTTCGGGCCGAAACCAGTGCGCGCCGCCATCCTCGCTGATGCACAGCCCCGAATCGGCGCCGGCATAGACGCGCGACGGCGTCGCGGGATCCACCGCGAGCGCGCGCACGATGCCGTCGAACTCGATCGGTTCGGCGAGCCCGAGGCGGTGCCAGGTCTTGCCGTCGTCGTTCGAGCGCAGGATGCCTTGCCCTGCGGTGGCGACCAGTACGGTTGCGGTCATGAAATGCTCCTTGTGTCAGAGAAAAATGCCGCGCGTGAGCCCGCCGTCGCAGCCGATCGACTCGCCGGTGATCGAGCCGGACTTCGGCGACGCGAGAAACGCGACGATCCACCCCATTTCCGCCGGCTGCAGCACGCGGCGGATCGGCGTGGCCTTCACGTAGTTGGCCTCGACCTCCGCGGCCGTGAGCCCTTGCTTGCGCGCTTCCTTCTCGTAGAGTTCGTGAATGTGCGGCGTCTCGACGACGCCCGGGTGAATCGTGTTGACCGTGATACCGAACGGGCCGAGCTGGTCGGACAGCGTCTTGGTCAGGTGCACGATCGCCACGTTGCGCATGCCGGACAGCTGCTTGCTGCCGCGCCCCGTCAGGCCGCCGACGTTGACGATTCGGCCGAAGCCGTTGCGCCGCATGTAGGGCGCGGCCGCTTTCGCGCAGCGCAGATAGCCGACCACCTTGATATCGATGTCCTGCAGCAGCCCCTGCGGATCGGCGTGTTCGAGCTCGGCCCGCACGAGGCCGCCCGGATGCGCGGCGCCGTTCAGCAGGATGTCGAGCCGGCCGAAGCGCTCGACGCTCGCGGCCATCGCCGCTTCGATCGACACCATGTCGGTCGTGTCCACCGTGACGGGCAGGATTGCGCCGGCCGCGTTGCCCAGCGGCGCGAGCGCCGCGCGAATCTCGACGGCCGCCGCTTCGAGGTGTTCCATGCGCCGCGCGGCGATTGCGACGTTGACGCCTTCGCGCGCCAGTTCGAGCGCGACCGCCTTGCCGATGCCCATGCTGCCGCCGGTGATGAATGCGGCTTTTCCGTGGAGTTGCAGATCCATAACGATGAAAGGTGAGAGTCGGGATTGGAGAAAGGACCGGGTTGTGCGATCAGGACAACTGCATTTCGATGAGCGTCGGCCCGTCGGCATGCGCGAGTGCGTCGTCGAGCGCCTGCACCAGCGCTTGCGCCGTGCTCGCGCGCCCGGCCGGCACGCCATAGCCGCGCGCCAGCGCGAGCCAGTCGATCGGCGGGTCGTCCAGTTGCGTCAGGCGGCTGGCGTGCGGCGTGTCGGCCGGCAAGCCGCTGCGCGCGAGCTCCGTCTGCAGGATGCCGTAGCGTCGGTTCGATGCGATCAGCATCACGATCGGCAAACGCTCGCGCGCCATCGTCCACAGCGACTGGATCGTGTACTGCGCGCTGCCGTCCGACTGCAGCGCGAACACGCGGCGGCCGGGGCAGGCGACGGCGGCGCCGAGCGCCACCGGCAGGCCCTGGCCGATCGCACCGCCCGTGTTCGTCAGGATCGTGTGGCGACGGGCGCGCGCCGACGCGGTCACGAACGGATAGCCGCACGTACCGCCTTCGATCGATACGATCGCGTCGTCGGGCAACGCATTCGCGAGCACGCGGCCGACGGCCTGCGGCGTGAGCGGCCCGTCCTCCACGCGCCAGCGCTCGACGCGGACACCCTCGTCGTTCGTTGCCGTGCCGATACGATCGGCCAGCGCCACCAGCGCGTCGTCCGCCGCATCGCCCGGCGCCGCCAGCATCACGATGTCCTCGGGCCGCGCGAGTTCGCCCGGAATGCCTTCGTAGCCGAAGTAGGTGACGGGCGCGAGCGCGCCGGCCAGCACCACGCGCCGGCCGGCGAGCGCGGCCCGCGCCGGCTCGGGGAAATAAGGCAGGCGGTCGATGTCCGGCAGGCCCCCGCCGCGCTCCGCCCGCGCCGGAAAAGTCTCGCTGAAGCAGGTCGCGCCGGTGGCCGCCGCGATGCGCGCCGCCGCACGCTGCCCGCGTGCCGACAGTGCGCGGGCGCCCATCAGCAGGACGGTGCGCTGGTCGCCGAGCAGCAGATCGGCCACGCGTTCGACTCGAGCGGCATCGAACGACACCGTGGCCGGGCGAACGACGGCGGGCGCCGCCGCGCCACGCACCACGGCCGACTGGAGATCGACGGGCAGCACGAGGGTCGCGACGCCGCGCTGCGCGCCCATCGCGGCCGAAATCGCGTCGGCCGTATCCGTCGCGAGATCGGTATCGCGCGCCACGCTGCGATACCACACCGACACCGGACGGGCGAGCGATTCGATGTCGGACGTCAGCGGCGCGTCGTACTTCAGATGCTCGCGCGTGTGATCGCCGACGATGTTCAGGATCGGCGTGCGGGCGCGGCGCGCATTGTGCAGGTTGGCAATGCCGTTCGCGTGGCCCGGCCCGAGGTGCAGCAGCGTCATCGCGGGCTTGCCGGCCATGCGGCCGTAGCCGTCCGCGGCGCCCGTGCACACGCCCTCGAACAGCCCGAGGATCGAGCGCATGCCCGCCACGGTGTCGAGCGCACCGACGAACGGCATCTCGGTCGTGCCGGGATTGGCAAAACAGACGTCGACGCCGGCGTCTCGCGCCGTCGCGAGCACGACACTCGCTCCGCTTCTTGCTTCGGTATCGCTGTCCGACTGGGGGTTGTTCATGCGGCTGCTCGACGGGGTTGGCTGAAGTGTTTTTACTTTAATCCCGAATTACGGGATTTGTCAAACACACTCACTTCGCTTTCACGCCCTGGCGAAGTTCACGTTTACCCTTAATTTGGCGAAAATGCGCCGTATTTTTGATGTGAAAGCTCTATCCGGCCACCATCACATATCGAAATAATCCCGCATTTCGGAATTTCAATAAATTCACACATCCCCGCGATCGCTTCCGTGTAGCACGCCGCCACCCTTCCCCCACCCAATCTCAAAATTACGATTGCAAATGCCTCTCATTTGCATTAAATTGCCGCGCAAATGTACTGTTTGGAACACCGATGTCGGCGCGAGGCCGCCCGCCGTGCCCGAACGCGAAACACACCAAAAAGGGAGGAGTATGAGCAGGAGGAACTGGGCGGCCGCACCGATGGCCATCGTCGTCGGCACGGCCGGCATGGGCGCCGCCGACGCACAGGAAGCGGCGCTGCCGACCATCGAGGTGTCCGCGCAACGCGCGACGGCGCCGTTTCGCACGCGCGAATCGACGAGCGCGACGCATAGCGAGGCGGACGTGATGGAGATTCCGTTCGCGGTCAGCAGCGTCGATACGAAGCTGATCCAGACGGTGGCCGCCACGCGCGGCGACGATCTTTACGACTGGGTCGCGGGCGTCTCGCGCCAGAACAACTTCGGCGGCCTGTGGGACAACTACGCGGTGCGCGGCTTCGCCGGCGACGGCAACACGTCCGGCACCGACTATCTGGTCAACGGCTTCTCGTGGAATCGCGGGATGAGCGTGCCGCGCGACACCGTCAACCTCGAGCGCATGGAAGTGCTCAAGGGGCCGGCGTCCGCGCTGTATGGCCGCGGCGATCCGGGCGGGATCATCAGCTACACGACGAAGCAGCCGCAATTCGCACGCGCGAACACCATCGGCGTGTCGGCCGGCAGCTACGGCGCATTGCGCCAGACGCTCGATTCGACCGGCCCCGTCACGAAATCGCTGGCGTACCGCTTCGTCGCGATGAACGAGAACAACGGCAGCTTTCGCGACACGGTGTCGAGCAAGCGCTACCTGTTCTCGCCGTCGTTCACCTGGGACATCGGCGCCGACACGACGCTCCACTACGAGTTCGAGAGTGCGCGTCAGCGCGCGCCGCTCGATCGCGGCGTGCTCGCGGTCAACGGGCAGCTTGGCGCGATCCCCGCGTCGCGCTTCCTCGGCGAGCCGCGCGACGGCGACTACGACGTGCGCAACACGGGCCACCAGTTCACGCTCGAGCATCGCATCGATTCCAGCTGGTCGATCAATGCCGGCGTCGCGCAACGCAACACCGACCTGTCGGGGCGCTCGTCCGAAGCCTTCGCATTGCAGAAGGACGGCCGCACGCTGTGGCGCCGCTACCGGCAAGTCGCGTTTCACTCGAACGACCTGCAAGGCCGCCTCGAGACGGCCGGCTCGTTCCGCACGGGCGGCATCGGCCATACGCTCGTGATGGGCGTCGATGCGTACCGCTTCAACTACGACCAGTTCGTCACCCGCTCCACACCGACCGCCGCCGCGCCGTATGCGATCGACATCTTCGATCCGGTCTACGGCCAGCCCGCGCCGACGCCGCGCACCGCGACCAACCTGCTCGAACGCGACGACGGTCAAGGCGTCTACGCGCAGGACACGCTCGCGTTCGGGCCGCACTGGAAGATCCTGGCCGGGCTGCGCTGGGATCGCTTCCACCAGTCGATCGACAACCGCCTGAAAGGCGTGACGACGAGCCAGTTGCAGACCGCGGTGAGCCCGCGTCTCGGCGTCGTGTACGAAATGAGCCCGGCATTGTCGCTGTATGCGAACACCGCGTATTCGTTCCGGCCGAACAACGGCGCCGACGTCGGCGGCCGTGCGTTCGATCCCGAAAAGGGCCGCGGCTACGAAGCCGGCGCGAAATGGGCGGGCACACGCTGGCTCACGACCGTCTCGGCGTTCTACGTCACCAAGCGCAACGTGCTCACCGCCGATCCGGCCAATGCCGGCTTCTCGCGCGCGGCCGGCGAAGTGCGCAGCCGCGGCGTCGAATTCGAATGGAGCGGCGATCTCGGTCACGGCTTGCGCGGCATCGCCAACTTCGCGTACGTCGACGCCGAGGTCACGCACGATACCGTGCTGGCGCCCGGCTCGCGCCTCGTCGACGTACCGCGGTTGAGCGGCAGCGCGCTGCTCATGTACGAGACGACCCTGCCGTTCGCGGACAAGGCCGGCGCCGGTGCCGGCGTGATCTACGTCGGGCGCCGCGCGGGCAACACCGCCAACACGCAGGACGGCTTCGAGTTGCCGGCCTATGCGACCGTGCAACTCAACGGCTATCTTCAGGTCAACAAGCACCTGCGTGCGTCGGTCGTGCTGAACAACCTGTTCAATCGCACGACCTACGTCAGCTCGTACAACAGCCTGTGGGTCACGCCGGGCGCGCCGCGCAGCCTGTTCGCGTCGCTCGCGTACTCGTTCTGAGTCGACCGGGGCGGCTGACCGGCATCGCGCGTCAGCCGCCAACCACGAACCGCGCGCCCAGCGCGAGCAGCAGCGCCGCGACGAGTGCCCACGGCATGACGAGTTGGGTGGAGAACGCCGGACGCTTCATCGGATCGGGCTGGCAGTCGAGGACGACAGAATTGCGTATTGCATGTCGCGCGCAGCCGCCACGGCTGCGACGCGTCGCGCCGACGGCCAGCCGGGCCGGATCGGCAACGGCTCGCCGTGGAAAGCCGGGCGAAAGCCCCGGGCGCTAGACTGCCTTCGGTTCGGCATCCCGCCCGAAACTTCCCCGTCGAGCCCCATGCGCGCCCTTTCCGTTCGAACCTTGTGCGCCGTCCTGTTCGCCGTCGGCACATTCGCCGGCACGGCCTCCGCCAGCCATGCATGCGAAGTGCCGCCGCCCGTGCGGACGATCGACCCGCCCGGCTACTACGACGACCCCACCGGCTATGCGCGAGACGTGAAGCCGATGCGCGACTTCGTCGCGAAGCTGAACACGGCGGCGGATCGCGGCGACTGGTCGTGCGCGTTGACGCTACTCGACGGTTGGGCGCAATCGGATGCGTTGATGGGCCCGATCTCCGGCTATCAGGGCTACTACGAACGTTCGTGGGCCGGCACCGATTTCGCGATGGTGATCCTGCGCATGCCGCACGGGTTGCGCGAAGCGAATCGCGCGGCATTCAACGCGATCGACCCGTGGCTCGAACGCATCGCGATCGCGACCCGCAATGCCGAAGCGATCAACCATCTGCACAACAACCTCGTGTATTGGGCCGGGCTCGACCTGATCGCGATCGGCACCGTGACCGACAATGCAAGCCTGATCGATTCCGGCTTGCTGCGGGTGCGCGAAGGCATCCGCGACATCCGCCCGGACGGTTCGCTCGAGCGCGAGGTCAAGCGCGGCGCCCGCGCGCTTCACTATCACACGTTCGCGCTGCTGCCTCTCGTATTCGCGGCCGAACTCGTTCAGCGGCGCAACATCGATCTCTACCGCGAAAACGACGGCGCGATCGGCCGCCTCGCGAACCTCGTGATCGACGCAGTGGAAGATCCCGCGAGTTTCACGAAGATCACGCCGATCAAGCAGGACCTGTTCCCCTGGACGTTTCGCGACGAACTGAGCTGGGTCGAGCCGTACTACGCGCGCTTTCACGATCGCCGCCTGCCGGCGATCGTCGCGCCGCGCCGTCCGTTCAGCGAATGGCGGCTCGGCGGCGACGTGACGGCGGCATGGGGCGCGCCGCTGCCATGACGCGCGGCGCATCGGGCCGCGGCCGGCCGCACGGGTCGGCGATGCGCATCGCGAACGCGAGTGCTTCGGCAAGCGCGTCGAAACGCTCGCGCAGCAGCGCCGCAGTGCATCCGCGATCACTTGCCGGTAGCGCGGGTCGTCCAGGCCGGGCACTGCCCCTGCATCCGGCATCGCGAAGGGCCCGGGCGCCGGCACCGTCCGGCAAGCGCATCGCGTTTCGCGCCATGGTCTTTCTCCGTGTCGATGCGCGACCGACACGGCTTCGTCACCGCCGGTTCGACCGCGACACCACGTCGATCCACACCGCCAGCACGAGCACCGCGCCCTTGACGATCATCTGCCAGTACGCGTCGACGTCCAGCATCGACATCCCGTTGTCGAGGCTCGCCATCACGAGCGCGCCGATCAGCGCGCCGTAGACCGTGCCCGACCCGCCGCGCATCGACGTGCCGCCGATGAAGCACGCGGCGATCGCGTCGAGTTCGCCCATCGAGCCGGCGGACGGCGACCCGGCCGCGAGCCGCGCCGTGTTGACGAGGCCGGCAAACGCGCACATCAGCCCCATCAGCGCGAAGATCACGAGCTTCACGCGATCGGTGTCGACGCCCGACAGCCGCGTCGCCTCCAGGTTCGAACCCACCGCATAGATACGCCGGCCGAACACGGTCTGCGTCGCGATCCACGAGAACACGCCGAGCAACACGAGCAGCAGCAGCACGGGCACCGGAATACCGCCGTAACGATCGAGCGTCGCGACGAAGGCGAACAGCACCGCCCCGGCGCCGACGATCTTCGCGACGTCCTGCCACAACGGGGCGACCGCGAGCCGGTAGCGCCGCCGCGTGCCGCGCTGCCGCACCACCAGCAGCGTCGCGACCGCGAACAGCAGGACCGCGAGGCCGTCCCCGGCCAGGCGCGGCAGATAGCCCTGCCCGATGAACACGAAGCCGTCCGACACGGGCGCGATCGTCGAGCCGCCCGTCACGCCGAGCAGGATGCCGCGAAACGCGAGCATCCCGCCGAGCCCGACGATGAACGACGGCACGCGCCGATAGGTCGACCACCAGCCGTTGAAAAGCCCGATCAGCACGCCGAGCGCGAGCACGGCCGGAACCGTCGCCGCAACGGGCCAGTGGCGGTTGACGTCGAGGATCGCGGCGACGCCGCCGAGCAGCCCGAGCAGTGAGCCGACCGACAGGTCGATCTCGCCCGCGATGATGACGAACACCATGCCGCACGCGAGCATGCCGGTGATCGACATCTGCCGCAGCAGATTCGATACGTTGCGCGGCGTGACGAACGCGCCGTCCGTCAGCACCGAGAAGAACGCCCAGATCGCGACGACCGCGAACAGCAGCGCGAGCACCTTGTAGCGCGTGAAGACATGGCGCAACGCCAGCCGCGGCGCGCGGCCGTCCGGACGACGCGCGTCCGCATCCGGCGCCGCCGGGGTCGAGGAAGAAAGTTCGGAATTCATATCGCACTCGCTGCGGTGGGTTCGGCGGGCAGCCGCGCGGGCTTCAGCGCGGCGCCGAGAATCTGTTCCTGCGTGAGGCCCTGGTTGACGAAATCGCCGCGCAACTCGCCTTCGCCGATCACCAGCACGCGATCGGCCAGGCCGAGCACCTCCGGCAGTTCCGACGACACGACGATCAGCGCGACGCCGCGCTTGGCCAGCGCGAAGACGAGCCGGTAGATCTCGGCCTTCGCGCCCACGTCGACGCCGCGCGTCGGCTCGTCGAGGATCAGCACCTGCGGCTCGGTCAGCAGCATCTTCGCGAGCACCGCCTTCTGCTGATTGCCGCCCGACAGGCTCGCGATCGACAGGAACGGATGCGCGGCGCGCACCGACAGCCGCTGCATCTCGGTGCGGATCGCGTCGAGCTCGGCGGCCGCGTCGATCCGCCCGCGCGCCGCGAAGCGCTGCAGCACCGCCAGCGTGATGTTGTGGCCGACGCCGAGCTGCGGCACGATGCCGTGGCGCTTGCGGTCCTCCGGCACCATCGCGATGCCGGCGCGGATCGCGTCGGCCGGCGAGCGGATCGACAATGGCCGGCCGTTCATCGTCACGCTCGCCGTGCACGCGCCCGGATACGCGCCGAAGATCGCCTGCATCAACTCGGTGCGGCCCGCGCCGACGAGTCCGGCCACGCCGAGAATCTCGCCGCGCCGCACGCTGAACGACACGTCGTCGACGCGCTTGCGGCGCGCGTTCGTCACGTCGCGGCACGTCACGTGGCGCACGTCGAGCACGACGTCGCCGATCTCGTGCGGCTCGCGCGGATACAGGTCGCGGATCTCGCGGCCGACCATCATCGCGATGATCCGGTCGGTGGTCAGCGCATTCATCGGCTCGGTTGCGACATGACGTCCATCGCGGATCACGGTGACCGTGTCGCATACGGCCGCCACCTCGTCGAGCTTGTGCGAGATGTAGACGCACGCGACGCCGCGGCGCTTCAGGTCGCGCACGATGTCGAGCAGGATGCGCGTCTCCGACGCGCTCAGCGACGACGACGGTTCGTCGAGGATGAGCAGCTTCGCGTGCTTGTTCAGCGCCTTCGCGATCTCGATCAACTGCTGGTGGCCGCCGCCGTAGTTCATCACCGGCTGCGCGACGTTGATCGTGTCGATCCGCAATTCGTGCAGCAGCTCCTCGGCGCGCCGGACCATCGCCGCGAAGTTCATGCGCCCGCCCGGCAGCGTGATCTCGTTGCCGAGGAAGATGTTCTCGGCCACCGACAGCTCGGGCACGAGCATCAGCTCCTGGTGGATGATCGCGATGCCCGCGCGCTCGGTGTCGCGCACGCCGGAGGCCGCGAGCGGTGCGCCTTCCCAGCGGATCTCGCCGTCCCACGTGCCGTGCGGGTATACGCCCGACAGCACCTTCATCAGCGTCGACTTGCCCGCGCCGTTCTCGCCGCACAGCCCGACGCATTCGCCGGGCCGCACGGTCAGGTCGATGCCGTCGAGCGCCTTCACGCCGTCGAATGCCTTGACGATGCCGCGCATCGTCAGCAAGGGTTCCGTCATTCGTTCATGCCTCGCAGTAAGCGCGGCCGCCGTCGCGGCGACCGCGCGTCGCGCCCGTCGTACGCTTACTGGCTCGCCAGCTGGGCCTGGGTATAGAAGCCGTCCTTCACGACGACGTCGACGTTGCGCTTGGTCAACAGCGTCGGCTGCAGCAGCACCGTATCGACCTTCTTCTTGCCGTTGTCGTATTGCGCGTTGAACGCGGGCTTCGTGCCCTTCGCGAGATCGACCGCGAGCTTAGCGGCTTCGCTCGCGATCAGCTTCAACGGCTTGTAGACGGTCATCGTCTGCGTGCCGGCGATCACGCGCTTGACCGCGGCCAGATCCGCATCCTGCCCGGACACCGGCACCTTGCCGGCCAGATGCTGCGCGGCGAGCGCCTGGATCGCGCCGCCGGCCGTGCCGTCGTTCGATGCGACGATCGCGTCGATCTTGTTGTTGTTCGCGGTCAGTGCGTCCTCGACGATCCGCAGCGCGGTCGACGCGCTCCATTCGGGCACCCACTGCTGGCCGACGACCTTGATGTCGCCGCGGTCGATCGCGGGCTTGAGCACCTTCAGTTGTCCTTCGCGCAGCATCTTCGCGTTGTTGTCGGTCGGCGCGCCGCCCAGCAGGAAATAATTGCCCTTCGGCTTCGCGTCGAACACGCCCTGCGCCTGCAGCTCGCCGACCTTCTCGTTGTCGAACGAGATATAGGCGTCGACGTCCGCGTCGAGGATCAGGCGATCGTACGACACGACCTTGATGCCGGCCTTGCGCGCTTCGGCGACGACGTTGCCGAGCGTCTTCGAGTTGAACGGCACGATCACGATCACGTCGACGCCGCGCGAGATCAGGTTCTCGATCTGCGAAATCTGCCGCTCCTCGCTTGCATCGGCCGACTGCACCGACACCTTCGCGCCGAGCTTCGTCGCGGCCGCGACGAAATAGTCGCGATCGCGCGACCAGCGCTCGACGCGCAGGTCGTCGATGCAGAAGCCGATCTCGGGCTTGTCCTTGCTCGCGTGCGCGAGCGGCGTGCCCAGCGCGAGCATTGCCAGCGCGGCGGCGCCGGCAAGCGAACTCAATACGGTACGACGCGTCACGGATTTCATGTCTCCACTCCTTGTTATGGAACCACCTCACGAACCGCGGGCGGCCGCCGGATTGCACCGCCCGCATCGAGTCACGGCAACGTGCGTCACGCGCCCGTCGCAAACACCGGTTCGAGCGCACGATACAGCGCGCGAAACGTCGGCCGCCGCACGTCGCGATACCACGCGTGCCGCGCGGGATCGGGCTCGCGCACCGCGACGACCGGCGGTTGCGGACACACGTCGGCAAGCGCCGCATCCGGTTCGAGCGCGAGATGCGCGAGGCGCGCGGCGCCGAGCGCCGGCCCCACCTCGCCGCCCGCGCGCAGCGTCAGCGCACGGCCGCTCAGGTCCGCGAGCATCTGCGTCCAGTACGCACTGCGCGAGCCGCCGCCGATCACGGTGATGCCGTCGGGCGCGAGCCCGGCCGCATGCAGCGCGTCGATGCCGTCGAGCAGCGCGAAGCCGACGCCTTCGAGCGTCGCGTTCGCGAGATCCGCGCGCCGCGTGTCGGGCGTGAGCCCATAAAACACGCCCTTCGCGTTCACGTCGTTGTGCGGCGTGCGCTCGCCGCTCAGGTACGGCAGGAACCACGGCCGGCTCGCGCGTGCGTTCGTTTCCGCATCGTCGAGCAGCGCCGCGACGCCGTCGTAACCGGCCAGTTGCGCGGTGAAGTCGACGCAGCCGGCCGCGTTCAGCATCACGGACATCAGGTGCCACGTGCCCGGCAGCGCATGACAGAAGCTGTGCACCGCCGATTCGGGATTCGCGCGGAACCCGTCCGACACCGCGAAATACACGCCCGACGTGCCGAGCGACAGCAGCGCGTCGCCGGGCCGCACGATCCCGACGCCTACCGCGCCGGCCGCGTTGTCGCCGCCGCCGGCCACCACCGGGATCTCGCGCAGGCCGAGCGCCCGTGCGACGGCCGGCAGCAGCGTGCCGGTGATGCGATTGCCCTCGAATACGGCCGGCATCTGCGCGCGCGACAGCCCGCAGGCGGCGAGCAACGTGTCGTCGTAGTCGCGCTTCGCGACGTCGAGCCACAGCGTGCCGGCGGCGTCCGACGGATCGGTCGCGAACGCGCCGGTCAGCCGGTAGCGCAGATAATCCTTCGGCAGCAGCACGTAGGCGATGCGCGCGAACACGTCGGGCTCGTGACGACGCACCCACAGCAGCTTGGGCGCCGTGAAGCCCGGCATCGCGATGTTGCCGGCCACCGTGCGCAGCGCGGGCGCGAGCCGTTCGAGTTCCTCGCACTCGGCATCCGCGCGGCCGTCGTTCCACAAGATCGCGGGGCGCAGCACGTCGCCGTGGGCATCGAGCAGCGTCGCGCCGTGCATCTGTCCGGTCAGGCCGAGTGCATCGATGTCGCGCGGGTCGATGCCGGCAGTGCGCGCATCCGACACGAGTGCGGCGAGCGCGCCGCATGCGGCGTCCCACCAGTCGCGCGGCGCCTGCTCGGACCAGCGCGGCTGCGGCCGGCTCACCGCGAGCGGTCGGCTCGCGCTCGCGCGCACCGCGCCGTCGCGGTCGAGCAGCACCGCCTTCACGCCCGACGTGCCGAGATCGAGTCCGATGTACATGGCGTCAGCGCAGCCCGTAGATCGCCTGGTTCACGATGTTCTCGAGCCGCTCCTGCGCACCGCTTGCATGCCGCGGGTCCACGCCCCGCGCGAGCGCGTCGGCCGCCAGCGACTCCAGCGTATAGCCGCCCGACAGGATCTTGCGGCCGAACTCGCTGTCCCACTGCGCGTAGCGCTGCCGGCGCAGTGCGTCGAGCCGGTCGTTCTCGACCAGCACCGCCGCGCGTTCGAGCGCGAGCGCGAGCACGTCGATCGCGCCGACGTGGCCGTAGAACAGGTCTTCCGGATCGATGCTCTGGCGCCGCACCTTGGCGTCGAAGTTCATCCCGCCGGTCGTGAAGCCCCCGTGGCGCAGAATCTCGTAGAACGCGAGCGTCAGTTCCTCGACGCTGTTCGGGAACTGGTCGGTGTCCCAGCCGTTCTGCGGATCGCCGCGGTTCGCGTCGACGCTGCCGAACACGCCGAGCGCGAATGCGTTCGCGATCTCGTGATGGAACGAATGGCCCGCGAGCGTCGCGTGATTCGCCTCGATGTTCACGCGGATTTCGTTCTGCAGCCCGTACTGCACGAGGAAGCCGTGCACCGTCGCCACGTCGTAGTCGTACTGATGCTTGGTCGGCTCCTGCGGCTTCGGCTCGATCAGCAGCGCGCCCTTGAAGCCGATCCGGTGCTTGTGCTCGACGACCATCGACAGGAAGCGGGCGAACTGGTCGCGCTCGCGCTTCAGGTCGGTATTGAGCAGCGTCTCGTAGCCTTCCCGTCCGCCCCACAGCACGTAGTTCTCGCCGCCGAGCCGGTGGGTCGCGTCGAGCGCATGGCGCACCTGGGTCGCGGCCCACGCGAACACGTCGGGGTTCGGGTTCGTCGCGGCGCCGGCCGCGAAGCGCGGGTGCGAAAACAGGTTCGCGGTCCCCCACAACAGCCGCACGCCGGTTGCCTGCTGACGCTCGGCGAGATAGTCGACCATCCGCGCGAAATTGGCCGCGTATTCGCGCAGGCTGTCGCCTTCCGGCGCGACGTCGGTGTCATGGAACGTATAGAACGGCGTGCCGAGCTTCGTGAAGAACTCGAATGCGGCGTCGGCCTTCATCCGCGCGCGTTCGAGCGCGTCGCCGGGCTGTTGCCAAGGCCGTTGAAACGCGCCCTGCCCGAAGATGTCGTGACCCGGCCACACGAACGTGTGCCAGTAGCAGACCGCGATGCGCAGATGCTCGGCGAGCGTCTTGCCCAGCACGCGTCGCTCGGGGTCGTAATGGTGATAGGCGAGCGGGTTGTCCGACTGCGGCCCTTCGTAGCGAATTGCGGGAATGTGTTCGAAATACGACATGGCGTCTCCGTGCAGGTTCTTGTTGCAGCGCAACGCACGTCGGGACGACGCACGCGGCCGAATTCGTTGGCTGGATCGTGCCCGCACGCCTGCCGGCCGGCAATTGCGAAATTGCGCAGCACGCTTGATGTTTCTTGCCAGCCGCGTTCGCGCGGCGCACGTTCCGTCCTACAATCGCCGTACACCAAACCACCGCGCGCCGCCCCCGCGATCGCGCCCCGGAGACAACGGCACGGCGCCCCGATGCGCTCACCCGACACCGAGATGACACGCGCCCCATCCGCCCAGACACCGCACCGCATCGCGCTGCTGTTCAACGCGAACAAGGTCTACGACCGCGAGATCATCAGCGGCATCGGCCAGTATCTGCACACGACGCGCGTCGTGTGGGACCTGTTCCTCGAAGACGATTTCCGCTGCCGGCTCACCGGGATCGAGCGTTTCGACGGCGACGGCATCATCGCGGACTTCGACGACCCCGCCGTCGCCGACGCGCTCGCCGGTTCGCCGCTGCCGATCGTCGCGATCGGATCGTCGTACGAGGATCCGGCGCAATACCCGGAAGGCGTCCCATATATTGCGACGGACAACCCGAAGCTCGTGTCGCTCGCCTACACGCACCTGATCGGGGCGGGACTCGCACATTTCGCGATGTACAGCCTGCCGGTCGCGCAGGAGAACCGCTGGGCGCAGCAGCGCGAACTGGCGTTCGACCGGCTCGCGCGTGCGGATGGGCTCGACGCGCCGATCTACCGCGGGCTGTCGACGAGCGCGTCGGGCTGGAATCACGCGATCGAACAACTGGTCGGCTGGCTGCATGCGCTGCCGAAGCCGGTCGGCGTGATCGCGGTAACCGACGCGCGTGCGCGGCACCTGCTGCAGGCGTGCCTGATCGCCGGCATCGCGGTGCCGGAACAGGTGGCGATCATCGGTATCGACAACGATCCGCTCACGCGCACGCTGACGCGCATTCCGTTGTCGTCGGTGATCCAGGGCACCGAGGAAATGGGCCGCACCGCCGCGCACCTGCTGCACCGGATGCTGCGCGGCGCGCGCTTTCCCGGGCAGCGCATTCTCGTGCCGCCGGTCGGCATCAACGTGCTCGAATCGACACGCCATCAGCCGCTCGCGAGCCCGCACGTGATGCGTGCCCGGCATTTCATTCGCCAGTACGCGTGCCAGGGCATCAAGACCGAACAGGTCGCCGACTATGTCGGCGTATCGCGCTCGCTGCTCGAGGAGCACTTCCGGCGCGAACTGCAGCGCACCGTGCACCAGGAGATCCTGCGCCACAAGCTCGAAGCCGCGCAGGCGCTGCTCGCCGGCCGGCAGGCGTCGAGTGCCGAAGTCGCGATCCGTTGCGGGTTCACGTCGCTTCAGTACATGTACGCGGTATTCAGGCGCGAACTCGGCTGCACGCCGCGCGAATATCAGGAACGCGCGGCCGCCACGAACTGACGCCCGCCGCCCATCCGACATCCACTCATGCATATCGATACCGATTCCTCATACCTGACGCCCGGCGTGGCGCGCGTGCATGCCGAGCCGTGGGGCGCGTTGCCCGACGGCGAGCCCGTGCGGCGCTATACGCTGCGCAACGCGCACGGGATGCGCGTCGTCGTCAGCGACCTCGGCGCGACCGTCGTGTCGTGGCTCGCGCCCGACCGCACGGGGCGCTTTGCCGATATCGTGCTCGCGCACGACACGCCGGCCGAGTACCTCGAATCCGGGGTCTATCTCGGCGCGACGATCGGCCGATGGGCGAACCGGATCGCCGGCGCGCGCTTCACGCTCGACGGCGTCGACTACCTGCTCGACCGCAACGAGAACGGCAACCTGCTGCACGGCGGCGCGAACGGTTTTCATCGCGCGCGGTGGGACGTGCTCGACGATAGCGGCGGGCTGACGCTGCGGCTCGATTCGCCCGAAGGCGACGCGGGATTCCCCGGCAACGTGAGCGTGCAGGTTCGCTACACGCTCGACGACGACGGCACGCTGACGATCGACTATACGGGGTGGACCGATGCGCCGACGCCGCTGAACCTGACGAATCACAGCTACTTCAACCTGAACGGGCGCGCAGGCAGCGACGTGCGCGGCCATCTGCTGCACATCGACGCCGACGCGTTCCTCGAAGTGGACGATGCGCTGATCCCGATCGGGACGGCCGACGTGACGGGCACGGCGTTCGATTTCCGGCAAAGCGCGCCGCTCGGCGCGCGCCTCGACTGGCCGCATGCGCAACTGGCGCGCGCACGCGGCTTCGATCACTGCTTCGTCGTGGGCAACGGCGCACGCGAGGTCCGGCCCGTCGCACGGGTCTACGATCCGGAGAGCGGCCGCGAGTTGATCGTGTCGACCGATCAGCGCGGCCTCCAGCTCTATACGGGCAACTACCTCGACGACGTGCGCGTGAGCGGCGGCACGCGGTGCGCACGACACGCAGCGCTGTGCGTCGAGGCGGGCGGCTTTCCAGATCAGGTCAACATGGACGGCCTGCGCGACGAAGCGATCGTGCGTCCGGGCGACGTCTATCGGCAAACCACCCGGTATCGGGTGGGGGTTCAGGCATAGGGCGCGCACGGAACGCGCGAGCCGCGTCGTCGCGCGTCAGGCGGCGTCGGCGTCGCGCCGGGCGACTACCGCTCCGCCACGGCATGCGGGCCATCGTGGCGGCTGATCGCCCCTCCGGTTCGCATCATCTCGATGCCGATCGGGCGACAGCCCCGTGGTTGCCTAATCGCGCTGGGCCAGGGCAGCGGAAAAGAAATCGGTCACCATGCGCACGCGTGCCGGCACATACCGGCGTTTCGGCCAGACGAGACTGATGTCTCTCGCTTCTTTCAAAAATTCGTCGAGAACGGTGACGATGCCGGCATGCTCGAGTTCGTCGGTAAGCGAAGCCCGAGTGAAGAGGCCGATTCCGACACCCGCCAGCACGCCCGCCCGAATCGTTTCGACGCTGTTCGACGACAAGTTGCCGCGAACGGTCACGCTGAAGTCGCCGGCGGGGCCGACGAACGGCCAGTTGGCGGCCGATTCCGAAAGGCCACCATACAGAAGGCAATTGTGATCGACGAGTTCATCAGGCGTCTTCGGAATGCCATGGCGCTCGAAATAGTCCCGGGAGCCGACGCAAACGAGGCGCGTGCTTGCCACGCGTTTGACGACAGCGTCGGCATCGTCGACTCGGCCGACTCGAATGGCGAGATCGATGCGATCTTCCACCATGTCCCGCACGAAGTCCGAGAGAACGAGATCGACCCGAAGCCCGGGATTCGATGCCAGCAAGTCCGGGATCAGCGGAAGAACGTGCAGGCGGCCAAAGGTCGAAGGCGTCGCGATCCTGACCAGGCCCGTGACATCGAGCGTACTGCTCGTCATCTCACTGTCGGCTTCGTCGAACTCGTCGACGAGCGGCTTCATGCGATCGTAATAGCGCTGCCCCTGATCCGTCAGCGTGACACTCCGAGTGCTGCGGTTCAGCAGCATGACGCCGAGGCGTTTCTCGAGCGAACCGACCGCCTTGCTGACGGCCGACTGCGAGTGGCCGGTTCTACGCGCCGCAGCCGAGAATCCGCCTGCGTCGACAACGGCGATGAAGGCGCCGACTTCGTCCAATCGATCCATTGCAGCCCCTGGCGAAACCGCTCGTTTCCGCGCACGGATCGCTCACGTTGAAGTGCGAGCGATTCTAGCAAGGAATAGCGCTTATGAAGATTCGCCCGATTATCATTCGCGGCGCAGACCGTTACGCTTTCTTCCGTCACCCCCAATACACGGAAGATTCCAATGACTTCTCTGGTAGGCAAGGTCGCCGTCGTCAGCGGCGGCACAACCGGTATCGGTCTCGCGATCGCGCAGCGCTATGTGGCCGAAGGTGCGCACGTATTCATTTTCGGGCGCCGGCAGGGCCAACTCGACGCGGCCGTCGAGCGGATCGGACGCAATGTCACGGCCATCCAGGCCGACGCGGCGAATCTCGACGATCTCGAACGCGTCGCGTCGGCGGTCAGGGCCGACAAGGGCGCGATCGACATCGTCGTGTCGAATGCGGCGTTGGTCGAGCAGGCGTCGATCGATACCCTGACCCCGGAACATTTCGACCGGACGTTCGACCTCAACGCCCGTGCTCCCGTCTTTCTGGTGCAGAAGCTCCTGCCGCTCATGACGAATGGCGGATCGATCATTCTGGTTTCGTCGGCCATGCACGTGATGGGCATTCCGGGTCACACAGCCTACGCGGCGACGAAAGCGGCCTTGCGTTCGTACGCGCGCACCTGGGCCGCCGAGTTCAAGAATCGCGGCATTCGGGTCAACACGCTGAGCCCGGGCGTCACCGACACGCCGATGCTCGACTCGCAGGTAACGAATGCGCAGGAGCGTCAGTCCCTCGTCGACATGTACCTGAACATGATCCCCATCGGCCGGCTCGCGCAGCCCGAGGAGATGGCGAACGCGGCCGTGTTCCTTGCATCCGATCAAAGCGTGTACATGACAGGCGCGGACCTGATGATCGACGGCGGCGTCGGTCAGGTTTGAGGCTCACCGGCATCGCGCGGCCGTCGACCGCGCGCTGCCGGCGTCCAACCGCCGACGCTCAATTCCACGCATGGCGCGCCGGGCGCACGCCGTTCAAGTAGTAGTTGCCGACGAGGTGATATTTCCAGCGCACCGGATCGTGCAGCGTATGTGTGCGCGCGTTGCGCCAATGCCGGTCGAGATTGTGCTCGGCGAGCGTCGACTGCGTGCCGGCCAGCTCGAACAGCTTCTCGCCGGCGAGCAGCGCGACCTCGGTCGTCAGCACCTTCGCTTCGCCGACCGCGACGGACGCGCGCGCGACATCGTCTTCGGTCACGTCGCCCTTTGCCGCGATCTCGTCGAGCGTGCGCGCCGCACGCTCGAGCAACGCGTCGGCCGCATGCAGCTGGATGTGCAGACGGCCGATTTCGCGAATCGTCAGCGGGTCGTCCGCTGCCCGCTCGACGCCGCTGTCGACCCACGGCCGCGTGCGGGTTCGCACGAACGCGAGCGTATCGTCGATGGCCGCCTTCGCGATACCCGCGTCGATCGCCGCCTGGATGATCTGCGACAGCGGACCGTTGAGCGTCGGCACGTCCGACACGCGCTGCGCGGGCAGCACGTGCGATGCCGGGATGCGCACCGCGTCGAGCACGACCGTGCCGCTCGCGGTCGTGCGCTGCCCGAATCCCGACCAGTCGTCGATCACGGTCAACCCCGGCGTCGGTTGCGGCACGTACGCGAGCCATGCCTGGCGCGCGTCGTCGAGCCCGAGCACCGGCACGTAATGCGCGAACAGCGCACCGGTCGAATAGAACTTCGTGCCGTCGACGACGTAGTCGTCGCCGTCGCGGCGCACGCGCGTCTTCAGGTCGAGCACGTGCTTCGTGCCCTTCTCCGAGAACCCGTTGCCGAACCGCTTGCCGCTCAGCACCTCGGCGAAGAAATGACGTTTCTGCGCGTCGGTGCCGACGAGCGCGATCACGTCGACCAGCCCGAAATGATTCTGCGGAAGCTGCCCGAGCGACGCATCGGCCGCGGCGACGATCTTGATCACCTCGGTGAGCGTCACATGCGATACGCCCGCGCCGCCGTATGCCTTGGGCACCGTGATCGCCCACAGCCCCGACTGCGAAAACCATTCGATTTCCTCGCGCGGCAGGCGACGCTCGCGATCGCGCTCGGCGGCCCCTTGCGCCAGGCGTTGCGCCAGCGCATGCGCGACTGCAAGCGCTTGCGCGTCGTCTGCGATCACGTTCGCCGCCCGCGGTGGCACGTCGGCCGGCCGCTCCTGAATCGTCGCGCTCGTGTCTGACATCGGTCTCTCCTGTCGAATGGCGAAAGCATTCAATCTAGCAGCGCCGTGCATGCCGGAAAACCGAGCGATTCTCGAAACGATATTCCTTGGGAGAACAAACGACGTCGAACCTGATGCAGGCGAACCGGCGTTTGGACGTCGCAACGGACGCGAGAACGTCGATGCGCGCTCATTCGATCGCGGTTGCAGCCCCGGTAATACGCAGCGACGATAACGATCCGAGAATCCGTTATTGGAGCGCCCGCGTCGCGCTTCCTATACTGGGCTCCCGGCGCACACGGCCCGTCTTTCGAGGAATACCGCATGACTTCGTCGCACGCAGCCCCCGACCTTTCCACCGGTACCGACTACGATGCGCTCGCGAGCCGGTTCCGGCCGATCTTCGCGCGCATCGCCGCCGGCACCGCCGAGCGCGAACGCCGCCGCGAACTGCCGCACGAGGCGATCGGCTGGCTGAAATCGGCGGGCTTCGGCGCGATACGGCTGCCGGCGAGCGCCGGCGGCGCCGGCGCGTCGCTGCCGCAGTTGTTCCGTTTGCTGACCGAGCTGGCCGCCGCCGATTCCAATTTGCCGCAGGCGTTGCGTGGGCACTTCGCGTTCGTCGAGGACTGGCTGAACGCGCCGGACGGGCCGCAACGCATGACCTGGCTCGACCGCTTCGCGAGCGGCCAGCTCGTCGGCAACGCGTGGTCGGAAGCCGGCGACGTCCCGCTCGGCCAGACCGTCACGAAGGTGTCGGAGCGAGACGGCCGGCTCGTGCTGAACGGCCGCAAGTTCTACAGCACGGGCAGCCTGTTCGCCGACTGGATCGACGTGTTCGCGCAGCGCGCGCACGACGGCAGCGACGTGATCGTCGCCGTGTCGACCGCGCAGCCGGGCGTGATCCGCGAGGACGACTGGGACGGTTTCGGCCAGACCACCACCGGCAGCGGTACGACGCGTTTCGAGGATGCGGCGGTCGATGCGGAGAACGTGATCGATTTCGCACGCCGCTTCAAGTATCAGACCGCGTTCTACCAGTTGTTCCATGTCGCGACGCTCGCCGGCATCGGCCACGCGATCGTGCGCGACGCGGGCGAACTCGTGCGCAACCGCACGCGCGTGTACAGCCACGGTAATGCGCAGCGCGCCGGCGACGATGCACAGCTGCAGCAGGTGATCGGCGAGATCGCGTCATGGGCGTACGCGGCCGACGCGCTCACGCTGCGTGCCGCGCAACCGCTTCAGCAGGCGTACGAAGCGCGCTTCGGCGGCGACGAAGCGGCCGAGCAGGCCGCGAACGTCGCGGCCGAAATCGAATCCGCGCAGAGCCAGCTCGTCGTGTCCGAACTCGTGCTGCGCGCGGCGACGCGCCTGTTCGACGCGCTCGGCGCGTCCGCGACCCGCAGCACGACCGCGCTCGATCGCCACTGGCGCAACGCGCGCACCGTGTCGTCGCACAATCCGCTCGTCTACAAGGCGCGCATCGTCGGCGACTGGATCATCAACGGCCGCACGCCGCCGTTCGTCTGGCGCGTCGGCAACGGTGCGGGCGCAGGCGCGGAAACGGGAGCCGCGCAATGAGCAAGACGATCCGCTTCAACGCGTTCGAGATGAACTGCGTGGGCCATCAGTCGCCCGGCCTGTGGGCGCATCCGCGCGACCGCTCGTGGCAATACAAGGATCTCGACTACTGGACCGACCTCGCCCGCGTGCTCGAGCGCGGGATCTTCGACGCGATCTTCATCGCGGACGTAATCGGCTACTACGACGTGTACAAGGGCAGCAACTATCACGCGCTGCACCAGGCCGCGCAGATCCCCGTCAACGATCCGCTGCAACTGGCCGCGCCGATCGCGATGGCGACCGAGCATCTCGGCATCGGCATCACCGCGTCGACGACGTTCGAGCACCCGTACACGTTCGCGCGCCGGCTGTCGACCGCCGACCATCACACGAAGGGCCGGCTCGCATGGAACATCGTCACGTCGTACCTGGAGAGCGGCGCGAAGAACGTCGGCGATCGCGGGCTGCGCACGCACGACGACCGCTATGCAGTCGCGGCCGAGTACGTCGAGGTGCTGTACAAGCTGTTCGAAGGAAGCTGGGAGGACGGCGCGGTGGTGCGCGATCGCGACGGCCGTGTGTTCACGCATCCCGAGAAAGTGCACGAGATCGGCCACAAGGGCCGCTTCTTCGACGTGCCCGGCTATCACCTGTGCGAGCCGTCGCCGCAACGCACGCCGGTGCTGTTCCAGGCCGGCGCGTCGGGCCCCGGCAAGGCGTTCGCCGCGCAGCACGCCGAATGCGTGTTCGTCGCCGCGCCCACCCGCGACCAGCTCGCGCGCTACGTGGCCGACGTGCGCGCGCAGGCCGCCGCCGCCGGACGCGACCCGGCGAAGGTGCTGATCTACAACCTCGTCACGGTGATCGTCGACGAGACCGACGAGCGGGCGCAGGCCAAGTTCGACGAGTATCGGCGCTACGTGTCGTACGACGGCTCGCTGGTGTTCATGTCGGGCTGGACCGGCATCGACTTCGGCCAGTACGCGCCGACCGATCCCGTCAGGCGCGTCGAAACGAATGCGATCGTGTCGGCGGTCGAGCACTTGTCGGGCGGCGACACCGCGTGGACGATCGAGGCGTTGGCCGCCTGGGGCGGCATCGGCGGGATGGGCCCGGTGTTCGTCGGATCGGCGGCGACCGTCGCGGACATCCTGCAGGAATGGGTGGCCGCGACCGACGTGGACGGCTTCAATCTCGCGTATGCGGTCGCGCATGAAACCTTCGAGGACGTCGTACACCATCTCGTGCCCGAGCTTCAGCGCCGCGGCGTGTATCCGGCCGCGTATGCGCCGGGCACGCTGCGCGAAAAACTCTTCGGCGGCTCGGCGCGACTGCCCGACGAGCATCCGGCCGCGCGGTATCGCGACATCGAACAAGTCAAGCGCGAGGCTGAGCGGGAAACGGTCGGCGCGTAACCGCAATACGTCGAGGCCGGTCCGTCCGCATTTACGCGGATACCGGCCTCAGCGCAAACGGCTTCGTGCAGTCCGACGAAGCCGTTCGTGTTCGGCGGGGAACGCGAGCGTCCCCCATCGGCGCTCACGCGACGCTTTCGTCGTCGATGTCGTGCACCGTCGGTTCGTACCGCACGATCAGCAGAAACACGATCGGCGTGACCGCACTGACCGCGACGACCCAGAACATGTCGGTGCCGAGCCGGGCCTGAAGGATCGGCAGCACGAACAGCGCGAGCGCCTGACCGATGCCGCACAGCGACCGCCCGAAGCCGACGCCGGTGCCGCGGATCGCGGCCGGATATGACAGCGTCGGATAGATCATCATCTGCGCACCCGGCCCAAAACCTTCCGCGAACAGCCACGTACCGAGCATCAGCAGCACGACGCCCACCGCCAATGCGCCGTGCGGATGCCCTGCGAGCGCCAGCGCGACGAGCGCGACCGTTTGCAACGCAAACCCCGCGATCGCGACATGACGCGACGGATAGCGATACGCGAGACGCATGCCGAGCAAGCCGCCGGTGAACGCGAACAGCACGTTCAACGCCAGCGATGCGGCGATCGTCTCGAACACGCCCGCCCCCAGAAATTGCGACAGGATCGACGGCAGGAAGAACGCGATCGCCGTGTATTCGAACGGGATGCACAGGTTCATCACGCTGGCGACGATCGTGCGCCCCAGATACGGCCGCTGGAACAGCACGCGAATCCGCACGGGCGGCGGGCTCGGTTCGCGTCGCGCGTCGTCCGCTTCGTGCGCGTGAATGCCGTACGACTCGCGCAGGATGCGCGCGGCATTGGCCAGATCGCCCTGATTCGCCGCCCACAGCGGCGATTCGTTCATGAAGCGGTTGCGGAACAGGATGATCACGAGCGCCGGCACCGCGCCGAAGATCAGCGATGCGCGCCACAGCCACCCCGCATGCTCGGCCGGCAGCAGGAAATACAGGCCGAAGATCAGCAGGAAACACACGGACGACGCGACGTACCACATCGGGCACCATGCAGCGAGCCGGGACGCCTTGTTGCCGCGGCCGTTGAACTTCGAGAATTCCGCGAGGAACGCCATCGCGACGGGCAGGTCGATGCCGACGCCGAGCCCCATCACGAAACGCGCGGCGATCAGCACCCAGACGTTCGGTGCGAGCCCCGCCGCGATCGCCGCGACCACGAAGAACAGCATGTCGGCCATGAATACCTGATAGCGGCCGATCCGGTCGGTCAGCCAGCCGCCGATCAGGCTGCCGAAGATCGTGCCGATCATGATCGCCGACCCGACCAGCCCGGTCAGCGCGGGCGTCAGCCCGAATTCACGCGCCACGTCGTCGATGCCGTACGACAGCGTCGTCAGGTCGTACGCATCGAGAAACACGCCGCCGAGCGCCAGCAGCACGATCATCCGCGCATGGCTGACCGAACTGTCCACGGTGTTGATCAAGCGCGCGACGTCGCTGGCCGAGCGGATGGGGGAAGAAACCGGCGTGACCGGGCTCAGATCGATCGAACTCATCGGATTCCTTAGTTTGATGCCGAATGCACGGCAAGGTCGTCGTGAAGCCGGGAACCGGTCAGGTGCCTGCGCGACCAGCGCGGCGTCGAGCGAATGCGGCCGTGCGATCGCCGGGTTCCGGCAGCGGAAATTCTGTTCCTCCGCTCCGGCAATCCCAAGCGATATAAAGCGATAAATTAATCGGCGTGCGTCATAAAGTTGCGCGGGGCACGCTTATCAGCAACGTGCATGTTCAATCGCGGATTTCTTCGTTAACGGATCGCCTGCGCTTCGTTACATTAGCCCTCTTCCCAGCCTGTTCGCGGCGCATTGCCGCTCTTCCGGAGAATCCCCGATGAAGCCGTTCTGGTCCCGCGTGTGGCAATCCGCGGCCCTCGTCGTTGCCGCGCTTGCCGGCCTCGCGTCGATGCACGCGCACGCGGCGACGCCCGCCGAAATCCGCGTCGACTATGCGTATTACTCGCCCGAGAGTCTCGTGATCCGCCACTTCGGCTGGCTCGACGACGAGTTCAAGGCCGACGGTACGGCGATTCGCTGGGTGCTGAGCCTCGGCAGCAATCGCGCGCTCGAATACCTGAACAGCGGCGCGGTCGATTTCGGCTCGGCCGCGGGGCTCGCGTCGGTGCTCGCGCGGGCGAACGGCAACCCGATCCACACCGTCTACGTGTTCTCGCGCCCGGAATGGACGGCGCTCGTGGTGCGCAAGGATTCGCCGATCCGTTCGCTCGCCGATCTGAAGGGCAAGAAGATCGCCGCGACGCGCGGCACCGATCCGTTCCTGTTCACGCTGCGCGCGCTGCACACGGTCGGGCTGACGCGCGACGACGTCGAGATCGTCAACCTGCAGCATCCGGACGGCCGCGCCGCGCTCGCGAACGGGCAGGTCGATGCATGGGCCGGGCTCGATCCGCACATGGCCGCCGCCCAGCTCGACGACGGCGCGCGCCTGCTGTATCGCAACGTCGCGTTCAACACGTACGGGTTCCTGAATGTTCGCGATGCGTTCGCCAGCCAGTATCCGCAGGCGGTGACGCGCGTGCTGAAGGTCTACGACCGCGCGCGCCAGTGGATCGTCGCGCATCCGGCCGAGACCGCGCAGATCGTCGCCGATCAATCGAAGGTGTCGCTGCCGGTCGCGAAGCTGCAGCTTCAGCGCAACGACTTCGGCGACCCGGTGCCGGGCGACACGCAGCGCGCGGCGCTGAAGGCCGCGGTGCCGGTGCTGACGGCCGAGCAGTTGACCAAGCCGGGCGTCGATCCCGCGAAGATCGTCGATGCGCTGATCGATCCGTCGTTCGCGCGCCCGATCGTCGCGGCGTCGCATTGAGCATGCCCCCGGTGACGAACACCGCCGCGCGCGGCGATGCGCGCGCGGCGCACCCGCCCGCTTCGCGGCCTCGTACGGCCCGGCGCGACCCGCTGCGCCCATGGCGTATCGCGGGCCTCGCGCTGCCGTTCGTCGCACTCGTGCTGCTGGAGTGCGTGGTGCGGCGCGGCTGGCTGCCGGATCATCTCGTGCCGGCGCCGAGCGAGATTCTCGATACGCTCGCACGGATGGGCGCTACGCGGCTCGCCCGTCACGTCGGTGCGAGCACGCTGCGCGTCGCGGCCGGGTTTGCGGCCGGCGCCGGGCTCGCGCTCGTCGTCGGCGCGGCGATGGGCCTGAGCCGCCGGATCGACGCGCTGTTCGAACCGACGTTCCAGGCGCTGCGCGCGATTCCGTCGCTCGCATGGGTGCCGGTACTGCTGCTGTGGCTCGGCATCGACGAAGCACCGAAGATCACGCTGATCGCGATCGGTGCGTTCTTTCCGGTTCATCTCGCGGTGGTCGCCGGCATTCGCGACGTGGACCGCAAGCTCGTCGAGCTCGGCGCCGTATACCGGCTCGGCCCGCTCGCTTTGTTCCGCCGGATACTGCTGCCGGCCGCGCTGCCGCAGATCGTCACCGGCCTGCGGACCGGCCTCAGTCTCGCGTGGATGTTCATGGTCGCCGCGGAGCTGATCGCGGCCACGCGCGGTCTCGGCTTCCTGCTGAGCGACGGCCGCGAGACCGGGCGCCCCGATCTCGTGTTCGGCGCGATCCTGCTGCTCGCGTTGCTCGGCAAGCTGACCGACGGCGCGATGCGCCGCGTCGAGTCGCGCTGGCTCGGCTGGCGCGATGCGTTCGGCGGCGCGTCGCGCGAGGGCGGGCAATGAGCGCCTACCCTTCCGTGCGCCCGACCGCCGGCGTCGCCGCGCCGCTGCTCGACCTGCGGATCGCCCGCAAGCTGTACGGCAGTCGCACGATCCTGGCCGACATCGCGTTGCAGGTCGCGCGGGGCGAGATCGTCTGCGTGGTGGGCCCGAGCGGGTGCGGCAAGAGCACGCTGTTGCGGATCGTCGCGGGCCTCGACCGGGATTTCCGCGGCAGCGTGACGCTCGACGGCAGCGTGCTGGCCGGGCCGTCCGCGCGCGTCGGCGTGATCTTTCAGGAGCCGCGGCTGCTGCCGTGGCTGTCGATGGCGGACAACGTCGGCTTCGCGTCCGGCCCTCGGGGCGGACGCCACCCGAGCGTCGCGCGATTGCTCGACGAAGTCGGCCTGGCCGGCGTCGCTCGGCAACTGCCGGCCACGTTGTCTGGCGGGATGGCGCAGCGCGCCGCGATCGCGCGCGGGCTGTTCGGCGAGCCGGATCTACTGCTGCTCGACGAACCGTTCAGCGCGGTCGACGCGATCACCCGGATGCGCTTGCAGACGCTGCTGCTCGACGTTGTCCAGCGGCACCGGATGGCCGCGATCGTCGTCACGCACGATCTCGACGAAGCGCTGTATCTCGGCGATCGCGTGCTGATGCTCGCACCGAATCCAGGCCGCATCGACGACGAAATCCACGTCGACGTCGCACGGCCGCGCGATCGGCGCGATCCGTCGCTGGCCGCGCAGCGCGTGCGGCTGCTCGATGCGTTCCAGCGCTTTCACGATCGCGCGGCGGGCGACACGGCCGGCATGCCGGCCGCGCCGGCCTGACGTCGCTGGCCCGCGCGACACACGACTTCACGGCGAGGACGCCGATCGGACGAACGCGGCCAGATCGCGATTGAATCGCTCGGCTTCCTCGATGAACGGCGCGTGCCCCGATTCCGCGTACACCTTGCCGACGATGCGTGGATTCAGCTCGGCCGCGCGGGCCAGCGTCGCGTGCGTATCGACCAGCGCGTCGCGGCCGCCGTAGACGAAGAGCAGCGGCACGCGCGCGTTGCCGAGCCCCGTGGCGGCGAACACCGACATCGTCGGGATGGCCTTTTGCATGTCCCACGACGCCATCGCGGCGTTGGCGAGCAAGCGCTCGAACGTGGCGGCAGCCGGCCGACGGTTGAAGCACAGACCGACGAACGTGCGTTCGCCGTCGAGATGCGTCTTCAGGTCCGGCGCATTCATGTCCCGATACACGTCGGGATGATCGACGATCTGGCCCGGCGCAAGCTCGACCACGCCATCGACGTACACCGCGCCCGCGATCGCGCGATCGCCGTATTTGGCGAGGTAGTTCGAGATCACCACGCCGCCGAGCGACCAGCCGACCACGACCGGCTTGCGCGCATGCGCGCCCTCGATGACCGCGGCGAGATCGTCGCCCCAGCGGGTGCCGTCGCGATACGGCTGCGCGCCTGGCGGCTTGTCCGACAGCCCGTGGCCGCGCAGATCGTACGTGATGATGCGGAATCGGCGCAGTTCAGGGCTGTCGACCTGCGCGTCCCAGTTCAGGCGGCTGCCGAGCAGGCCGTGAATCAGGATGACCGGTACGCCGCCGGGGTCGCCGCTTTCCTGAACGGCCAGCTTCACGCCGTCCGTCGACGTGACGGTATAGCTCAGCGGCGCGGCCGCCGCGTCGTACGCCCATGCGAAGGGCGTCGCCCACCAGATCGCGGCAATCAGCCAGCGGATCAGCACTCGGGTATTCACGATTTTTCCTCCAGGCATGAACGGACGCCCAGTCTCAACCCTCACACTGATGTGAGAGTCAAGCGAATCGTGTTAACCTGCTCTCATGAAAAACCCGCCTGCTCCGCCCCCGCTGACCATCGGCAAACTCGCGCAGCTCACCGGCGCGAGCGTGCGCTCGATCCGGCACTACGACGAGCACGGCCTGCTCGCGTCGGTGCGCGCGGCCAACGGCTATCGCCTGTTCCCCGAAAAAGCGGTGACGCAGGTCAAACAGATTCAGCGCATGATCGCGACCGGTTTCACCCTCGACGACATCCGCGGCTTTCCGGACTGCATGCTGCTGATCGACGGCGCGCGTTCGTGCGATCAGGTCACCGACGTCCAGCGCGAACGCCTCGAAGCGATCGACCGCCAGATCGCCGATCTCGAAAAGCGGCGCGCGCGGCTCGTCAAGATGTTGCGGGAGGGCGCGGTGCCGCCGCTCGATTGATCGATGCGCGGTTTCGTCGGCGGCCCGCCTTTTCCCGCCGCGGATACCGGGCCGCCCGCGCGCTTCGGGCACAATACGCACCCTCACCTTTTTGCCCGGGGTCACACACATGCGTGTCATCGTCGTCGGAACGAGCGGATCCGGGAAATCCACCTTCGCCAGCGCGCTGGCAACCGCCGCAGCGTGCCCCTGCATCGAACTCGACCAGCTCTACTGGGGCCCCGGCTGGACCGCCGTGCCGCCCGCGCAGTTCGAGCGGGAGGTACGGGCGGCGACGGCCGGCGACCGATGGATCGCCGACGGCAACTACAGCGCGGTGCGCGACGTGCTGTGGTCGCGCGCCACGCACGTCGTCTGGCTCAACTTCGGGCGATGGACGGTGTTTTCCCGCGTGCTCCGACGCACGATCGGCCGCGGGCTCATGCGCACCGAGCTGTTTCACGGCAACCGGGAATCGCTGCGGATGGCGTTCTGCTCGCGAGACTCGGTGCTGCTGTGGTCGTACACGACATTCGCGAAAAACCGCGTCAAGTTCGCCGGCTTGCGCGACGACCCGAAATACGCGCATCTGCAATGGACGGAGATCACCAGACCGTCGCGTGCCCGCGCGGCCATCGAGACCCTCGCCCGCGCCGGCCGTTGCGATTGAGCGCGGCACGAACCGCGTCGCTTCAATCGTCGAAAGTGCCCTGATATTCCGGCGCGGCATCCGCGCGCGTGTTCAGTTCGAACATCACGCCGCCCGGCGCGCGGCAAAAGAAGCGCGAGCCGCGCCCGTTGTTGAAGACGCCGGTCTCCATCGCGACGCCCTCTTCCTTGAAGCGCGCGAACAGCGCTTGCACGGCATCGAGGCTCGGCAGTTCGAAGCCGACGTGGAAATTGGTCGGCCACGCGGGCACGCCGTCGCCGACGTGATCGATCACAACGTCGAAGCCCGGGCGCTTGAGGATCCAGGATTTTTCCCAGCTTCCCGCGATCGTGAAGCCGAGGTATCGCTCGAAGAATCGGGCGGTCGCCAGTGTGTCGGCGGAAGGAAAGCTCAGGTGGTTGAGTTTCATCGTGGGTGTCGTTGCATTCATGGTCGCGCTCTCCGATGCGGTGATGGGCGCAGGCCCCATGCCGTGCCGCCCGAGGACTTCAGAATACGAGCGCGGGCTCGCATCCCACAACTCGCATTGGACGTTCCGCCGCACGGGCGCGAAACCCTTGCGGGGCCGAGCGTTGCGGGATGGCGACGATCGCGGCGGAAGGCGCCACTCGCATTCGCGACGGGTACCGTCGATGCGGGATGCCCGAGCGGCCGGCGACGCGAAACGACGACGGCCCGGGATTCGCGAACGAACCCCGGGCCGCCGATCGGCCGTGAGTACCGGGCTTCGCCTGCATCGCCCGGCACCACGCGTCGCTCACGATGACGCGACCTGCATCAGAACTGATAACCCGCGCCGACCACCGCGCCGAAGTCCGACCGCGCGTTGCCCGTCACCGATGCCTTGACGACCCAGCGGTTGTTCTCCGTCACGTACGAGTAGCCGGCAGCGAAGCCCTGCTGGCCGTGATAATTCGAGGTCGCCGCCGACACCATCGAGCGCCCCGCGCCAGTCGGCTGCGGCAAGCCGGCCACCGCCATCGCCGACGCGACGCCGCCGTACATGTCCTTCTTCAGGTCGTTGAACGAGTTGTACACCTGCCCGATGCGCTGGTCGGTATACCCCTTCGCCTGCGTCGACGCCGTCGCGAGGTTGTCGTTCAACTGCTGCACGTTCACCGCGTCGGTCGGTGCCGTGCCGGCCGCGACGTTCGTGATCTGGCGCTCGCTGCCCTTCGCGCCGACCGAGAACGAGTTGTCGCGATCGGCGACGGAGCCCTGGCCGACCGCCACCGCGTTCTTGCCGGTCGCGGTCGCCGTCGACCCGATTGCACCCGCGTCGGCACGCGCGATCCATGTGGTGTTCGCATCGGTCGCGGCCGCGCGGATCTTGTCGTTGGCCGCCACGTTCTTCAGCGCGTTGTTGAACTGCCCCATGTTGACCGCGTCGTTGTCGCTCACGCCCGCCGCGACACCGGTCAGCACGCGGTCGCCCGCCGTGCCGGAGAAGTTCACGCTCGCGCCGCCCGAATCCTTGCCGACCGTGATCGCGCCGTTCGGATCCTGCTGCTGCACGAGGCCGGCCTTGCCGTTCGCGATGTTGGTCACGCTGCCTTGCAGGTTCGAAATGTCGGTGGTGTTCTTCGACACCTGCTGGTTGGTCGCGTAGAGCTGCGAACCGTTCACCGCGTCGGTGCTGGTCGCGCCGAGCGTGCCGGCCTGCACGTTGGTGATGCGTGTGCCGCCCGCACCGCCGAGCGTGATCGTGCTCTTGGAGCCATCGTCGTACTGCACCGCGAGCGCACCGAGCTGGTTCAGGTTCGACTGCACGTCCTTCAACTGCTTCACGTTCACCGCGTCGGTATCGCTGGTGCCCGCCGCGACGTTCTTCAGCACGACCGCCGACGTTGCGTCGCCGCCGACGAGCGAGACCGAATTCAGCCGGTTGCCGCTCGCGTCGACGTCGTACTTGACGACGTTCTTCACGGCTTCGCCGGCCTGGTTCGACACCTGCGTGATCTGCTGTTCGAGCGCGGTCTTCACGCCCGACAACTGGCCGCCGTTCACCGCATCCGTGCTGCCCGCGGCGAGGTTGCCGTCGGCCACGTTCGTCAGCTTCGTCGGCGCACCGCCGCGCGCGGCGTTGAACGCGCCGAGCGTCGGGTCGAACTGCAGCGCGTCCTGTTGCAGCCCGGCAATCGCGGCGGTGTTGCCCGCGATGTTCGTTTCGGCATTGCCGATGCGCGTTTCGTGATTCGCAAGCGTCGTCGTGTTGCTGCCGACGCGGCCGTCGAGGTTCGTCAATGCGTCGCCGACGTTGTCGAACGCGCTGCCGCCGATCTTGTAGTTCGGTGCGCCGATCGAGCCGTCCGGGTTCGCGGTCGCGCCGCCGCCGAGCGCGGCCGCGGCGCCATCGGTCGCGCGACGCAGTTGCGCGCCGTTCACCGCATCGGTGCTGCCGGCCGCCACGTTGCCTTCCGCGACATTGGTCACGCGCACCGGGCTGCCGCCGTTGCCTGCGCCGAGCGACACCTGCCGCTTGCTCGGATCGTCGTATTTGACGGCGAGCGCATCGAGCTGGCTCGTCCCGTCGTGAATCGCCGCGTTCAGCTGATCGACGTTGACCGCGTCCGTTCCACTCTTGCCGGCCGCGACGTTGCTGATGAGCTGCGGGCCGTGGCCGCCGTGGCTCGCATCGTACGCGCCGAGGGCCGGGTTCCATTGCAGCGCGTCCTGCTGAAGCGCCGCGATGTTGCCGGTGTTCGTCGTCACCTGGTTGCCGACGGTCGCGATCGACTGGTTGAGCGTGTCGGTCGCCTTGCCGAGCTGGCCCACGTTCACCGCATCGCCTGCCGCCACGCCGTCCGCGACGTTGTGCAGGCCGACCGGCGCCGCGGCACCCGTGCCGCCGAGCGTGACGCCGCCGTGCGCATCGTCGTCGTACTGCACCGCGTTCTTCGTCGCGTTGCCGATCTGGCCGGCGATCGACGTGCTCAGATTGCCGAGCGTCGTGCTGAGGTTGTTCGTCACGCTCGTGCTGAGCGATGCGAGGCCGCCCGTCAACTGGCCGACGTTGACGGCGTCGTGGACGTCCTTGCCGTCCGCGACGTTGTGCAGCGTCGTGCCGTTCGGGCCGGCGAACGTCACCGAGTCGAAGCCGCTCGCGCCGTCGTACTTGACGTTGCGCGTATCGGCCGCCTGCAGGTTGACGATGTTCGACGCCGCGGTGCTCAGCGAGCCGTTGATGCCGGTCACGCTGTTCTGCAGGTTCGCGATGTTCGAAGCCGCCGTCGAAACGGACGTCTGCAGCGGCGTGAGGCTGCCCTTCAACTGGCCGACGTTGACGGCATCGGTATCGGCGACGCCGGCGGCCACGCCGCCAATCGTCGTGCCGGTGGCGCCGTCGAGCGCGATCGCCGCATGCGAGTCGTCGGTATATTTCACGACGTTCTGCGTCGCCGTGACGATGCTCGTGCTGAGGCTGTTGCCGACGCTGGTCACGCGCTGGTCGACGTTCGAGATCGAGGTCGACAGCGCATTGCCGACCGACGTCACGCGTGCGTCGACGCTGCCGATGCCCGTGCTCAGCGTGCTGTTCACGTTCTTCAACTGCTGGACGTTGACGGCATCCGTATCGGCCGCGCCTGCCGCGACGTTCTTGAGCTGGCGTTCGCTGCCGAGCGCGCCGAACGACACCGCGCCGCCGACCGGTGCGGCCGTGCCGCCGAACACCGGCGTGCCGCCGTTGTTCGCGCCGACACTGCCCGAGCCGATCGCCACCTGGTTGTTGTCGTTCGTCCGCGCGCCCGCGCCGATCGCCACCGACTGCGTGCCGGCCGCACGCGTCTGCGTGGCCGCGTCGTACGATGCGCCGGCCGATACGCCGTCGCTCGACGTCGGGTTCGCACCGCCGATCGCGATCGAACGGTCGCCGCTGGCCAGCGCCGAATGGCCGAGCGCGATCGAGCTCGTACCGTGCGCATCCGCGACGTTGCCGAGCGCCATCGAGAAATCGCCGACCGCAGCCGACTGGCGGCCGATCGCCAGCGCCGTGTTGCCCTGCGCGACCGCCACCGTGCCGATCGCGGTGGCCGAGTTCGCCAGCGCCTGCGAGCCGACGCCGATCGCGATCGCGCCGCCGCTGCCGCTGCCGCCCTTGCTGCTCGCATTCGACTGGTCGCCGATCGCGATACCGCTGGCGCCTGCCATCGCATTGGTGCCCTGCGTCACGTTCGCGGTACTGACCGCGACGTAGTTGCCGCTCTTCGTTGCCACGCACAGCGGGTTGGTGCCGTCGATGCACTGGCCGTTCAGCGCGTTGTCCGGGTTGCCGCGGTCGACGAAATTGTCCGCGTGCGCGGCGCCGGCGATCAGCACACCCGCGCCCGTGAACATCGCGGCGGCAAGCGCCGAAATCTGCTTCCTCTTCATGGTCTTCTGCTCCGTTGTGTAGCGTCTGGTTTGAATACGGACTACTTACTTTTATTGACAGCTTCGACTTCGATTGCGACTTCGTTTCGGAAGCGGATTCCGGCGCCGGGCTTCCGACGCCGGGCCAGCCATGCCGACACGACACGCGTCGAGCACCCGTTTCGACCGGGCGTTCGAACACCCGGGGCATGCCGTCGGCCTGACGTCCCGTTCCGTTAATTCGACAACTGCATTAGGAATACGTATTGATTCATATGGACGAGTCTTTCCCCGGCTGAATCCGGAGATTCAACCCGTCGTCATATGCATCCCCGATTTGTCGCCGCGCCGATCGCGACCCACACTGCTTCTTTTATTTCATCCCCCGGCAACCCGGGTTTCACTCCGTGCAGCGAGCACGTGGCGGGACAGTCATCAATTGATGCGCCGGCTTCGGGTCAGGCAACGTCCGTCACCGCTTGCGGCGCTTCCGCTGCCCTGCCCACCCGCTACTCAAAGTTCGGACGAATTATGAGACACGGAATTAAATTATTAAAGCCGACATTCTTTATAGATTGTAAAATTCCAAATATTCAATGGTTTACGTAAAATACGCCCATTCCGCAAACGATTTCGCGCCAGCGCCATTATTCAAAACCTTTTGCCGAGCGGATAAATACTTTGCCAAAGCGGATTCAAATAATCCATTTCTCGAAAATACAATCCGAAAGCCGGCCGGTCGCGCGGTTTTCTCACTGGATATACGCGTAAACCACGAGCAATGATGCACGTCGACGTTTCACGTTCCTGTCGCAAACCGCCATTTTCTATAATCGCGAAGATGGAATGGTGCAAATGGAGCCGTCGTGTCTGGCCGGATTCCGAATATGCTCCTACAATTCCGCTCGCATCGATTCCGGCAGTCGCGATCGTCGTCCACGCGAGCACGGCGATCCGTCGCGTCCCGACCGACCCGGCGATCAAAACGACGAACGCCGCGCGGCTCCCCCTTGTCCGAAATCGATGCGAGCGTGCGATGCGCCGGGATGCATCGCCACGCAGCGGCCTACGACGTTTCCACCTCACCGGGCTGGCCACCCGCGGAAAACGCAGCCAACTGCCTTTTAACAACAGGTGCACGATGCCTTCATCGATCTCCGCATTGCGCGACGCGCATATCCTGATCGTCGACGATCAACCCGACCAGCTCCGTTTGCTGACCGACATGCTGCGCAGCACGGGATGCCGGATCAGCGTCGCATTCGACGGCGCGCAAGCGTGCCAGCGCGCGCAGGCGCTGATGCCCGACCTGATCCTGATGGACGTGCGCATGCCGCGCATGGACGGCTTCACCGCATGCCGCCTGCTGGCCGCCGATCCGCTGACGGGCGCGATCCCGATCATCTTCCTGACCGTGGCCGGCGCGTTGCACGAACGGCTCGAGGGGCTGGAGATCGGCGGCGTCGACTATGTGGTGAAGCCGTTCGAGCCGGCGGAGGTGATCGCGCGGATTCGCGTGCAGCTCTCGCGCGCGAAACGCGAACGGTCCGCCGGGACGGAAGCGGCGGAAAGCCCGTTCGCGGGCGGCAACGACGACGACATCATCGTGCGCGCGGCCATCCGCCACCTGTCGCGCACGCTGAACGATCCGCCGACGGTGGAGGAACTGGCGCGTGCGGTCGGCACGCACGAAAAGCGCTTGTCGCGCGCGTTTCGCGACAATCTCGGCCAGACGGTGTTCGAATATCTGCGCTACGAGCGGCTGCGGATCGCGCAGGATCTGCTGGACTCCACGTCGCTCAGCATCGCCAGTATCGCGAAGGAAATCGGCTTTTCCACGCCGGCCAATTTCGCCACCGCCTTCCGCGAACGTTTCGGCATCACGCCGACCGAATGGCGACGCCAGGGCCATGCGGGCGCGCGCACGGCTACCCGGGAGCCGCAACGCCGCGTGTAGGCCGCGTGCGACGCACTCACGCTCACCAGTTGTATTTCGCGCTGGCCAGCACGGTCCGCTCGTTGCCGAACACGCACACGGCGTACGACTGACAGCCGCTGACATAGCGCCGGTCGAACAGGTTCGCGACATTCACCGCGAAACGCCAGCGCGGCAGCTCGTAATGGATCGCGAGGTCGTAAAGCGTCGCGCTCGGCACCGTCAGCGAATTGTCGGGCGCGCCGGCCGATGCGCTCTGGTAGCGCACGCCACCGCCGATGCCGAGGCCCGCCAGTGCGCCCGTGCGCCAGGTCCAGTCGGCCCACATCGACGCCATCTGCCGCGGCAGCGGGACGGACACCGGCCAGTGGTTCAGCGACGCGTCGTTCGCCTGCACGTTCTTGACGTCCTGATAGAGATACGACGCGACGATCGACAGCTCGCGCGACACCTGGCCGACCGCGCTCAGCTCGATGCCGCGCGAGCGCACCTTGCCGGTCTGCACCGACGTCGTCGCGGTCGGGTCGAGATTCACCGGCGTGGGCGTGACGACGTTGGTCTGGTCGATCCGATACACGGCCGCATTCAGCATCAGGTTCCGGCCGGCCGGTTGCCAGCGCAGCCCCGCCTCCGTCTGCGTGCCGCGCGTCGGCTTCGGCAAGCCGCCGCCGTACATCCGCACGCCGATGACCGGATCGAACGACGTCGAATAGGCGACGTACGGCGACAACCCGGCGTCGCCGCGATAGGTGAGCCCGACCCGCCCGGAGAACGCACTGACGTCCTGCTGTGCATGCGAGCCGGCGGCCCGGTCGTCGAACCGCGCATTCACGACGTCCTCGCGGCCGCCGAGCGTCAGCGTCCAGCGCCGCCAGCGGATCTGGTCCTGCGCATACACGCCGAATCCGTTCATCGCGGTGTACTGGTCGACGTGGCCGAGCGATGTCGGGCCCGAGAAGATCGCGGCGGTCACAGGCCGATAGACCGGGTGATACAGGTCGAGCGACGGGGCGAGCGCGAGTTGCACGCTGTTGGTCGTCGTCTGCCGGTCGAACTGCAGGCCGAACAGCAGCGTGTGTTCGAGCGGCCCCGTGCCGAAGCGCGCCTGTGCGCGATTGTCGATGTCGAGCCGGCTGTAGTTGAGCTGGAACAGCCCCGCGAAACGCATCATGTTCGTCGTGCTTCGGGGCGCGAGGCCGTTGCCGAACACCGTCGCATCGTCGAGCGACAGGTGCGACCAGCGCACGTCCTGATGCAGCGTCCAGATCGCGTTCACGCGGTGTTCCAGCGCGTAGCCGAGCGACCATTGCTTCTTGCGGTAGTCGTTGAACGACGGGTCGCCCATGTAGATGTCCTGCGACAGGCGGCCGTTCGGGTTCGGCAGCACCGTGCCCGACGCGGGCAGGAAGTTCGACGAGATGTCGCCGCTGTCCTGCAGGTATGTCGCGGAAAACGTCAGCGACGTGTCGGCGTTCGGCCGCCACCGGAACGACGGCGCGAGCGCGACGCGCCGGTCGCCGTTCGGGCCGGTCACCGCGTTGCCGTCGCGCGCGACGCCGACGAAGCGGTATGCATACTTGCCGTCCGGATCGAGCCTGTCGCCGACATCGAGCATGGCTTGCTTGCGCGCATCGTTGCCGATCTGCACGCCGGCTTCACGCACGCGCGTGCCGTCGGCGCGCTTCGTCTGCGCGTCGACGATCGCGCCGGGCTCGCCCGCGCCGTACAGCACCGACGTCGGCCCGCGCAGCACCGCAATCGAATCGATCGCGTACGGATCGACGCGCCAGTTCGCGATCACGGCCGTGTTCGGCGCCGGCAGGCCGTCGACGTACAGCGTCGGCGTGAAGCCGCGCAGCGCCGCATACCAGTCGGTGCGGCTGTCGGCGCCGCACGTCGCGAAGCCGGGCACGTAGCGCAACGCCTGGTTCAGGTCGGCCGCGCCGGTCATCTCGATCTGTTGCGCGGTGACGATGTCGATCGTTTGCGGAATCTCGTCGATCGGCGTATCGGTCTTGGTGCCGGTGGCAGTGCGCCGCCCGACGAGCCCGACGGCCGAAGCATCGGCCGGCCCTCGCACGTCGATGGCCGGCAGCACGGCCGCCGCCCCAGGCGCCGATGCCTGCGCGTGCGCACCGCCCGCGGCGGCCGCGCACAACGCTCCGCCTGCCGCGATCGCCATCGCGCGCCGCCCCGTCCCTGTCTCCGTCCACATCGTCTCGATACTCCGTCGTGCTGGGTTGGCCCGTTCGGCCGGATCGACGGACCGCGTATCGCCGGGGTCCGTCCGGTGGTGTCGTGATTGCCGTGCCCGGCGAACGCAGTGAAGCGTGGATCGGTACGCACCGACCGATTGCGCCGTTCGCGAGCGCAGCGATCATACCGGCCGAACGTGGCGCGGTCTTTAAAAAAGAATTGGACCGGTGACGGCGGCGGCACGCATATTGCGCGTCGCCCGAACCGCATTCAGGAACCCGGCGCAGCCGGGCATCGACGTGACACGCACATCCGGCAGGATTCACATCGGTATTTCAGGCTGGCGCTACCCGGGCTGGCGGGGAACGTTCTACCCGGCGGACCTGAAGCAGGCCGGCGAGCTACGGTATGCAGCGGGCCAGATGCAGACGATCGAGATCAACGGCACGCACTACAGCCTGCAAGCGCCGGACAGCTGGCGGCGCTGGTATGCCGAAACGCCGCCGGGGTTCGTGTTCAGCGTCAAGGGTTCGCGCTACCTGACGCATATCCTGCGTTTTCGCGACGAGGCCGCCACGGTCGCGTGCGCGAATTTTTTCGCTCAGGGGTTGTTCGCGCTGAAGGAGAAGCTCGGGCCGCTGCTGTGGCAATTCCCGCCCTCGCTGCGTTTCGACCCGGCACACATGGAGCACTTCCTGGGCCTGCTGCCGCACGATACGGAAGCCGCACTCGCGCTCGCCCGCCGGCACGATTCGCACGTCCGGGCGCCTTATCTGGAGATCGACCGCAAGCGAGCGTTGCGCCACGCGGTGGAAGTGCGGCACGACAGCTTCGTGGATCCGGCGTTCGTGAAGCTGCTGCGCCGCCACAAGGTCGCGCTCGTCGTGTCGGATTCGACCGAGGCGTGGCCCCAATTCGAGGATCTGAGCGCGCGGTTCATCTACATGCGGCTGCACGGCACCGAAACGAAATATTCGGGCGAATACGCCGATGCGGCGCTCGAGCGATGGGCACGCCGGATCGACACGTGGAGCCGGGGCGCGCAACCCGACGATGCGCGTCTCGCCGCACCGGCGCTGCACCCGCCACGCGCGGCGACGCGCGACGTGTACTGCTATTTCGACAACGACACGAAAACGCAGGCGCCGTTCGACGCCAGACGGCTGATGGCGCGGCTCGGGCTGCATGCGCATGACACGGCATCCGAATGAAGCGGCCGGCAAGCTGCACGGCGAACATGCCACCGGCAGACGAGAGGCCGGGCGCGAAATATGCTCCGGTGCTCCCGGATCGCGCGTCCTCGTCGCGCGCACCGCGCGCCCGGTGAATTTTTCACGACCGGCAACCGGCGCCATGGGCCAACACTGCAAGGAGAAAAAGCGATGACCCTGCTCATCTACCTGGTCGGATGGATCATTTTCATCGGCGGCGTCGTCTGGGGTTTGATGACGCTGCACGTCGCGCAGCACATCATCGAGATCGTGGCCGTCATCCTGTTCGGCATCGCGGTCATCACCGGCGCGACGCGCGCCCGGAATCGCGACCGGTCGTAGCGCTGCACGGCGCGGGCGCCTGCCCCAACGGTCGAACGGCATCGTCCGGATTCCTTACGTACTTCGCATGGCCGTTTCGCGCGCCCGAGCTGGTCGTGCGCGAATCGACCGGGGGGCGCCGGACTGACGGTTTGGTATCCACACGTTTGCGACTGCGGCGTGCGACGTATGCGTCGGGAATGAACGAAGTGGCGTCGGTCCCGCGGTTGCCGTTTTCTCGTTCGACGAGGGCGGAAACGTACATCGCTCCCTTCGACGCGCGGCGAACCGATGCAGGCAGGAGGAGATCGGGAAGCCCGAGATGGAGGCATGCGACGCCACGGCTCCCCGAAACGCAAAATGGCGCGTCACCGAGCCAACGCCGCGCGAGACGACACGATTCGTCGTCCCGCCGGCGTAGTGGATGACGCGCCTGAGGTGTGAAGATTCGCGGCCGCCCGGAGCATGCGGCGGCCGCGGTATCGACGTCGCCTACTTCTTGATCACCGGAACGGTGAGCGAAGTGACGAGCGACGTCACGGGTGCCAGCAAACCACCGCCCGACGCGCTACCGCCCCCTTGCGCGGAATTGCCGTTCAGCGAAACCGCCAGCGCGGGAACGACGCCGGCCACCGACCCGACGGCCGAACCGACCGATTGCACCGCCGCGTTGGCGATCGTCGCGCCGCCGGAGATGAGCGCCCCCGCGGCGTTCGTCACACCGCCGACCGCACCGGCTGCCGTACCGCCATTGAGCGCGACACTCAGTGCCGGAAGGGTCCCGGCGACCGCGCCGGCGGTGCCGGTCACGGTGTGCGCGAGCGAACCCGTCAGGCCTGTGGTGACCGTCGCGAGCGAACCTGCCGCACCGGTTGCGCCGGAGAGCGCGCCGGATCCCGAGCCGACGACGTTGCCGGCGCCGCTCGTGGCGGATCCGATCAGCGACGTGACGGTCGATGCGATCGGTGCGATCGCCGCGGTGCCGCTGCCGGCGAGGCCGGTTACCGCGCCGGACGCTGCGCCGATCGCCCCGGTGGCTGCGCCGACCGGCAACGAGCCGCCGAGATTGCCGACGATGCTCGTGATCGGCGTGATCAGCGCGCCGCCGTTGCCGGCGACACCGGTGACGGCATTGACGACGCCCGTGCCCGCGTTGGCGACCGTGCCCACGAGGCCGCCGAGACCGCCGGCCGCGCCGCCGGCACCGCCCACTGCGCCGGCCAGCGTTCCGACTGCACCGGTGGCCGTGTTGCCGACCGCGCCCACGACGCCGCCGAGACCACCGGCCGCACCGCCAGCACCGCCCACTGCGCCGGCCAACGTTCCGACTGCGCCTGTTGCCGAGTTGGCTACCGTATCAACGATGCCGCCGAGACCACCGGCCGCACCGCCGACACCACCCACTGCGCCAGCCAATGTTCCGGCTGCACCGGTTGCCGAGTTGGCTACCGTGCCTACGATGCCGCCGAGACCGCCGGCCGCGCCGCCAGCACCGCCCACTGCGCCAGCCAGCGTTCCGACTGCACCGGTTGCCGAGTTGGCTACCGTGCCTACGATGCCGCCGAGACTGCCGGTCGCACCGCCGACACCACCCGCTGCGCCGGCCAACGTTCCGACTGCACCGGTGGCC